>RGQD01000001.1 GCA_010030205.1 Betaproteobacteria bacterium
GCCATCTTCTGGCTGGTCGGTGACCTGTCGGGTGCCCAGGGCGGACTGGGTTGCGGCGCGGCTGCGCTGGTCTTCGCCGCTTGGTTGAGCTGGCGCGGTCAGGCCGGCGCCCAGCCACAGGCTCAATCCCGACATCAGCGCCAGCAGCCCGCCGACCGACGCCCCTCCCGAGGTGCCCAGCACATAGGGATCGGCCAGTGGGTTGCGCAGCAACACCTGCATCGCCAAGCCGGCCAACGCCAGCAGCGCGCCCACGCCCACCGCAGCCGCCACCCGCGGCGCGCGCAGCTGGGTGATCAGCTCGCGGTCCAGCCCGGCGCTGCCCAGCGCTAGGCCGGCCAGCACGGCCGCGCCCAACAGCGCCAGCAAGGCCGCAGCCAGGGCGGTGCGTCGTGTGTCGGTCAAGCCCATGTCAAGGAGCGTTGTTCAGTCCTGCAGGCGCCATCGCAGACCAGCAAACACGCCACGTGGTGGCTGGTTATAGCCATTGACGGTCTGGTAAACCGTGTTGCCGAGGTTCTCGATGCGGGCGAACCAGTGCAGGCGGCGGGTCTGGTCCCACTGCACGGTGAGGTCGGCCACGGTGTAGGCCGCCAAGCTCAGGCCACTGCGGTCCGGGCGCGAACTGGCGTAGCGAGCCGCCAGACCGGCGCGCCAGCCGGCGCCCAGATCCTGCGACGCGACGACCGACGCCAGCTCGTTGCTGCGCCGCAGCAGCGCCAGGCCAGTCACGTCGTCGATCGGGCGTTGCGAGCTCAGGCTGGCCCGCAGATCGGTGGTCGCGATGCGGCCGTTGTAGGACAGTTCCAGCCCGCGGTTGCGGGTGCGCGCCAGGTTGCTGAAGTTGGTGGTGGGGTCGTACTGAAACTCGTCTTTGACCCGAGACTCGAACAGTGTCGCGCGCAGGCGCTGACCCGGCACCGCCCACTGCAGGCCGAGCTCGGCCGAACGGGCACTCTCGGGCTGCAAGGCCGGATTGCCGTAGGGCCCGTACAGGTAGCCCAGCGGGGGGGCGCTAAAGGCGGTCGCCAGGTTGGCGATCAGCTTCCAGGCCGGCACCATTTGCCAGCCCCACCCCAGGCTGCCGGTGCCCTTGGAGCCGACGCCGCCGATTTGATCCTGGCGCAGGTTTAGCGCCAGATCATGGCTGGCGATCCGCGTTTGCAGACCACCGAACAAGGCCGTTGCAGACCGCGCCTGGGCCAAAGCGCCGCCAAAGTTGTCATCGCCATCGATGCGCTGGCGCTGCTGGTCCAGGCCGGCGCGCAAGGTGGTGTTGGGCGACAGCTCCACGCTGTTGACCCAGTTGAGCCCGTCGACCCGGGTTTTGTAGCGTGCGTTGTAACCAAAGCTGCCGCTCTCGCGGTACGCCGCATCGTCGGTCTGACTGGACAGAATGAGCTGGCTGCGCCAGGCCGTGTTGATCTCGTTGTCGCTGCTGACGCTGAGCAGATTCTTGCGGGTGCGGCTGGTCTGCACGTCGGCCGGCGTGGCGAAAGCCGAGTCGTAGTTCAGATGGCCATCGCTGTGCACCCAGCCGAAGCCCAGGCGCTGGCCTTTGGCCAGCGTCTGCGACAGGTTGAACGAGGCGCTGGAGTTGCGGTAGCCATCCTTGTCGGGATTGGCGGCGGGGGTCTGTGCGGTGTTGATCGCCGAGAAACCCTGGTCGCTGACGCGCGACACCCCCAGTGACAGCGAGGTCGCGCCCAGCGTCGCGAAAGCCTGCGCTGAGCCGCGCAACAGACCCCTCGAACCCCCTTCGATCTGAATGCTGGCTTGCGGTGTGGCGCCGGCCTGGCGGGTGAATACCTGGATCACGCCGCCGATCGCGCCGCTGCCATACAACGCCGAGACGTTGCCACGCACGATCTCGACATGATCGATCTGGTCGAGCATCAGGTGCTCGATGCCGACTTGGCCGGTAGCGTCCTGGCGCGACAGCGGCATGCCGTCGACCAGCACCAGCACTTCGAGCATTGGCGCACCGCGCACGAACAGCGAGGTGGCGCTGCCACGCCCGCCACTGGTAGCGAACTGCACACCGGCTTCAGCCGCCAACAGCGTGGTCAGGTCGACCGCCTGCGAGCGCTCGATGTCCTGGCGTCGCAGCACCGTGGTGTGAGGCAGCGTGTCGGTGAGCATCTGGGGGCCGCGCGCAGCGGTCACCACGACGGTGTCAACATCATCGGCATGCGCCGATGGGACGCAAGCAGCCATAGCGGCGGCGAGCATGGGGCGCCAAAGACGCGTCAAGAAAGAAAAGGCCATGGAAGGAGTGAACCGGAAAACAAGCGCCGGCCCCCGCTTCCCCGCGAGGGCATAGGCAATGTGGCTGCAGCATGCGCTGACAGCCCCTTGTTGGCCGGTATCCGGGCTGGCGGAGACAACCCCTGTGGCCTTCCCGACCCCTCGCGGGATCAGTGGCGTCTGACACAGGAGCTGGAATCGGCAGGCCGCGAGGTCTGTCAAATTCCGTCCGCTTACCGTTGCGGGGGCAGCGCAGGTTGGGCTGTTGAGACTGCGACCGAGTGGTTGCAAGCTCGCCATCCGCTGGATGGCAGCCTTCCTGCTTCCCGTTTAACCCAGCCATCTTTTGACAAGCGGCCAGAGCACCAACAGCAACGATACTACCGCATCCGACACGCGGTGAGCTTCTCGGCCAACCAGCCCGACCCGCCGCCTACAATAAAGCTCACCCACTGGAAGCGGCTGCAGCCCATGTCGAGACTCGATGATCTTGCCGAGCGAATCGAACGCCTGGTGCTGCGGCACGAGGAACTCAAGCGCACCAACACGCTGCTCGAGCAACAGCTGGGCAGCGTGAGCAGCGAGCGCGACAGCCTGAAATCAAGGTTGGCTGCGGCCCGGGCCCGCATTGACGCACTGCTGGACCGCTTGCCCACCGACTCGGCACCCAATCCGGCCGAGCGCGCGAGGCGGTGGCCATCGTCGACCGGGAGATGAGCCTGATTCGCGATGCTGGCAAGGTCAAGGCGCGCGAGCGCATCGCCGTGCTGACCGCGCTCAATCTCGCTTACCAACGCGCAGAGCATGCCCATGTCGCACCGCTGGCGGCCAGCAGTGCGGCCGTCACTGTGGCGACCGAAGCCGGCACGCTCGACATCGACCACTTGATCCGCCGCATCGACCAGGCACTTGGCGACGACGGTCAACTGCTGTGAAATTTTTCGCAGCCTTTGAACAACCCGGCAACCCGCCGGCATGCTTAGAATGGGATCGTCCGTTGCGTTTGCGTGAGTCTAATTTCCTTGATGCTCATTGAGCCAGGGCTTGGGATATTGCGAGGCTGGTGTGATCGTCTCGCGTCAGATGAACCCGAAGCTTCGCTGACCTCGCCCACCTGATCCTCCCTTAGGGATCAGGAATGCGGCTCACGGTTCGCAACGGACACCCATGCCGCGCCATTGGTTGATGAAAACCGAGCCTTCAGACTGCTCGATCGACGATCTGGCACAGGCGCCCAGTCAGACGCTGAGATGGGTGGGTGTGCGCAATTACCAGGCGCGCAACTTCATGCGCGATGCGATGCGGCCCGGCGACGGCGTGTTGTTCTACCACTCATCCTGCGCCTTGCCCGGCGTGGCAGGCTTGGCCGAAGTGGTCAGCGAAGCCGGCCCGGATGCCACCCAGTTCGATCCATCGAGCCAGTACTTCGACGCCAAGTCGCAACCCGACTCTCCGCGTTGGCTGCAAGTGGCCGTCAGACTGGTCGACAAGACCCGGCTGCTGTCGCTGCGCGAGATGCGCGGGCGACCCGAACTCTCGACGATGGTCTTGCTCAAACCTGGCAACCGGCTGTCGATCACCCCCGTCACCCCCGCCGAATGGCAGGCTGTGATCGCTTTGTTGTTGCCCCCGGAGACCTGATGTCGTTTCTCGATCCCATGTTGGTGTTGGAGTTGCTTGCGCTGGGGGTGTTCACCGGCTTTTTGGCCGGCCTGTTGGGCATTGGTGGTGGCATGCTGATGGTGCCCTTCCTGACCTTCATCTTCAACCACCGCGGGATCGAGCAAGGTCTGGCCGTGAAGATGGCGATCGCCACCTCGATGGCGACCATCCTGTTCACCTCACTTTCCAGCGTTCGAGCGCACCACCAGCGCGGTGCGGTGCGCTGGGACTTGGTGCGTCAACTGGTGCCGGGGATCGTGATCGGCGGGCTGCTATCGGGCGCCGGCGTCTTCTCATTGCTCAAGGGCCGGGCGCTGGCGCTGTTGTTCGTCGGCTTCGTCGTCTTCTCGGCCACCCAGATGCTGGTCAATCGCAAGCCCAAACCCAGCCGGCAAATGCCGGGGCCGCTAGGCGCGGGCGCCGCCGGCAGCGCGATCGGTCTGGTGTCAGGCCTGGTCGGCGCTGGCGGCGCTTTCATCTCGGTGCCGTTCATGACCTGGTGCAACATCACGATGAGCCAGGCCGTGGCCACGAGCGCGGCACTGGGCTTCCCGATCTCGCTGGCCAATACCTTGGGCTACGTGATCGCCGGTTGGAACCTGCCCGCCGTCATCCCCGGCGCGTCAGGCTACCTGATGCTGCCCGCGCTCGGCGTGATCGCAGTGGCCAGCATGCTGACCGCCCCGCTGGGCGCGCGCTTCGCGCATTCCTTGGACACGCAACAACTGAAAAGAGTGTTCGCGGTGCTGCTGTACGGCCTGGGCAGCTACATGGCTTGGCGCGTGCTCAGCGAGCCCTGAGCCTCGCACCCGGCAGCGGCGATCGCGCTCTCAAGCAAATCTGGCTTTGCCACTTTGCTTGATCCCCACGGGGGGGCGGCCGGCTTCGGCCAGCCTTGGGGCGGTCAGATCGGCTGCAACGCCAGCCGCCCGTGGCGCTGTGCCAGCGTTCGACCGAGCAAGCTGGTGACCGCATGGATCGCTTCGATGGTCGGCGTCGGCGTCCCGGTGATCTGCCCGAGTTCGGCCACCGCACCGACCAGCGCTTCGAGTTCCAGCGCGCGTCCGCTCTCCACATCCTGCAGCATCGAAGTCTTGTGCGCACCAACGGCCTCGGCGCCGGCGATTCGCTGGGCCAGCGAGATCTTGAAGCGCACGCCCAATGCCTCGGCCACCGACTGGCCTTCGGTCATCATGCGCTCGACCAACGCAAGCGTCGGCGGGAATCGGCAGATCTCTTCCAAGGTCGCGTGGGTCAGCGCCGAAATCGGGTTCAAGCTCAGGTTGCCCCAGAGCTTGACCCAGAGCTCGGCCCGGATATCGCGCGACACTGGCGACTTGAAGCCGGCATTCATGAAGACACGCGACAGCGAGTCGACACGCTCGCTGCGGCTGCCGTCGAGCTCGCCCAGCGTGAAACGGTTGCCCTCGATCACCCGCACCAAGCCCGGTTCGACCAACTCGGCCGCCGGGTAGACCACGCTGCCGATGATGCGCTCGCACTCGATGCCCGCAGCCAGCGCGCCGTCAGGGTCGACCCGGGTCACCGCCCGGCCTTCATAAGGCCCGGCCAGCTTCTGAAAATACCACCAGGGCACGCCGTTGATCATCGTCACAAGCAGCGTGCGTGGACCGAACAGTGCGCGCAGCCCCGGCAACAAATCGCGAACCTGGTGTGCCTTGACGGTCAGCAGCACGGCGTCCTGTGGCCCCGCATCGGCCATCTGCTCGACCGCGCGAACCTTCTGCGCGTGCAGCATGCTGCCGTCCTCCAGGATCAGCTTGAAACCGTGGGCGTTGATGGCGGACAGGTTGCGGTTGCGGGCGATGAAAGTGACGTCCTCGCCCGCCGCAGCCAGCCTCGCGCCCAGGTAACCGCCGATGGCACCCGCGCCGACGATGGCGATCTTCATGTTCATCGCAACCCAGTCCGGGATCAGCCCAGACCTAGCTTTTGCGCCAGGCCGATACGCTGCAGCTTGCCGGTCGCGCCCTTGGGGATCTCGTCCATGAACAGGATCTTCTTGGGCACCTTGTAGTCGGCGGCCCGGCCGGCGACGAAGGCCTGCAGCTCGCGCTCGGTGGCAGCCTGGCCCTCGCGCAGCACCACCACTGCGGCCACCTCCTCGCCCAGCTTGGGATGCGGCATGCCAAAGCACACCACCTGGGCCACCGCCGGATGGTCCATCAGCAACTCGTCGACCTCGCGCGGGCTGATCTTCTCGCCACCGCGGTTGATGATCTCCTTCAGTCGCCCGGTGATGCTGACGTAAGCCTCGTCGTCCATCACACCTTGGTCGCCGGTGCGAAACCAGCCGCCGCGGTAGCCCTCAGCGTTGGCAGATGGGTTGTTCTCGTAGCCCGCGGTGACGTTGTCGCCCCGGATCACGATCTCGCCGACCCCGCCGGCGGGCAGCAGGCTGCCGTCGCCGGCCATGATCGCGACCTCGGGGCCAGCGGCCCGGCCCACGGTGCCGGGCTTGCGGGCGGCCGGCGGCAAGGGGTTGGAGGTCATCTGGTGGGTCGCCTCGGTCATGCCATAGGCCTCGATCAGCGGCGCGCCGAACACGGCTTCGAGCTCGCGTATCACCTGCGGCGGCATCGACGACGAAGACGAGCGCATGAAGCGCAGCGGATGGCGCGCGATCACCTCGGCGTTCTTGCCGGCACGCCCGACGATGGCCTGGTGCATCGTCGGCACGGCGGTGTACCAGGTCGGGCGGGCTTCGTCCATCCACGCGAAGAATTTCAGCGCGTTGAAACCCGGGGTGCAGAACACCTGCGAGCCGGCAGCGAGCGGCGCCAGCACGCCGGCGATCAGGCCGTGGATATGGAACAGCGGCATGATGTTGAGGCCGCAATCCCCCGGCACGAACTGCAGCGTGCGGGCGATGCTGCTGGCCGAGGCACACAGATTGCGTTGCGACAGCGGCACGATCTTGGGCCGCGAGGTGGTGCCTGAGGTGTGCAGCACCATCGAGATGTCGTCGGGCTGGGCGAAGCCGCCCACCCCAGTGGGCAACACATCACGCTGGTCACGGGCTTGCAGCCCAAAGCTGCCGGCGCCTTGGTCGGCACGGGCCACCAGGTCTAGCACGCGCAGGCCCAGCTTCTCGGCCACAGCGATCGCCGGGGAACTGCTGCCCTGCTCGACGATCAGCGCCTTGGCGTTCAGGTCGGCGAGGTAGAACTCGAACTCCTCGCTGCGGTAGCCGGGGTTGAGCGGCGCACTCGTGACGCCGCAGGCGCAGGCTGCGAAGCAGGCAGCCATCTCGGGGCCGTTGTTCAACACGATCGCCACGCGGTCGTTGCGGCCTATGCCCCAGGCGTTCAGACTGGCCAGTGTCTCGACGATCAAGGCGCGCAGCGCCCGGAAGTCGAGCGCTGCGCGGCCAGGGGCCGAAATCGCGGGCGCATCGGCAGCGCCGGTGGCCAGCAGGTCGTTCAGGGAGGTCGGCAACATCGGAGGAGATCCTGGAGAAGGCATTCGGTCAAGGCGATCAAGCGAGCCGGTTTGCGTATTTTGACGTCACGCTGCAACCCAGCTCGGGTTTCAGTCCATCTGCAAGCGTATGCGGGCCAGCGCAACGCCGTTGCCACCACGGCGTTGGGCCTCCTCCAAGGCAGCTGAACTGGCCGCCATCAGCTCGGCTTGGCTGCTCGCGGTGTGGGGATAGCTCGCCACCCCCATCGACACGCTGAAACGCAGCGCCTCGCCGGCCAGCACCACGATCTGGGTCGCGCATTGGCGGCGCAAGCCCTCCATGCGCGAATGCGCGGTCGCCAAGCCCACACCGGACAGCAACACGGCGAAACGCCGTTGACCGACGCGGCAGGATGAGTCCATCGCCCGCGTGTTGCCGCGCAGCAAGCTCCCCATGGCCTCGCAGATCCGATCGTGCGCCGGCGCGCCGGGCTGATCAGTGTCGATCGTGATGTAGACCAATGCGAATTCACGGTGCTCGCGGGCCGACAGATCGAGTTCGCGGCGCAACTGGTCGTCGAATTGCGCCTGGTCGTAGGGGCCGCCGGTCGCTTCGCGCGGTCCTTGGTGGGCCAGCTCGCGCCGCAAGTTCTGGTTGGACTGCTGCGCTTGCTCGAGCTGATCGAGCAAGAGCCGCAGCTGGGCCTCACGTTGGCGCTGCGGGCCCAACTCCTGCCAGATGCTGCAGATCAGGCGCTGGCCGTCAGCGACCGACGACCCGCTGGTGGCGAGCCGCAAGACCTGGAACTCACGGCGCTCGTCTCGCAGTTCGAACTGGTGCATGCTGGCCAGCGCGCTGCCCTGCACCAGCGCGGTGTGGTCCGCGGCACGCATCAGTGCGACCGCCGCCGGTTCCAGTAACTCGGCGTCGCTGCGGCCTACGATCTCGGCTTGCGGGCGGCCGAGCAACTCAGCCAGCGCCAGATTGACCAGCAGGTAGCGGCCGTCATCGGCCAGCTTGACACCAAGCGCCAGCCCTTGCTGCTGCGCCCAGGCCAACAGTGACTGCGCCAACACGCCATCGACGACTGGCTCGTCAGCCACAGGGCCAGGAATCGAGCCCTCGGTTGCTGCAGCGGCGGGGTTCATCATGGCATGGGTCGGCAAGCGCAGATCCTGTGATCAGACCGTTTCGTGGAGGGCAAGATTTTGAAGCCGTACCCGAGCGGCGCAGACCTCAGGCTGATGATACCGAGCGTGGCCACCAGCTGTTGACGCAAAATGACGGCGGATTCAGTTCGGCCGGAACAGGGTGGTCACGTGGTACTTCGGCCCGGAACTTGCTGGGTGGGGACCAACAACAACCTGGACTGAGGCAATGGGCATCGCGCAATACATCAAGGAGATCGGCCGCGGCAGCGCGGGTGCCCGGTCGCTCGACATCGACCAAGCCCGCGACCTGATGGGCCAGGTGCTCGATGGCCAGATCAGCGATCTGGAGATCGGCGCGTTTGCATTGGCCATGCGGATCAAGGGCGAGACGGTCGACGAGCTGTTGGGCTTTGCCCAGGCCACCCAGGCCCGTTGCCTAGCGGTGGCGAGCGACCTGCCGGTGATCGTGATCCCGAGCTACAACGGCGCGCGTCGATTGCCCAACCTGACCCCTTTGCTGGCGATGCGCCTGGCGCAAGAAGGCGCACGCGTGCTGGTGCACGGTCCGCTTCACGACCCTGGGCGCGTGACCAGCGCCGAGATCTTTCAGGCGCTGGGCCTGCCGCCAGCCGAAGGCCAGGCCGGCATCCACAAGCGTTGGCAACGCCACGAACCGGCTTTCGTCACGACCGACACACTGTGCGCCGCGCTGCAACGCCTGCTCGATGTGCGCCGGGTCGTCGGCCTTCGCAACTCGGGCCACACGGTGGCCAAGCTGTTGCAACCGGTGCAAGGCGCGCCAGCGCTGCGCCTGGCCAGCCATACCCACCCCGAATTCGGCAAGCTGATGGCCGAGTTCGCCGAGCGCAGCGCCGGCGACATGATGCTGTTGCGCGGCACCGAAGGCGAGGCCGTCGCCGACCCGCGGCGCTGCCCCAAGCTCGATGTCTGGCTGGGTGGCCAATGGCAAGCCGAGCTGTCCTGCCCGCTGCAAGAGGGTGTGTTGGGAGAACTGCCGCTGTTGCCGAGACAGATCGACGCTGCCACGGTCGCGGTCTACATCCAGGGCGTGGTTGCGGGCGAAAAGCCCGGACCGGCACCGCTGGACCGGCAGGTCGACTTGCTGATGCGCGCCTTGCGACGGCTGCCTGCACACAAGCCGGCAGCGGCTTGAGCCTGGCTCGGCAGCGATGGCGCGCGAAGATAATCGCCCGCCATGCCCAGCCTACCGCCCTCAAAATTCGACGTCGTCGTGCTGGGCGCAGGGGCAGCGGGTCTGTTTTGTGCCGGCATCGCCGGCCAACGCGGGCTGAAGGTCTTGCTGATCGACCATGCCGACAAGGTGGCCGAAAAGATCCGCATCTCAGGCGGCGGTCGCTGCAATTTCAGCAACCGCGACACCATGCCGGCGCAGTTTCTCTCGGCCAACCCAGACTATTGCCGATCGGCACTGGCACGCTACACCACAGCCGATTTCCTCGACCTGGTGCGACGGCACGGCATCGCATTCCATGAAAAGCACAAGGGCCAGTTGTTCTGCGACGACTCGTCTGAGCAGATCATCGCGATGCTGCTGGCCGAATGCGACAGCGGTGCGGTGCAACGCTGGCAGCCCTGCGCAGTAGCGGCGCTGCGCGCATCGGACGCGGGCTTCGAGATCGACACCGACCGCGGAACGGTGCAGGCAGCGCAACTGGTGGTGGCCACCGGCGGGCTGTCGATCCCCAAGATCGGCGCGACCGACTTCGGCTACCGCCTGGCACGTCAGTTCGGCCACAAGATCGTCGAGCCGCGCCCCGCGTTGGTGCCGCTGAGCTTCGACGCCGAGACCTGGGCCCCATTTGTGCCCTTGGCGGGCGCCTCGCTGGCGGTCGATATTGCCGCCGGCAGCGCGCGGCGCAAGACCAGCTTCCGAGAGGACTTGCTGTTCACCCACCGGGGCTTGAGCGGCCCGGCGGTGTTGCAGATCTCGAGCTATTGGCGACCGGGCGAAGCGCTGACGATCGACCTGCTGCCGGGACAAGACGCTGCGCAGTGCTTGCGCGAGGCCAAACAGCAATCGAAGCGCCAACTCGGCAACGCGCTGGCAGGGCTGCTGCCGCAACGCCTGGCCGACGCCTGGCTGACCCGGCTTGGCATGGACGCAGCCAAGCCCATGCCTGAGTTGCGCGACCGCGACCTGCAGCGTCTGGCCGAATCGCTGTCGCGCTGGACGCTGACCCCCAGCGGGACCGAAGGTTTTCGCAAAGCCGAGGTCACTGCCGGCGGCGTCGACACGCGCGAGTTGGACTCGCGCAGCATGGCCAGCAAGCGCCAACCCGGACTGCATTTCATCGGCGAAGTGGTCGATGTGACCGGATGGCTGGGCGGCTACAACTTCCAGTGGGCCTGGGCCAGCGCGGCGGCCTGTGCACGGTCGCTGGTCTGATGCAGAGAATTCGCAGTAGAATCTTCGTTTTGCTGGTAAACCGCGCGTCGATTCCCCGGCCTGGCCCACTCGACAAGAGCGCCAGAATGCAGCGAGCCTGCAGGCCGCGTCTGGAACACCGAGCGCACAATCCTTAGGACTTTGGAGTTAAATGACCACGATTCGCGTCAAGGAAAACGAACCTTTCGATGTCGCCCTGCGCCGCTTCAAGCGCACGATCGAAAAGCTGGGCTTGCTCACCGACCTGCGGGCCCGCGAGTTCTACGAAAAGCCCACGTCGGAGCGCAAGCGCAAGAAAGCTGCGGCCGTCAAGCGCCACTACAAGCGCGTTCGCAGCATGCAGCTGCCGAAAAAGCTTTTCTAAACTCGAAGCCGTTTTTCTGCTCTGAATCGACGCCCGCGCGGACTACCGCTGCGGGCGTTTTTCATGGTACTGCGCCTTTTTGCCTTCTTGCTGGAGAAAACCTGATGAGCCTGAAAGACCAGATCACCGAAGACATGAAGACGGCGATGCGCGCCAAGGACGCGGCGCGCCTGTCGACCATCCGAATGCTGCTGGCCGCGATCAAGCAGCGCGAGGTCGATGAGCGCATCGTGCTCGACGATGCGTCTGTTGTCGCGATCGTCGACAAGACGATCAAACAGCGCAAAGACTCGATCGCCGCGTTCCAGAGCGCCGGCCGCACCGACCTGGTCGACAAGGAATCGGCCGAACTGCTGGTGCTGCAGGCCTATCTGCCGGCGCGGCTCTCGAATGAGGAGGTCGGTGCCGCAGTGGCGACGATCGTCGCCGGTCTGGGCGCCAGTGGCCCGGGCGACATGGGCCGGGTGATGGCAGCGGTCAAAGCACAGCTCGCCGGCAAGGTCGACATGGGCGCCATCTCCGCCGCTGTCAAGTCCGCGTTGTCGAAGTAAAGTCAGCCCCCATGAACACCAACCTGCCCTTGCGCGCCATCGCCGACCAGTTGTCGGTGGCCCCTCAACTGATGCCCGATGCCATGGCCGAGTTGGCCCGCTTGGGCTTCAAAAGCGTGATCAACAACCGACCCGACCACGAGCATGGCCCCGACCAGCCCACCAGCGCGCAGGTCGAGGCCGCCGCGCTGGCCGCCGGCCTGCAGTACCGGCACCTGCCGGTCGACGGTGGCTGGCAATCGCCCGAGCAGATCGCCGAATTCGCGCGGCTGTTGGCCGAGTTGCCCGCACCGGTACTGGCGTTTTGCCGTTCCGGCGCGCGATCGACCCGTCTCTACCAGCAGGCCGCAGCGCTGTAGTGCTTCGCGCCTCGGCTCAGGACCAGACTTCCTGAGCGGTTTCGATCACCAAGCGCAGCTTGGCGCGCTGCGCCTCGACGGCGATGTTGTTGCCGTGCACGGTGCTGGAAAAACCGCACTGCGGGCTCAAGGCCAGTTGGTCAAGCGGCGCGTACTGGGAGGCTTCCTCAATCCGGCGCTTGAGCGCGTCCTTGCTCTCCATCTCGCCGAACTTGGTCGTCACCAGGCCCAGCACGACGATCTTGCCCTTGGACAGGAAGCGCAAAGGGCGGAAGTCGCCCGATCGTTCGTCGTCGTATTCGAGGAAAAACGCGTCGAGATTCATCTCCGACAACAAGGCCTCGGCCACTGGCTCGTAGTTGCCGGCCGCAGCGTGTGTGCTCTTGAAGTTGCCCCGGCACAGGTGCATCGCCAGCGTCATGCCGGCCGGCTTGTAGGCAACGACCTTGTTGATGAACGCGGCGTAGCGGTGCGGCAATTCGTTGGGGTCGTCGCCGCGCGATCTGGCGGCCTCGCGCATCTTCTCGTCGCAGAGATAGGCCAGGTTGGTGTCATCCATCTGCACATAGCTGCAACCAGCATCGGCCAGCGACTGCAGCTCCTGGCCATAGGCCTTGGCCACGTCGTCGTAGAAAGCCGGATCAAGTTCGGGGTATGCCTCGCGGCTGATGCCGGCACGCCCGCCCCGAAAGTGCAGCATGGTCGGCGACGGAATCGTCACCTTGGACGTCAAGCCTGCCGCCACCTGGCTCTTGAGGTATTCGAAATCGGCCAGCTGGATGTTCTTGGCGTGGCGAACCTTGTCGATCACACGGATCACCGGCGGTGCGAGCTCCTCACTGCCGTCGGGCCGCAGCACCGTGAACGGGATGTCGGTCTTGACGCCGCCGAGTTGTTCCAGAAAATCGATGTGGAAATAGGTGCGGCGAAACTCGCCGTCGGTGATGCTTTGCAGTCCGACGTCCTGCTGGAACTGCACGATCTCGGTGATCGCTTGGTCCTCGACCAGGCGCAGCTGCTCGGCTGTGATCTCCTTCTTGACGAAGAACTGCTCGCGCGCGTCGAGCAGGTATTTCGGGCGCAGGAAACTGCCGACATGGTCGGCGCGAAAAGGCGGTTGGGTGCGAAGCGTCATGGTCGAGAGTCCAGGGGTTGAGATGCGTGATTCAGTGCGCCGAGACGCCCAGCCATCGATCGAGTGGCGCTGGATCGTCCAGCAAGGTCGCGCTGTCGGCGCGGTAAGCGATGCTGCCACGGTCGAGCACGATGCAGTCGTCGGTCACGCCCAGCACCATGTGCGGATGCTGTTCGACGACGATCGACGACAAGCCTTCCTCACGCGCAACGCGGCGGATCGCACGCAGCAGCTCTTCGATGATGATCGGCGCCAGGCCCTCGAGCGGCTCGTCGAGCAGCAGCAAGCGCGGGTTGAGCATCAGCGCGCGACCAAACGCCAGCATCTGCTGCTCGCCGCCAGACAACTGGGTGCCGAGGTTTTTCTTGCGCTCGGCCAGGCGGGGAAACAGCTCAAAAACGCGCTGGGCATTCCAGGGCCCAGGCCTGGCCACGGCGCTCAAGTTCTCGTCGACAGTCAGCGACTTGAAGATGTTGCGCTCCTGCGGCACCCAGCCGATGCCGCTTGCGGCGCGGGCATAAACCGGCAGATCCTGGATCTCGCGCCCGGCCAGCGAGAGGCGGCCGGCATGGCGGTGCGTCACGCCCACCAGCGTGTCGATCAGCGTCGTCTTGCCGGTGCCGTTGCGACCCAGCAGCGCCAGCGAGCGGCCCATCGCGAGCGAGAAGCTGATGTCGGTCAGCACCACGGCGTCGCCGTAGCCACAGGTCAGGCCCTGCACCTCGAGCAGGCTTTCAGCCATGGGCTGCCCTCTGGTTCGCGAGGTCTTGCGCTCGCTCGGACATGCCGGCCCGCGAGTTGCCCAGGTAGACCGCGCGCACCTGCGGGTCGGCGGCGATCTGCTCGGGCGTGCCCTCGGTCAGCACCGCACCGTTGACCAGCACCGTCATGGTGTTGGCGAAGCTGAACACCAGGTCCATGTCGTGCTCGATCAGCACCACCGCGACCTCGTCGGGCAGCGCGGCCACCGTGGCCAGGATGTCGGCGCGCTCGGCGCCCGGCACGCCGGCAGCCGGCTCGTCGAGCAGCAGCACGCTGGGTTTCTGCGCCACCGCCAGCGCGATCTCGAGCAGCCGGCGCTTGCCGTAGGGCAGCTCCGACGTCCTGCGGTCGGCGAAGTCGCTGAGACGGAACTGTGCAAGCAACTGCTCGCATTCGGCCGCGATCTCGACGTCGCTGCCCATAGGCGCCCACCAGCGGTGCGCCCGGCCCTGCCGGCCAGCCACCGCCAGCGCCAGGCTTTGCAGCGGGGTCAGCGAGGCGAACAACTGGTTGATCTGGAAGGTGCGCACCAGGCCCAACGCCACCCGCCGGTGCGGCGCCAGCGTCGTGATGTCGCGCCCGCCCAGCACGACGCGGCCCTCGCTGGGCTGCATCACGCCGGTGAGCTGGTTGATCAGCGTGGTCTTGCCGGCGCCGTTGGGGCCGATCAGCGCGTGGCGCGCACCGCGACGTATCGTCAAGGACACCTTGTCGGTCGCGGTGATGCCGCCGAAGCGTTTGACCAGGCCGTGGGTCTGCAGCACCACCTCATTCATGGCTTACCCCACTTGAACCACGACCGGGGCCGGAACAGCCGCTCGCGCCCGACCAGCATCAGCAGCACCAGGAACAGACCGATCCAGAAGGTCCAGTACTGGGCGGTGAACGATGAGATCAAGTCGTGCAACACCTTGAATGCGATCGCCCCGATCAATCCGCCCCACAGCCAGCCGGCGCCGCCGATCACCAGCGCGAGCATCACATCGGCACTGCGGTGGAACTCGAACACGTCTAGCGATGCGAAGCCGGTGGTCTGCACCAGCAGCGCACCCGCCGCACCGGCCAGGCCAGCGGCCAGCGTGTAGACCGCCGCCAGCCGGCTGTTGACCGACAGCCCGATCGCCATCACCCTCAGCCGGTTGTCGCGCAGCGCCTGCAGCGAGATGCCCAGCGGCGAGTGCACGATGCGGCGCAGCAGCAAGAAGGCGATGAACAGCACCGTCAGTGAATAAAACGATGCCACCCGTGCGCCCAGGTCGAACTCGAAGCGACCGACGAACGGGACCCACAACGGGCCCATCACCACACCTTGCAGCCCATCGGTTCCGCCGGTCAGGCCGTCGAACTTGTTGGCCAGTTCCAGCAGCACCAGGGCCACGCCCATCGTCACCATCAGCCGGGTCAGGTCGGTGCCGCGAACAATCATCGGGCTGGTGACCAGGCCGAGCAGCGCGCCCAGCCCTGCCCCCACGGCCAATCCGACCATCGGATCGGGCATCACATGCTTGGCGAACAGCGCCGCGCCATAAGCGCCGACGCCAAAGAATGCCGCGTGTCCCAGCGAGACGATACCGGCATAGCCCAGGATCAGATCGAGCGAGAGCGCGAACAGCGCCAGGATCGCGATCTCGTTGACCAGTGCTGCATGCTGCGCGAACAGCGCGGCGACGGCCCAGATCGCCGCCCACAGCGCAAGCTCCCAGGGCCGCCACCTCGACGGCGCGAGCAGCCTGGCCGCGGTTGCGCTGCTCATTGCAGCCTCCGTCGGGCCGTCCCAAGGCGGCTGCGCACCCCTTGGTGGGGCAGCGAGCGCCGTGCGCTTGGGGGGCTCATGGCTTGCCCTCGCGCGAGAACAAGCCTTGCGGCCGCCACAGCAGAATCGCGATCATCAGCACATAGACGATGAAGGCACCGAGCTTGGGCAGGTAGTACTTGCCCATCACATCGGCAATGCCCAGCACCAATGCCGCCACCAGTGGGCCGGTGATCGAACTGGTGCCACCCACGGCACAGACGATCAGGAAATAGACCATGAACTTCAATGGGAAGGTCGGATCGAGCCCGAGGATGTCTGCGCCCAGCGCCCCGCCCAGACCGGCCAGACCCGAGCCGACCGCGAAGGTCAGCAGGAAGATTCGGTTCACCGGGATGCCCAGCCCGGCAGCGACCCGCGGGTCGTCCACTGCGGCTCGCAGCCGGCTGCCGAAGCGGGTCTGGGTCAGCACCGCCTGCAGCCCCAACGCCAGCGCGAAGCAGGTCGCGATGATGAACAAGCGGTACGCCCCCATGCCCAGCATCCACGCGCCCGTGCCGAATTCGAAGCGCTGACGCAGCCAGTCGGGCAGCTGGACGTTCTGCGGCGAACTGCCCATGATGAAGTCGACCGAGGCCACGGCCATGAAGGTCAGGCCGATCGAGAACAAGACCTGGTCGAGGTGAGGCTTGCCGTACATCGGTCGGTAGACCAAGCGCTCGAGCAACGCACCGGCGGCCGCAGTGGCGATAAAAGCCGCCGGCAGGCAGGCCAGAAAAGGCCAGCCAGCGCGCTGCATCAGCACGATCAGGATGTAGCCGCCGGCCATCGCGAAAGCGCCATGGGCCAGGTTGATGAAGTTCATCAAACCCATCGTGACCGCCAACCCCAGGGCCAGCACGAACAGCAGCATGCCGTAGGCAATGCCGTCGAAGAGAAGGGTCAGCATGAAATCGGGCGGGTCAGCGCGAAAAGGCACACTGAGGGCATCGCAGCAAGCAGACGCTGCGAAACCGACTGTGCCGGGCCGCTGGCGTCGCGTTGCGCCCTGCAGGTCGCAAGGCGTTCGCCAGCCAGTCGCGAGCGCGCAGGGGCTCGCTCGGCGCGGGCTCACCCCCACTGGGGCGGAGCGGCCTCAGGCCGCTTCGGGGATGGGTCACTTCAACTTGCCGGGATCCTTCACCGATTTCAGCGTGTCGAACTCGACGTTGTAGAGCTGACCGTTCACCCGCTCCACCTTGCGGATGTAGACGTCCTGCACGACATCGCGGGTCTGCGCGTCGATCAGCACCGGGCCGCGCGGGCTCTCGAAGATCTGTCCCTTCATCGCCGCCAACAGCGCGTCGCCACCGACACCTTTGGTGGCGTCTAGCGCCTTGAAGATCACGCGCATACCGTCGTAGCCGCCGACCGACATGAAATTGGGCCTGAACTTGTTGGCCGCCTGGAAATCTGCAACGTATTTCTTGTTGACCGCACTGTTGTGCGCCGCCGAGTAGTGGTGCGAATTGACCACGCCCAGCGCGACATCGCCCATGTCGTTCAACTGGTCGTCGTCGGTGACATCGCCGGTGGCGATCAGCTTGATGCCGGCCTTGTCCAGGCCGCGCTCACCGAACTGCTTCATGAACTGCGCGCCTTGGCCCGAGGGCAGGAAGACAAACAGCGCGTCCGGCGACAAGTCGCGCACCTTCTGCAATACCGGCGCGAAGTCGGCGCCGCGCAGCGGCGTGCGAAGCTTGTCGGTGATCACACCGCCGTTCAACTGGAACTGGCTTGAGAAGAACTTTTCGGCGTCATTGCCCGGGCCGTAGTCGGCCACCAGCGTGACGACCTTCTTGATCTTGTTCTTGGCCGCCCATTCGGCGATGCCGATCGACACCTGCGGCAGCGTGAAGCTGGTGCGAACGATGTAGGGCGAGGCCTCGGTGATCATCGAGGTCGCCGCCGCCATCACCACCATCGGGGTCTTGCTTTGGGTGGCGATGGGCGCGGTGGCCAGGGCCAAGGGCGTCAAGCCGAAACCAGCCAGTGCGACGACCTTGTCGTTGACCACCAACTCCTGCGCCAAGCGGCGGGTGGTGTCGGCCACACCTGCGTCGTCCTTGATGATGACCTCGACCTTCTTGCCACCGGCCTTGCCGCCGCTCTGCGCCATCCACAGCTTGATCGCGGCGTCGATCTGGCGGCCGGTGGACGCCGAGGGGCCGGTCATCGGCAGGATCACGCCGATCTTGACGCTGTCCTCGGCCCGCACTGCACCGCCGGTCAGAACGCCCAGCGACAAGGTGGCCAGGGTCAGCAAGTGATTTCGTCTCGTCATGGTGGAACCTTCAGAAGTTTTAAGCGTGGGCAATTGTGCGCGGAGACGACCGCTTCATGTCTAAGCGCAAGTCCGTAGGCGGTTGGCGCTAGGCCCAGGATCAGGCCGCCGCTTGGCGTTCTACATGCCACTCCACCAACCGGCCCATGTTGCCGAGCGAGATTTGATGCGCATGGATCAAACCCAGCAAACCGTTGCGACTGAGCATCAGCACATCGGCGTCCGACAGCGCCGAGAGCTTTTGCTCGTCGATCGTCAGGAAGCCATCGACCCCGAGCTTGCTGCCATCGGGCAAGGTCGCGTCGAAGCGCATGTCGCGCAGCAAGTCCTTCTCGACCAGCAGCGCACCGGCCATGCGGGTGCGTTCAATCTCGGACTCGAAGGTTTCGAGCTGCTGTTGCACGGTCTTGGTGAATTCGGTGGGTTCGCCGTTGGCATCGAACAATGCCTGGCCCTCGGCCCCAAGCCCAGCACAGGCTTCGTCGATGCAGACCACCATCTCGTCGGCCGCCACCCGGGCCAGCGCGAAGGGGTAGAGCCGCAACATCGCCGGCACGTAGCGCACGCGCCAGGCATTGCCCTCGATGCACAGGTTCTGCCCGACCTGCAGGCCAAAGACCGCAACCGGCGCGACCTGCATTTTGCCCGCCTCGTCCTTGCCGGCATTGACCCAGACCACGGGGAATTCCTTGCAGGCGTCGGTGAATTCGGTGCCCGCGACAAAGAACGCATTCAGCGCGGACATCACGCTTAGGTCGCGCCGTTCGAGCTTGAGCTTGAGCTCGCGATGTTTGACGCGATCGAGTGCGACCGCTTGCTTGTGCAGGTTTTCGTTGATCATGATGACTTGTTTCCAGGCTGGTCGGTTGGTGTGATGCGGCTCACCAGCACCTTGTCGACGCGCTTGCCATCGAGGTCGACCACCTCGAAACGCCAAGCATCCCATTCCACCACATCAGTGGTCTGTGGCAGCCGGCCCAGCAAGAGCATCACCATGCCGGCCAGCGTGTTGTAGCGGCCTCGATCCTCCTCAGGCAGCTCACGGATCTCAAGCCTGTCCTTCATCTCGGGCACCGGGATCAGGCCGTCCATCAGCCAGCTACCATCGGCGCGCCGAACCGCCCAAGCGTCGTCGGCGCTGGGTGGGCTGAATTCGCCGGTGATGGCTTCGAGCACATCGCGCACGGTGATCACGCCTTGCACGGCGCCGTACTCATCGACGACGAACACCAGTTCGGCGCCGGTGGCCCTGAAGTGGTCCAGCAGTTCCATGCCCGACAAGGTCTCGGGCACGAACACCGGCGCATGCATCAACTCGGCCAGATTCGGCAACTCGCCGCGCGACAAGGGCAGCAACAAGTCCTGGGCCTGGATCACGCCCACCACGTCGTCGAGGCCGTCACGGCAGACCGGGTAGCGTGAGTGGCCGTTGGTCGTCATCTGCGACAGCAATTCGGGCAGCGGCGCGTTCTGGGCCAGCCAGGTGATCTCGGCGCGCGGGATCATCATCGAGCCGATCTGGCGCTCGTCGAGGCGGAACACGTTGCGCACCATCTGGTGCTCCTGGGCCTCGATCACGCCAGCGTCCAGGCCCTCTTCGAGGCTGGCGGCGATCTCTTCCTCGGTCACGCTGCGCGAAGGCGCGTTGCGGATGCCCAGCAAGCGCAGCGTGGCCTGGGTACAGGCCGACAGCAGCCAGACGAAAGGCCGCACCGCTGACGACAGCATGTCCATCGGCCGCGCCACCAGCACCGCCACCCGCTCGGGGTACATCTGGCCCAAGCGCTTGGGCACCAACTCGCCAAAGATGATGGTCAGGAAAGTGATGATCACGACCACCAGTGCGGTCGCGGTGACGTCCATCGCGCGGTGGCCGAGCAGCGGGAAGATCTTCAACAACCAACTCGCCAAAGGCTGCGAGAAAGCCGCGTCGCCGACGATGCCGTTGAGCACGCCGATCGAGGTGATGCCGATCTGCACGGTCGACAGCCATTTGGTCGGGTCGTCGTGCAGCACCTGAGCGGCTGTCGCGCCGGGCTCGCCAGCTTCGACCATCACCGCCAGCCTGGCCTTGCGTGACGCGGTCAGCGCCATTTCGGACATCGCGAACAAGGCGTTGACCAGTATCAGAAAAACCAGCAGCGCAACTTCCATGCAGTGGCGCCGCGAAAGGCGCCCCCGAAACCTAGACGGCGTCGAGCGTAGCAGAATCGCCCCATGCATTACCTGATAGGCGACCCTCAAGGCTGTTGCGATGCGCTCGACCGGCTGCTGGCCGAGATCGGCTTCTCGCCATCGCGCGACCATGTCCATGTGCTGGGCGACCTGGTCAACCGAGGCCCGGCGTCGCTGCGAACGCTGCAGCGATTGATGGCGCTGGGCAATGCTGCGAGCTGCCTGCTGGGCAACCACGACCTGCATTTGCTGGCGCTGTCGGTGGGGGCGCGCAAGCCGCACCGCAGCGACACGCTAGACGACATCCTCGCCAGCCCACAGCGCGAGGCCTTGCTCGAATGGCTGCGCCACCGCAAGCTCGCCGACCAGGCCCAGGGCTGGCTGTTGGTCCACGCCGGCGTCGCGCCACAGTGGGACGCGGTCAAGACGCTGGCGCTGGCCCGGGAGGTCGAGGACGTGCTCACCGGCCCTGGCATGGCGGATTTCCTGCGGGTGATGTACGGCAACGATCCGGCGCGCTGGGACGACGCACTGACCGGCCCGCGTCGCTGGCGCATGGTGCTCAACGTGCTGACACGCATCCGCTACTGCACGCCCGACGGCACGCTGGAGTTCGACACCAAGGACGGCTCGGGCCAAGCACCTGCAGGTCACAGCGCCTGGTTCGACCACCCCGAGCGGCTGACCCGTGACACGCCGATCGCGTTCGGCCATTGGTCCACGCTGGGGCTGCAAAACCGACCCAATTTGCTCTCGCTCGACACCGGCTGCGTCTGGGGCGGCGCGCTGACTGCGGTGCGCGTGGACGGCGGCAGGCGCGAAGTGGCGCAGGTGCAGTGCCACCAGGCGCAAGCGCCGGGCTGAATTCGGCCTAACTGGGCCGATCGGCTGAGCCTGCAGGCAACACTGACGCGACAATGGCGTCAGGTCTGAAGGAAGCGTGGCCGAGTGGTTTAAGGCTGCAGTCTTGAAAACTGCCGTGGGGGTAACTCCACCGTGAGTTCGAATCTCACCGCTTCCGCCAGTTCACCAAAAAATCAATCACCCAGCTTTTTTTCGGCTGTCAAATTGAAAGCTTTCGGCGAACCATCCTTCTACAGTCGCGCCAAAGCCTGAATGGCGGAGATTGATGCGAGCGCTTGGCCTCAGCGCTGACGACCGGCTGTGACAGCGCCGCCTGTGACCTCCTCCACAAGGTATTGCACGGTGCCGCGCGGCGTTTACAGCACGGCCATGCAGATCTTGCTCTGACGAGCCGACGCCTGGACCAAGTTGACCGAGAGGCCCGTAGAGATCTCAGTGCGCTCCAGCGAGATGTCTCGCGGGTTCACGCCCAGGTCTGAGCTGACCCGCTCCAACGTTTGGCGACCCATGCGTTTCACGGCATTGCACATCTTCACGGTGACGGCGTCTTCAGCTTCGGCTGAAGACGGCTTGCGCGCGGGGGGATCGTCGTCCAGCAGGCCCAATTCCTTGAACTTGTCGTCGATGCGCATGTCAAGCGCGGCGTCGGCCTCTCGAACTTCCTTGGGCGAATTGGCGCGCCACAAGCTGCCGTCAGCCGGCCCGCTGACCTACAATCAATTCCGACGGGCCTCCTCGCATGGAAGCGCGGCCAACCGGGTCAGGTCGGGAACGAAGCAGCCCCAACCGTTGCGACCAGTGCCGAGGGCAAGGCTCGTCACCCCCACTTTTCGACACCCTCTTTGAACGCCAATTTAACTGGTCGTCGAAGGCGGTCGATGCTCGAGATCGAGCCATCTCGAGCCACTTCGGGTCATTTCGGGCTATCACTCAGCGGCGGCTTGAGCAGGCGCAGCCAGTTCACACGCCGAGTCCTGCGCTGCGGCCACCAGATCGCGAATGCTCAAGCCCAAGGCCCTGCCATAGCGCTGAGCCGCCCGCTGCACAAAGGCTGAGCGCTGATGCTCAGGCAAGGACAAGGCATCGATCAGCTCGTTTGCACAACTCGCCGTCAAGCGCAACAGGTCTTGGTCGGCCTCGGTGAAATGCACAGGGACAGACTGCGGCAGACGGCGAACCATCCACAAGGCCTCGTCGTCAAACCCCCAGTGGCGGCCCACCGCCGTCCCGAGGGAGTCGACATCGACCCCGAGCACCGCAAGGCAGGCGGACTCCTCGGTCATGCCGGGTTGCTCAGGCTCGCCCGCAGCAAGCGGAGGCGCTGGCTGCATCAGACGACGAATCTGCGCTGCCTCTTCCGGAAAATGGTACTGCAATGCGAGTCGGCCCAGGTTTTGGAGCATGGCCAGCAAGGCCACCAGTTCGGCGTCATAGCCGGCCGGCCGCAAGCACTGCGCCGCCCTTCCCGCCTGTTGAACCCGTGCGATCAACTGTGCCAGTTGGCCGGCCTGCTCCTCGTCGAGCGACCCGGGCCAAACACGCAAAGCCATGGCCGCGCGGCGCAAACCGTCCAGCCCCACTATCGCGATGGCACGACGCAAGGTGAGGATTGCGCCGCCACCATCCCCCAATGCGCCTTGCAGTTCGGGACCGTTGGCGCTGCGAAGCAACTCCAAGCTCAAGCAAAGGTCTTGCCTCACGCTGTCGGCCAGCGCATTGAGGCATTCGCCCTCCATCAGCGCAATCCGGGCCGCTCGGGCTGCGCTTCCTGGCATGGCGGGCAAGAAGCCCGAGACGCGCATCCGGTCAAGCAACAAGCGGATGGGTTCGCCGCCAGAATTCGCATCGGTGCGCGCCCAGCCGTCGATGGCGCCTTCCAAAGTCCGCGCGTTGCGGTAGCGCTGACGCGGTTGGCGCTCGGTGGCGCGGTTGACGATCGATCGCAAGGCCTCCGGAATCGGCCTAGGGGTCGACCTGGGCAGCCGAACGCTGTCGCGACCTCGGGGTGGCATGCGGTCGATCACCGCACCGACATCCGGCAAACCCAGCGCTGGCTCGCCAGCCAGCGCATGGTGAAGCACCAGGCCAAATGCCAACAGATCGCGCTCAGCCTCCTGGCGCTGAACCTGCATGCTGGGCGCTGGATCTTGCGGCGCCAGCGTCGCGCCGAGTCCTAACAGGCGGCTGCTTCCGTCCTGCTGCAGCAAGAACATGCAGGCCTGCAAATCACCGTGCACAACACCGGCTTCGTGGGCAAATGCCAGCGCCTGCAAAACCTCCATCGCCCAGCGCATCAACTCGACCAGTGGCAGGGCTTGGCTACCGAGCCGATCAGCCATCGTGATGGCCTGGCCACCGTCATAGGCCAGGTAAGGCCAGGCGCCATGCTCGCCAACTTCCAGCACCGAGGCCAGCCCAGGATGCTTGATTCGGGCCACATGGTGCGCGGCAGCCAGCCACTTCTGCAAACCGACAGCATCGGCAGGCTGGCGGCGAGGCATCGCCAGCACCAGCGACCGGCCATCTCGCGGATCAGTCGCCAGCCACAGCAGCGTTCGATCGCTCACGCCCAAAGAGCGCTGCAATTGAAAACGGCCCAGTTGACGAGGGGCGTTGAATGCCCCGGCTGGATGCGAAGGTAATGCGGCCATGGCGCAGGGATTGATGTGTTCGCCGATTGGACACAAGCCCGCGGCCGGCAAACCCGAGAACAAACGGCAGACCGCAGTGCTGTTCGCGCCACAAGCCGAGCCGGTTCGAGCGCACGCGCCGCAGACCTTTGTGCGAAAATGACAAGAGCCTGTATCAAGGGCTTTTCGCCGCTTCCGGCGCCCCAAGGAACAACGATGAGCAGTGAACTGATCAAGCACACCACCGATGCCACGTTCGAAGTCGACGTGATGAAATCGGAAACACTGGTGCTGGTGGACTATTGGGCCGAGTGGTGTGGTCCCTGCAAGATGATCGCGCCCATCCTCGACGAGACCGCCAGGGAACTCGGTTCGCGCCTTCAGATCACCAAAATGAACGTCGACGAGAACCGCGAGATTCCGGCCAAGTTCGGCATCCGCGGCATCCCGACACTGATGCTGTTCAAGGGCGGCCAGCTCGCTGCGACCAAAGTTGGCGCTGTGTCCAAGGCGCAGTTGGCGGCATTCATCGAACCGCATCTATAATCGTTCAATTGTGAGGGTCAACGCGGCCGTAAGCGCGCTGACCCAGGCTCAAGCTGCCACGCCTGCCAGAAGTCATCTGGTTCAGCGCGAGGTTTCGGGCAATCGAACAGAAAATCGACAGTTCCACCCGCTGGTTGCGGGATTTTTTTCATAACGAGTTCGGCACACTTTGCCGCCGTTCACCGACCCGTCACGGGTATCGGTCCGTCCCTCGACCAGGGTCGCCACCCCGCAAGCCCCGCTGTCATGGCCGGGCGCGAATCCACCTCCACCATCCGGTGACTCCTTAAATGCATCTCTCCGAACTGAAGGCGCTCCACGTCTCCGCACTCATCACGATGGGCGAGGCACTGGAGATCGACAACGTCGCGCGCCTGCGCAAGCAGGAGTTGATGTTTGCCATCATGAAAAAGCGCGCCCGCGGTGGCGAGCAGGTGTTCGGCGACGGCGTGCTTGAGGTGCTGCCCGATGGCTTCGGCTTCTTGCGCTCGATCGAGGCCAGCTACATGGCCAGCACCGACGACATCTACCTGTCGCCGAGCCAGATCCGCCGCTTCAACCTGCACACCGGCGACATGATCGAAGGCGAAGTGCGGGTGCCCAAGGACGGTGAGCGCTACTTCGCGCTGGTCAAGGTCGACCGCGTCAATGACGTCACGCCCGAGGAGAGCAAGCACAAGATCATGTTCGAGAACTTGACGCCTCTCTTCCCGAAAGAGGCCTTCAAGCTCGAGCGCGACATCAAGGGCGAGGAAAACATCACCAGTCGCATCATCGACCTGGTCGCACCGATCGGCAAAGGCCAGCGCGCGCTGCTGGTGGCCCAGCCCAAGACCGGCAAGACGGTGATGATGCAGCACATCGCCCATGCGCTGGTGGCCAACCACCCCGACATCCACATGATCGTGCTGCTGGTCGACGAGCGGCCCGAGGAAGTGACTGAAATGCAGCGCACCGTGCGCGGCGAGGTGATCTCCTCCACCTTCGACGAACCCGCGGCCCGCCATGTGCAGGTGGCCGAGATGGTGATCGAGCGCGCCAAGCGTCTGGTCGAGATGAAGAAAGACGTGGTCATCCTGCTCGACTCGATCACCCGACTGGCTAGAGCCTACAACAACGTGCTGCCGTCGTCGGGCAAGGTATTGACCGGCGGCGTCGATGCCAACGCGCTGCAACGGCCCAAGCGCTTCTTCGGTGCGGCGCGCAACGTCGAAGAAGGCGGATCACTGACCATCATCGGCACCGCGCTGATCGACACCGGCTCACGCATGGACGAGGTGATCTACGAGGAATTCAAGGGCACCGGCAACTGCGAGATCCACCTCGACCGCCGGATGGCCGAGAAGCGCGTCTACCCCTCGATCCTGATCAACAAGAGCGGCACCCGGCGCGAAGAACTGCTGCTCAAGCCCGAGATCCTTCAAAAGACTTGGATCCTGCGCAAACTGCTGTACAACATGGACGAGATCGAGGCGATGGAGTTCATGCTCGACAAGATGAAGGCGAGCAAGAACAACCTAGACTTCTTCGACATGATGCGTCGAGGCGGCTGAAGCGTTACCCACCTATAATCCCAGGTTTCGCGCTTGCGGCAAGTGCGTGGCACCCTGCCACGTGGCTCCCGGCAACAAGCGTTGTTGAACAAAGGTTCCCCATGAAAGACGGCATTCACCCCAACTACCGCGACGTTTGCTTCGTCGACCTGTCCAACGGCTTCAAGTTCGTGACCCGCTCGACGGTCAACACGCGCGAAACCGTCAAGATGGACGACGGCCGCGAACTGCCGATGGTCAAGCTTGAAACCACGAGCGAAACCCATCCGTTCTACACCGGCACGCAAAAGAGCATCGACAGCCTGGGTGGCCGGGTCGAGAAGTTCCGCAACAAGTTTGCAAGCCTGGGCATCAACAAGAAGTCCACTGCGGCCTGAGCGCCGTCGGTGGACTGGCATGTCAAGACAGCGCAAGAAACTGAATTCTTGACACCACCGAAACGGGCCCCGAGGGGCCCGTTTGCATGCCGCCGATGATTTTCCGGTGATCAACAATACCCCCAATCCCGCACTGGTAACCCAGCTGGCCGTGACGCGCTTGCCGCGCCTGGCCTTGCTGCTGTTGTGCGCGGCCTATGTGCTGCCGGGCCTGATCGGCCGTGATCCCTGGCGAGGCGCTGACCTCAGCGCCTTTGGCCAGATGTTGGCCATCGCCGAGGGACGAGCGCATTGGCTCAGCCCAGCCCTCGGTGGCGTCAGCACTGGCGCAGCGCTGCTGCCGCATTGGATAGGCGCGCTGGCGATTCAGGCTGGCCATCCCTGGTTAGAGCCGGCGCTGGCCGCACGACTTCCCTTCGCGATGATGTTGGTGCTGACGCTGGTGGCGGTGTGGTATGCCACGTTTCACCTCGCCCGTAGCGAAGCTGCGCAGCCGCTGCCGCTGGCTTTCGGCGGCGAGGCCGCACCAGTGGACTATGCCCGAGCGATCGCCGATGGCGCGTTGCTGGCACTGATCGCCACGCTCGGATTGCTGCAGCTTGGACACGAGACCACCCCTGAATTGGCACAACTGGCCTCGGTGGCGAGTCTCCAATGGGCCGTCGCGTCGGCACCGCATCGTGGCTGGCAATCCCGCCTCGGCGTTGCGCTGGGCTTGCCGGCGCTGGCCGCCAGCGGCGCCCCTGCGATGGCACTGCTCTGGGGCATGGGCGCAGCGCTGTTGTGCCTGCGCAGCAGCAATACTGGGCTCAAAGCACTGGCACCCTGGCTGGCTGTCGCCACCATAGCCGCAGCGATGGTGGCCTGGATCAGCGGCAGCTGGGCTTGGCGAATCGCGCCCATTCTCGAGTTGCGACAGTTGGCCCGGCTGTGGCTGTGGTTTCTATGGCCCGCCTGGCCGATGGCGCTGTGGACGCTGTGGTGCTGGCGCCGCCAGTTGGGCCAACACCATCTGGCGATTCCGTTGCTGGGCTTGCTGGTCGCCACAGCCGGTTGCGTGGCAATGGGCAGCTCAGACCGCGCGCTGATGCTGGGAGTGCCCGGTGTCGCCGTGCTGGCAGCCTTCGCCTTGCCAACGCTGCAGCGCGCCAGTACCGCAGCGATCGACTGGCTCTCGGTATTCTTTTTCACGTTGAGCGCGCTGATCATCTGGATCTTTTATGGCGCGATGCAGACCGGCGTGCCAGCAGCCGCGCAAGCCGCCGTGCAGCGATTGGCGCCTGGCTTCGAGCCTGTTCTGTCGCTGCCTGCGCTAGGCCTGGGCTTGCTCGCAACCCTGGCCTGGATCGCGCTGGTTCGCTGGCGCACCACTCGCCACCGGCCGGTGATCTGGAAGAGCCTGGTGCTGCCAGCGGGTGGCGTGGCGCTGTGCTGGCTGCTGCTGATGACGCTGGGTTTACCGCTGTTGGACTACGCCCGCAGCAACCGGACGCTGGCCGCGCGCTTGCTTCAACATCTCAGCGCTGCGGTCTGCATCGCAGCGCCGGATGCGTCGAATTCGTTGGTCGCTGCCTTGGAGTTCCATGGCAAGCGTTTGGTCAACGCCAGCGCCAACGCGACTGAATGCCCGGTGCTGGTCAAGCTGCTGATCGAGCGCGGCCCGGCGGCCGGCGCAAGCGCCGCTGCTTACGAAGAACTGCGCAAACAGGGCTGGCACGAAGTGGCGCGGGTGCGCGGGCCTACCGAGCGCACCGAGATCGTCGTGATTTTTCGCCGTACGCCGGGCTCACCGAACCCGGTCGTGCTAAGCCGCTGACCCTGCAACGTCGTGACCTGGCGCGGAGATATCCGACCGGCTGCGGATCCGACCTGCCGGCAGCAACAGCCGAAAACGCGACCCGACCCCGGGCTCGCTGTCGATCTCCAGCGCCCCGCCGTGGCGTTGCATCACATGCTTGACGATAGACAGTCCCAAGCCAGTGCCGCCGGTGTCACGCGATCGGCTGCCATCGACCCGGTAGAAGCGCTCGGACAGGCGCGGCAAATGGTCACGCGCAATGCCGATGCCATTGTCTCGGACCTCAACCTCACCGCCACCATCAAGCTTGCCATGCCAGGCAATCTGGATCAGCCCGCCGGCAGGCGTGTAGCGCACCGCGTTTTGAACCAGGTTGGCCACTGCACTGAGCAGTTCGGCCTCCAGACCCGCCAGCTCCAGATCGGGCGGTTCGGTCAGCTCGATCTGGTGCCGGCCGGCCGACAAGGTGCGGGCATCACCCAGCACACGGTGCAGCAGCGACGCGACGCCCACCCACCGGTCGGCCGGTGGCCTGGGGCTGCCCTCAAGCTGAGCCAGTGTCAGCAAGTCGGACACCAGCACCTGCATCCTGTCGGTCTGCTGCTGCATCAGCTTGAGCACCCTGGCGCGCTCGACCTCGGTCAACGGCAAGTTGACCATGGTCTCAACAAACCCCGCCAACACCGTGAGTGGAGTCCGGATCTCGTGCGATACGTTGGCGACGAAATCACGCCTCATGGCCTCGGCGCGCAAACGCTCGGTAACATCTTGCGAAATCACCAGCTTTTGGCCATCACCATATTGCCGTAGCACGACCTGCAAACTGCCGCGCCCGCCTGGCGCGACCAGCGTGATGGGTTCGCGCCAGATACCTTCTTGCAGGTAGGCCACGAAAGCCGGCGACCGCACCAGGTTGGTGATCGGCTGGTACAGGTCGCGCTTCGCATCCAGACCCAGGTGGTCCGCCGCAACCACTGAGCACCAGACGATCTGGTCCATGGCGTCGAGCAGCAGCACGCCATTGGGCGAAGCTTCGATGGCCGACAGAAATTCATCCAGACGCCGGTTTTCGGCGGCCAGCGCCTGCTCGCGCGAGCGCAGTGCACGCTCGAGCCGATAGCCCAGTTCACCCCAGAATCCGGAATCGCGAGGCGCGTCGAGTTCTTGCCCACCCCGCAGCCAGGTCATCAGCCGCGCGGCACGCCAAGCATCCAGCGCCACCGCCGAGCCAGCACAGAGCGTTGCGCCGAGCATCGCACCCGCCTCCGGCAGGCCGATTGACGCACCGGCCAGATGCCCGAGCACGCCCCCTGTGGCCAGGAACAACAGGGCCAGCAACGGACGCGGCAGTAACCAAACCATCGGGGCTCAGCTTGGCGTCAGGCTGGCGTGCCGAGTCAGCCGATAACCCGCACCACGGACGGTTTCGACCATGCCTGCACATTGTGCAGGCGACAGCGCCTCGCGCAAGCGCTTGACATGGACGTCAACTGTCCGTTCTTCGATGAAGACATGGTCGCCCCAGACGCGATCGAGCAATTGGGCTCGACTGTGCACACGTTCTGGATGGGTCATTAGGAAATGCAGCAGTCGAAACTCTGTTGGCCCCATCTTCAGATCGACCTCGCCGCGGCTGATTCGGTGGGTCGATGGGTCGATCCGAAGTCCTGCCAATTCGACAACGTCGTCAAGCGCCTCAGGCAACTTGCGACGCAACACAGCACGGATCCTGGCCATCAACTCCTGGGTCGAAAACGGCTTGGTCAGGTAGTCGTCGGCGCCCGCGTCCAGCCCAGCCACCTTGTCGACTTCCTCGCCCCGCGCGGTGAGCATGATGATGGGCAACTCCCGGGTCCGGGCGTTGGCACGCCAATGCCGAGCCAAGGCCAGACCGCTCTGTCCTGGCAGCATCCAGTCCAACACCACCAGATCGGGCAGCATCGCGTCGATCTCCTGGCGGGCGGCCTCGGCGGTGGCAGCGATCGTCACCTGGTGTCCGGCATGGCGCAAGTTGATCGAAATCAGCTCGGCGATCGCCGGTTCATCTTCAACCACCACGATCTGGCTCATCGTTGTTCGCTCCTCTTGGGATCCATCAGCGCACCAGGCTCTCGACCGCATCGACCGGGCTGTGCCGCACATCGGTGCCTTTGACGATATAGATGATCTGCTCGGCCAGGTTCTTGGCATGGTCGCCGACACGCTCGATGGCCTTGGCGACGAACACCAAGTCAATGGCCGACGAGATCGTGCGCGGGTCTTCCATCATGTAGGTGATGAGCTTGCGCATCAGGCCGTCGAACTCCTGGTCGATCTGGTCGTCGTGCCGCAGCACTTCGACCGCAGCCTCGGTATCTAGCCTGGCGAAGGCATCGAGCGCCTTGCGCAATTGCTTGGTCGCGAGTTCAGACTCATAGGACAGGTCAGCCACCGGCAGCCGCAGTCGGCTCGACATGCCGGAGTTCAGCAAGCGCTGAACCGTGCGGGCGATACGCGCAGCCTCGTCGCCAATGCGCTCGAGGTTGGCGATGGTCTTGGACACCGCGATCAGCAGCCGAAGGTCACGCGCTGTGGGTTGCCGACGCGCGATGATGGACGAGAGATCGCGGTCGATCTCGATCTCCATCGCGTTCACCCGGTGCTCCTCTTCCAGGACCTGGGTCGCCACATCGCCGTTGAAGGTCGACAGCGCGAGCACGGCTTGCGCGACCTGGGATTCGACCAGCCCGCCCATCTCAAGCACCCGAGTGGAGATTCCGCTGAGTTCGTTGTCGAACTGCGTGGACAGATGTTTACCGCTCATGGTGGATCCTTTGATTCGCCAGGTTTGTTGTCGGTCAGCCGGCTCATCAACCGAACCGTCCGGTGATGTAGTCCTCGGTGTCCTTGCGTTTCGGCTGCGTGAACACCTCAGGCGTGGCACCGAATTCGATCAGGTCGCCCAGGTACATATAAGCGGTGTAATCCGAGCAACGCGCGGCCTGCTGCATGTTGTGGGTGACGATCAACACGGTGTAATCGGCCTTGAGCTCGTGGATCAGCTCTTCGATCTTGCCGGTTGAGATCGGGTCAAGTGCAGAGCAAGGCTCGTCGAGCAGCAAGACCTCGGGTTTGATCGCAATGCCGCGCGCAATGCACAGCCGCTGCTGCTGGCCACCCGACAGGCCTGAGCCGCTTTGGTCGAGTTTGTCCTTGACCTCGTTCCAAAGCGCGGATTTCTTCAGCGCCCACTCCACCCGCTCGTCCATCTCGGCCCGCGGCAGGGTCTCGAACAGCTTGACGCCGAAGGCGATGTTGTCGTAAATCGACATCGGGAAGGGCGTCGGCTTCTGGAACACCATACCGATCTTGGCCCGGATCAGACTGACATCCAACTTCTTGTTGAGGATGTTCTCGCCGTCGAGCAGGATCTCGCCTTCGGCGCGCTGATCGGGGTAGAGCTCGAACATGCGGTTGAAGGTGCGCAGCAGCGTGCTCTTGCCGCAGCCCGACGGGCCGATGAAGGCCGTGACCTTGTTGGCCGGCAGCGTCAGGTTGATGTTCTTCAGTGCGTGGAAGCCACCGTAGTAGAAGTTGAGGTCGCGCACCGAGATTTTTGTCTTCTCGGTGCTGGCCAGGTGAGCGGGTGCGACGCGGATGTCCATGTTGCGATCCTCCAAAATTTCAGTGCTTGTTGCGGAAGAACACGCGGGCGGCGATGTTGAGCGCCAGCACACCGATCGTGATCAGGAAGACCCCCGCCCAAGCCAGCTTCTGCCAGTTCTCGTAAGGGCTCATCGCGAACTTGAAGATCGTCACGGGCAGGCTGGCCATCGGCTTGCTGAGATCGCTGGTCCAGAACTGGTTGGACAGCGCGGTGAACAGCAAGGGTGCGGTCTCACCCGAGATCCGGGCGATTGCCAGCAAAATGCCGGTGATGACACCGGCGCGCGCCGCCTTGAGTGTCACCGACGAAATCACAATCCATTTCGGTGTGCCCAAGGCATAAGCTGCTTCGCGTAGCGCATTGGGAATCAAGCTGAGCATGTTCTCGGTGGTGCGGATGACGACCGGGATCACGATCAGCGCCAGTGCCAGCACCCCGGCAAAACCCGAGAAGCTCTTGAATTGCGCCACCACCACCGAATAGATGAACAGGCCGATCACGATCGACGGCGCCGACAGCAGGATGTCGTTGATGAATCGGGTGGCGCTGCCGAGCCAGGTCTTCTGGCCGTACTCGGCCAGGTAGATACCGGCCATCACGCCGATCGGCGTGCCGAGCAAGGTGGCAAGGCCGGCCATCACCACCGAGCCGAAGATCGCGTTGGCTAGGCCCCCGGTGTCGGCCTGCGGCGGCGGAGTCATCTCGGTGAAAACCGCGAGGTTCAAGCCGCCCAGGCCGAGCCAGAAGGTCTCAAACAGAATCCACAGCAACCAGAACACGCCAAACGCCATCGCGCCGATCGCCAGCATCAGCGCGACGGCGTTGACACGCTTGCGGTGCCGGTGGATCGCCAGTCGACCCTCGTGCTGCGCCGCGGTGAAGGCAGTGGACATGGGATTCATGCGCTAGTCCCCTCGCCCTTGCGCAACTGCGAGAGCAACAGCTTGGAAAGCGCCAGCACCACAAAGGTGATGAAGAACAAGACCAGCCCCAAGTAGATCAGCGAGGCCTGGTGCAGGCCTTCACCGGCTTCGGCAAATTCATTGGCCAGCGCCGAGGTGATGCTGTTGGCGGCCTCGAACAGCGACAGCGAGTTGAGTTGATTGAAGTTGCCGATCACGAACGTGACCGCCATCGTTTCACCCAACGCGCGACCCAGCCCGAGCATGATGCCGCCGACAACGCCGGACTTGGTGTAGGGAAGTACCACCCCAGAGACCACCTCCCAGGTGGTGGCGCCCAGACCGTAGGCCGATTCCTTGAGCATCGGCGGCGTGACCTCGAACACATCGCGCATCACCGAGGCGATGAATGGGATCACCATGATCGCCAGGATGATGCCGGCCGACAGCAGGCCTATGCCCACCGGCGCGCCCGAGACAAAGGCGCCCAACACCGGCACGCCTTTGAATACCGCCTGCAGCGGTTGCTGCACATAGGTGGCCAGTATCGGGCTGAACACCAGCAGACCCCACATGCCGTAAACGATTGACGGCACCGCCGCCAGCAACTCGATCGCGATGCCCAGCGGCCGCTTGAGCCAGCCCGGCGACATCTCGGTGAGGAAAATCGCGATGCCGAAGCTCACCGGCACGGCGATCAGCAGCGCGATGAACGAGGTCATCAGCGTGCCGTAGATCATCACCAGGCCGCCGAAATTCTCCTTCACTGGGTCCCACTCACTCGACCAGAGAAAGCCCAGACCGAACTGCTTGATCGCCGGCGCCGCGCCGATCAGCAGCGAGATGATGATGCCCACCAGCAGCGACAGCGTCAACCAAGCTGCACCTTGCGCCAGCATCGAGAACAGCGGGTCGGCCCAGGGCGCGATGCGACGCCGCTCAGGCGGTTGCCGATGTGGCGCTGCACGCTCTGACGACGAATAGGAACTGGCAGGAAGTGTTGCGGCCACAGGGCCTCCACTGAGCTGGAAACGAAACGCGGGCGGATACGACCCCGCTCGCACCGGATCACTTGTAGGCGATGGCCTTGCCGGCACTGTCCTTCAGATTGTCCATCCAGAGCTTGCGCGACAAGGCCTTGACCGAATCGGGCAGCGGCACATACTCCAGGTCCGAGGCCAGCTTGTCGCCGCTGGCATATGCCCAGTCGAAGAACTTCAGCGCGTTGCTGGCGTTCGCCGGCTTGTCCTGCGCCTTGTGCATCAGGATAAAGGTGGCGCCAGTGAGGGGCCAGGATTCCTTGCCGGGCTGCTCGGTCAACACCTGGTAGAAGGTCTTGCTCCAGTCGGCGCCGGCTGCCGCTGCCTTGAAGTTGAGGTCATCGGGCTCGACATACTGGCCGGCCTGGTTCTTCAACTGCACATGCGACATCTTGTTCTGCTTGGCGTAAGCGTACTCGACGTAACCAATCGAATTGGGCAGACGCTGCACAAAGGCTGACACGCCCTCGTTGCCCTTGCCGCCGGCACCGACCGGCCAATTCACTGCCGTGCCCTCGCCGACCTTGGTCTTCCACTCAGCATTGACCTTGGACAAGTAGTTGGTGAAGATGAAGCTGGTGCCTGAGCCATCGGCGCGGCGGACCACCGCGATGTCGGTCGCCGGCAGCGGCACGCCAGCGTTCAATGCCGTCAGCGCGGCGTCGTTCCACTTCGTGATCTTGCCCAGGTAGATGTCGCCCAGCACGGCGCCGGTCAGCTTGATCTGGCCGGGTTTGATGCCGACGATGTTGACCACCGGCACGACGCCGCCGATCACGGTGGGGAACTGGATCATGCCGTCCTTGGCCAGTTCTTCGTCGGTCAAAGGCATGTCGGAAGCGCCAAAATCGACCGTCTTGGACTTGATCTGCTTGATGCCAGCGCCCGAGCCGACAGACTGGTAGTTGATACGCGCACCGGTGGCCTTGTTGTAGGCGTCAGCCCACTTGGAATAGATCGGAGCCGGGAAGGTGGCGCCTGCGCCTGTGACGTCCTGGGCCGATGCGAAGACCGGGATCAGGGCCACTGAGACCAGGGCAGCACGGAACAACATTGAATTCATTTGCAAAGCCTTTCAGTTTCAAGGAGTTGGCACGCCATACGCCAAGTCCGGACTCTAGGCAGTCCTTGTGACAGCAGCATGACGGGCTGTCATATTTCGAATTGACGTCACTGAATCGTCATATCAGCGAGGGCTGGCTGTCACATTTCGCCAGACCTGAACACAAACCGGCAGCCCACGGTCAGGCTTGGGCTGCCGCGGCCAGGCGCTGGGCCCATCGCAGCCCTTGGCCTGCGTCGCGTGCCTCGACCATCACCCGCAACACAGGCTCGGTACCCGAGGCTCGGATCAGCACCCGTCCCAGGCCAGCCAACTCGCCTTCGACCGCCAAGGTCTCCGCTGCGAGCGCGGTGTTGGTCTGCCAATGGGCCAGACTCGACAAGCGGACATTGAGCAAGGTCTGCGGGAACAAGGTGACGCCGGCCAACAAGTCAGCCAGCGAGGCCCTTGCCCGCTGTGCCGCCTGAAGCACCTGCAAGGCGCTGACGATGCCGTCGCCGGTGGTGTGTTTGTCAAGCGCCAGCAAATGGCCCGAGCCCTCGCCACCCAGCAGCCAGCCGCGCGCCGCCATTTCCTCCAGCACATAGCGGTCGCCGACCTTGGCGCGCACCAATTCGATACCGCCGTCCTTGAGCGCGATCTCGACCGCCATATTGGTCATCAGCGTACCGACCGCACCGGGCACCGACTGGCCTTGCGCCAATCTGTCCATCACCATCGCGTAGAGCAGTTCATCTCCGTTGAACAAGCGGCCGTTGCAGTCCACCAATTGCAGGCGGTCGGCGTCGCCGTCTAGGGCCACGCCATAGTCAGCGCCATGCGCAGCGACTGTCGCAACCAGCGCCTGCGGTGAGGTGGCCCCGAACCCCGCATTGATATTTACACCATCGGGTTGGCAACCAATCGAAATCACCTCGGCGCCAAGCTCGTGAAAGACTTCAGGAGCGACTTGATACGCCGCACCGTGCGCAGCATCGATCACCACCTTCAGCCCGCGCAGTGACAAGTCCTTGTCGACCGTGCTCTTACAGAACTCGATGTATCGACCGCGAGCGTCGTCGAGCCTCTTGGCCTTGCCCAGCGTGGCCGAATCCACCCACTGCGGTGGTTCTTCGAGAGCGGCTTCCACCGCCATTTCCCACTCGTCCGACAGCTTTTCGCCTTTGGCGGAGAAAAACTTGACGCCGTTGTCAGGGTAGGCATTGTGCGAGGCGCTGATCACCAACCCCAGGTCGAGCCGCAATGCACGGGTCAAGTAAGCCACGCCAGGCGTCGGCAACGGTCCCGTCAGCACAGTGTCGACCCCGGCAGAGGCCAGCCCGGCCTCCAGCGCGGACTCGATCATGTATCCCGAGATACGCGTGTCCTTGCCGATCAGCACCGTGGGTCGAGCGTTGCTGCGGCGCAGAACGCGGCCTACGGCATGGCCCAAGCGAAGCATGAAATCAGGGGTGATCGGTGATTGGCCAACGGTACCTCGAATGCCGTCAGTGCCGAAAAATTGTCTTTTCATCTGGTGTTCTTTCTTGGACTTGGTCATCGTCACAACCCATCATCGAGGCAGCAAGCCTGCCGCGCGCCAAACCTTGAGCGCATCGACGGTGGCCGCCACATCGTGCACCCGCACCACCTGCGCACCGCGCTGCACGCTGGCCAGCGCTGCGACCACGCTCGCCACGAGGCGCTGGTCTACCGGCCGGTCAGTGAGCGCGCCCAATGTCGACTTGCGCGACCAACCCAGCAGCATCGGCCGGCCCAGCGCCAGCAATTCTTCCTGGCGCTGCAGCAAGGTCCAATTGTGTTCGGCGGTCTTGCCAAAGCCGATCCCGGGGTCGATCGCAATCCGGTCCAATGCCACACCAGCGTCCTGCACCTGCGCGACGCGCAGGCGCAGCCAAGCGGTCACTTCTGCCACGACATCGACGGCGTAGACCGGTGACTGCTGCATCGCACCCGGCTCACCTTGCATGTGCATCAGGCAGACGCCGCAGCGCGGATGGGCTGCGACGGTGGCCAATGCATCCGGCCGCGCCAGCGCGCGAACATCGTTGATGATGTCCACCCCCAGGTCCAACGCGGCCCGAATCACCTCGGGCCGACTGGTGTCGACCGACACCGGCACACCCAGGCGCACCGCATGGCGCAACACAGGCAACACCCGCGCCAATTCCTCTTCGAGACCAGGCTGCTGTGCACCGGGACGGGTCGACTCACCGCCAATGTCCAAAATGTCAGCGCCCTCTTGCAGCAATTGCTCGCAGTAAGCCATCGCCGCGCTGGCGTGTGCATGATGCCCGCCATCAAAGAAGGAGTCAGGCGTCGCGTTGACGATGCCCATCACCTGCGGACGATCCAGCCGGATCACAAAGCGATTGGTCTGCCAATGCATCACATCAAACATAAGAAAAGGGCCCGAAGGCCCTGTTTCCGATCAACAAGCACTGATACAGATACCGTCAAGCCACCGTTGCCGGCGCACTGTCGGTGCTCACCGGCCCACTGCCGCCGGCCGGGCCTGAACCCGAATTGCGAGTACGCTCATTCGGCACCCAATCCTTGGGCGGGCGAGGTTGCTTGCCGGTCATGATGTCCTCGATCTGCTCGGCGTCGATGGTCTCCCATTCAAGCAAAGCCTTGGCCAAGGAGTGCATCTTGTCCTGGTTGTCTTCGATGTGTTGACGCGCAATCTTGTACTGCTCGTCGATGATTCGGCGGATCACCAGATCAACCTTGCGCATCGTCTCCTCGGACATCGTGGTGGTCTTGGTCACCGAACGGCCGAGGAAGACTTCTCCCTCGTTTTCGGCGTAGACCATCGGACCCAACTCATCGGACATGCCGTAGCGGGTGACCATGTCGCGGGCAATCGCCGTGGCGCGCTCGAAGTCATTCGACGCGCCAGTGGTCATCTGGTGCATGAACACCTCCTCGGCGATCCGACCACCAAACAGCACCGAGATGGTCGAGAGCATGCGCTCCTTGTCGAGGCTGTAGCGGTCGGTCTCGGGCAACTGCATCGTCACGCCCAACGCCCGGCCACGCGGGATCACCGTGACCTTGTGCACCGGATCGGTCTTGGGCATCAGGCGCGCGACCAGCGCATGGCCAGCCTCGTGGTAAGCAGTGTTGCGGCGCTCTTCCTCGGGCATCACCATGCTCTTGCGCTCGGGGCCCATCATGATCTTGTCCTTGGCCTTCTCGAAATCGACCATCTCGACCACGCGCCCATTGCGGCGCGCGGCGAACAGCGCCGCTTCGTTGATCAAATTGGCCAGATCGGCACCTGAGAAACCCGGTGTACCGCGTGCCAGGATGTCGGCGCGGATGTCTTGCCCAATAGGAACCTTGCGCATGTGCACGTTGAGAATCTGCTCACGGCCTCTCACATCGGGCAGCGTGACGTAGACCTGACGGTCAAAGCGGCCCGGACGCAACAAGGCCGGATCAAGAATGTCGGGGCGGTTCGTCGCCGCCATCACGATCACGCCGAGATTGGTCTCGAAACCGTCCATCTCGACCAGCATCTGATTGAGCGTCTGCTCGCGCTCATCGTTGCCACCACCCAGGCCGGCACCGCGATGACGGCCGACGGCGTCGATTTCGTCGATGAAGATGATGCAGGGCGCGCTCTTCTTGGCCTGCTCGAACATGTCGCGCACCCGTGCCGCGCCCACGCCGACAAACATCTCGACGAAGTCCGAACCCGAGATCGAGAAGAACGGCACCTTGGCCTCGCCGGCGATGGCTTTGGCCAGCAAGGTCTTGCCGGTTCCAGGCGGGCCGACCAGCAACACGCCGCGAGGGATCCGGCCACCGAGTTTCTGGAACTTCTGCGGGTCTTTCAGGAAGTCGACCAACTCCTTGACTTCCTCCTTGGCCTCGTCGCAACCCGCGACATCGGCAAAGCTGGTCGTGTTGTTGGCCTCATCGAGCATGCGCGCCTTGCTCTTGCCGAAGCTGAAAGCTCCACCCTTGCCACCACCTTGCATCTGGCGCATGAAGTACACCCAGACGCCAATCAACAGCAGCATCGGGCCCCAACTGACCAACAAGCTGACCAGCAGCGAAGGCTCTTCGCGGGGCTTGACGTCGAACTTCACGCCGTTGTTGCGCAAATCGCCGACCAAGCCGCGATCCAGAAAAGTCGCCGTAGACCGAATGCGCTTGTCGTCATTGGTGACCGCCAAGATTTCGGTGCCGCCGCCACCCTCTTGCAACACCACCGACTTGATGCGCTTGGCCGCCACCTCGTCCAGGAACTCGGAATAACCGATCACTGTGCCGGCCGACACCCCGCGGTCGAACTGCTTGAACACCGTGAACAGCACGAGTGCGATCACGAGCCAGACAGCGACCTTCGAGAACCATTGATTATTCACTGCCGCTCCTTAAGCCAAATCGGACAACCGGTGGCGGCGCACGCTACCCAACGGCACGTTCACACCCTGCATCCACCCAGCCCAACTCCAGATAGGGACGATTCTAAACGAGTCAAGGCCCGAGAGTCGGCATTACACACGGCCTCCAGCAGGGTGAATCCAGTTCGATTCGATTCAACGCAAAACCAGATTCAGGCATCACCTTCAACCCGCTTTCAGACCAAGTCCGATCAGATAGGTCTCAGCTGACTTGTCGCGCGAGGCCTTGGGCTTGATCGCTTTGACAACCCGAAACTGCTGCTTGAAACTCTCCACCAGTTGGCTGTAGGCGCCGCTGTGGAAGACCTTGGCGACCAAAGCGCCGCCCGGCTTGAGGTGACTCTGGGCGAAGTCCAATGCCAACTCGATCAGGTGCTCGATCCGAGCGGCGTCGGCCGATTCGATGCCTGTGAGATTGGGCGCCAAGTCGGACACCACCACATCGACCAATCGACCGGCCACCAACTCGTGCAACTGCGCCAGCACCGAAACTTCACGGAAATCGCCCTGGATGAATTGCACGCCCTCGATGGGCTCCATTGGCAGGATGTCCAGCGCGATGATGGTCCCCAGCAACTCGCCCACTGCCGCGCCACCAACGCCGGCCGCTTTGGGTGCAAAGCGACGGCGCAGGTATTGGCTCCACGCGCCTGGCGCCGAACCCAAGTCGACCACCACCTGACCCGGGCGAATCAGACCCATCGCTTCATCGATTTCCTTCAGCTTGTACGCAGCACGGGCTCGATAGCCGTCGATCTTGGCCAGCTTGACATAGGTGTCATTGATGTGGTCATTGAGCCAAGCTTTGTTGATCTTCTTGCTTTTGGACTTGATTTTCATGACGGGACGATAATACGGCCATGTCTGCCATTCAATTGACGCCTGCCCAACGCAAAGAAAAACGTGGCGAAGCCCATCATCTGGACCCCGTCGTGCTGATCGGCACCGAAGGACTGACCGATGCCATCTACAGAGAGGCCGATGCCGGGCTCAAAGCCCATGGGCTGATCAAGGTGCGGATGTTTTCCGACTCGCGCCCAGACCGTGAAGCCGCCTTGGCCGCAATGGCCGACAAGCTCGATGCCGCACCCGTGCAGCACATCGGCAAGCTGCTGGTGCTGTGGCGGCCGATGCCCGAGAAGGAAAAGACCCTCAAGGAAGGTGGGATGGCGGCGCCTAGAGTGGTCAAGATCTTGAAGTTCTCCAAGAGTGGCAACCACCGGGCCCAGATCAAGAAAGTCACGGTGTTCGGCAACCAGCGCGTCACGGCTGGTGGCGAGATCAAGCGCGTCAAGACTCGGGTGACCAGCGTCAAGAAGAAGGCGCAGGACTGAGCCGCCCTTCAGCGGTGTGGCCCTGCGCCACGCCACGCCAATGCCCCCAGCAGCAATATCTTCGCGCCAAAGAAAGCCGCGCTGATGGCGTGTAGTTGCCCAAAGCTCAGCGCAGACTGCCCTGCCTTTGCGGCAGTCATCGAGGACTGGACAGCAAAGTATCCTGCCAGAGTGCAGAACACGGTGCCCAGGGTCAGCAATATTTCAGCGCTCAGGACCGGGTTCAGTCCTCGCCTGGCGCGAACGCGCTCAAGTACAAGCAGCACCAAGCCGAGCACCAAGCTCAGCCAAGCTTCCTGCAGGAAGATTCGGCCCACCACGCGTCCGGCGTCGGCACGTTCCAGCAAGGCAAAGATCGCTGGCGCGGCGATCAATGCCAGACACAACAGCGCGCCAGCCCAGCAAGCCGGCAGCAAGCGACGCAGCCGCTCCAGCGTCTTCAAAGGTAACGAACTTCCACGATTTCGTAGCGTTTGAGGCCACCGGGCGCACGGACCTCGGCCACATCGCCGGCCTCCTTGCCGATCATCGAACGCGCGATCGGTGAGCTGATCGAGATCAAACCCATTTTCAAATCTGCTTCGTCGTCGCCGACGATCTGGTAAGTGACTTCCTGGCCGCTGGCTTCTTCTTCCAAGTCGACGGTGGCGCCAAACACCACCCGACCGCCAGCATCCAGCGTCGCCGGGTCGATCACTTGCGCGGCAGCGAGCTTGCTGTCGATCTCGAGAATGCGGCCTTCGATGAAACCCTGCTTGTCCTTGGCGGCCTCGTACTCGGCGTTCTCGGACAGGTCACCCTGAGCCCGCGCTTCAGAGATCGCTCGAATCACGGCGTGGCGTTCGACGGTCTTGAGCTGGTGCAGCTCGGCTCTGAGCAGTTCGACACCGCGCTTGGTGACGGGGATGGTGGCCATGCGGGCCTCCTGAAGCAAGGTGAGGACGGACAAAAACAAATCCGCCGCGCTAGGCGCCCGGTGAACGGACGCAAAGGCGGCGGAACGGCGAAAACAGTAAGGCCGGAGTTTAGTGCAACTCGACGTGCAGTTCCTGCAGACTTCGCACACTCAGGCCGGCTTGATGTTTCATCGCCTCTGTCGCCGCCTCGCAACCAGCCATCGTCGTGTAGTAGGACACCCGATTGGCCAGTGCGGCGGTTCGGATGTAACGCGAATCGGCGATCGCGGTACGGGTTTCGTCAACAGTGGTGAAAACCAGTTGAATCTCACCGCCCTTGACCATGTCGGCGATATGGGGTCTGCCATCCATGACCTTGTTGACAACCTTGACCGGCACACCGGCCGCCGAGATGGCCGCTGCCGTGCCTTTGGTCGCCACCACCGCAAAGCCCAGAGCGACCAGATCGCGCGCGACGCTGACAGCCCGAACCTTGTCACCGTTCTTGACCGAGATCACAACGCGACCTTTCGTGGGCAGTCGCGAGCCAGCACCGAGCTGGCTCTTGAGCATCGCCTCGCCGAAGGTCTTGCCCACGCCCATCACCTCACCGGTCGAGCGCATCTCAGGCCCGAGGATGGGATCGACGCCAGGGAACTTGTTGAACGGGAACACCGCTTCCTTGACGCTGAAATAAGGCGGGATCACCTCATGCGGCGGCTCGCCCCCCGGCCCGGTCTGGTCCGCCAGCTTTTGGCCCGCCATGCAACGCGCGGCGATCTTGGCGAGTTGCTGGCCGGTTGCCTTCGACACATAGGGCACGGTTCGCGACGCCCGAGGATTGACCTCGAGCACAAAGACCACGGCGTTCTCGGCGGCGCCGTCGGCTGCACCCACATCGCCCTGGATCGCGAACTGCACATTCATCAGCCCGACCACTTTCAGTGCCAATGCCATCACGGTGGTCTGCCGCCGCAACTCGTCCTGCAAGGCTTTGGGCAAGGTGTAGGGTGGCAACGAGCAGGCCGAGTCGCCGGAGTGGACCCCTGCTTGTTCGATGTGCTCCATGATGCCGCCGATCATCACCTGTGTGCCGTCACTGATGCAGTCGACGTCGACCTCGATCGCATCGTCGAGAAAACGGTCCAGCAGCACCGGCGACTTATCGCTGACGCGCATCGCCTCGCGCATGTAGCGCTCCAGGTCCTTGTCGCCGTGCACGATCTCCATCGCCCGGCCGCCCAGCACGTAGCTCGGGCGCACCACCAACGGATAGCCGATCTCATGCGCCAGTGCAATGGCCGACTCCTCGGTGCGCGCGATGCGGTTCGGCGGCTGTTTCAGGCCAAGTTGATGCAACAACTTCTGGAAACGCTCTCGGTCCTCCGCGATATCTATCGAATCGGGCGAGGTGCCGATGATGGGAACGCCGTTGGCTTCCAACTCAAGCGCAAGCTTCAAGGGCGTCTGGCCGCCGTACTGCACGATCACGCCGACGGGGCGTTCCTTGTCGACAATCTCCAGCACATCCTCCAGCGTCACCGGCTCAAAGTACAACCGGTCGCTGGTGTCGTAGTCGGTCGAGACGGTCTCGGGGTTGCAGTTGACCATGATGGTCTCGTAGCCGTCTTCCCGCAGCGCCATCGCCGCGTGCACGCAGCAGTAGTCGAACTCGATGCCTTGGCCGATGCGGTTGGGCCCGCCGCCGAGCACGATGATCTTCCGGTTCTGGGTCGGATCGGCCTCGCACTCACCGTCCACCGTCTCGTAGCAGGAGTAGAGGTAGGCGGTCTGGGTGGCGAACTCGGCCGCGCAGGTGTCGACCCGCTTGTAGACCGGCCGCACGCCCAAGGCATGGCGGGCGCGTCGAACCTCATGCTGGTTGCTGGCCATCAGCTTGCCCAGGCGCTTGTCGGAAAAACCCTTCTGCTTGACAAAGCGAAGCTCGGCCGCCGACAGGCTGTCCAGCCTGCGGGCCTTGAGCTTGGCCTCGGTCGCGACCAGATCCTCGATCTGGGCCAGGAACCAGGGGTCGATCGCCGTCTCGTCGAAGATCTCATCGAGCGTCATGCCGATGCGGAAGGCATCGGCCACGAACAGGATCCGCTCGGGGCCGGCGTTGCCGATCGCCTCGACGATCTCGTCGCGGTCGCTGGCGCGGCAGCCGGTGCGCTCGGTCAGGCCGTCGATGCCGGTCTCCAGCCCGCGCAGCGCCTTCTGGAAGCTCTCCTGGAAGGTGCGGCCCATCGCCATCACCTCGCCCACCGATTTCATCTGGGTGGTCAGACGCGCGTCGGCGGCCGGGAACTTCTCGAAGGCAAAGCGCGGGATCTTGGTGACGACATAGTCGATGCTGGGCTCGAAACTGGCCGGCGTCGCGCCGCCGGTGATGTCGTTGCGCAGCTCGTCCAGCGTGTAGCCCACCGCCAGCTTGGCGGCGATCTTGGCGATCGGGAAGCCGGTGGCCTTGGAGGCCAGGGCTGAGGAGCGCGAGACCCGCGGATTCATCTCGATCACCACCATCCGGCCGTCAACCGGGTTGATCGAGAACTGTACGTTCGACCCGCCGGTGTCGACGCCGATCTCGCGCAGGATCGCGATCGAGGCGTTGCGCAATAGCTGGTATTCCTTGTCGGTCAGGGTCTGGGCCGGTGCCACGGTGATCGAATCACCGGTGTGGATGCCCATCGGGTCCAGGTTTTCGATCGCACACACGATGATGCAGTTGTCCGCCTTGTCGCGCACCACCTCCATCTCGTATTCTTTCCAGCCGATCAGGCTTTCCTCGATCAGCAGCTCGTTGGTCGGCGACAGGTCGATACCGCGCTTGCAGATCTCCTCGAACTCCTCCGGGTTGTAGGCGATGCCACCGCCGGTGCCGCCGAGCGTGAAGCTGGGCCGGATCACCATTGGAAAGCCCGAACTTGTGGCGTTCGCGCCGATCTCGGCCGTGATGCGTTTCTGCACGATCCAGGCTTCTTCGATCGTGTGGGCGATGCCGCTGCGCGCTGAGCCCAGGCCGATGGAGGTCATCGCGTCCTTGAACTTCAGCCTGTCCTCGGCCTTCTCGATCGCACGCTCGTTGGCGCCGATCATCTCGACGCCCCATTTCGAAAGCACGCCGTGCTTGTGCAGGTCGAGCGCGCAGTTCAGCGCAGTCTGGCCACCCATCGTCGGCAGCAAGGCCATGGTCTGGTCGGGGTGAGCGGTGCGCTCCTTGGCGATGATTTTCTCGACCACCTGCCAGGTGATGGGCTCAATGTAGGTCACGTCGGCCGTGTCGGGGTCGGTCATGATGGTCGCCGGATTGCTGTTGACCAGCACGACCTTGTAGCCTTCCTGGCGCAGCGCTTTGCAAGCCTGGGCTCCGGAGTAATCGAACTCGCAGGCTTGGCCGATGATGATCGGGCCGGCGCCGATGATGAGGATGGTCTGGAGGTCGGTACGCTTAGGCATTTTTCTTCTCCGCCATCAGCGTTGTGAAACGGTCAAACAAGTAGTTGATGTCATGCGGTCCGGGCGAAGCCTCGGGATGCCCCTGGAAGCAAAACGCCGGCCGGTCAGTGCGGGCCAAGCCCTGTAGCGTGCCATCGAACAAGCTGACATGGGTCGGGCGCAGATTGGCAGGCAGGGTTTTTTCGTCCACCGCAAAACCATGGTTCTGGCTGGTGATCGAGACCCGTCCGGAATCGAGATCCTTGACCGGGTGGTTGGCGCCGTGGTGGCCAAACTTCATCTTGAAGGTCTTGGCGCCTGAGGCCAGTGCCATGATCTGGTGGCCCAGGCAGATGCCGAAGGTGGGAATGCCGGTGTCGATCAAGCGGCGGGTGGCATCGATCGCATAGTCGCAGGGCTCGGGGTCCCCGGGGCCATTGCTCAGGAATACGCCGTCCGGCCGATGCGTCAAGGCCTCGGCCGCTGTGGTGCGCGCCGGCACCACGGTCACGCGACAGCCGCGGCTGGCCAGCATGCGCAGGATGTTGCGCTTGACACCGAAGTCATATGCCAGCACATGGAACCTCGGCGCCCGCAATTGGCCATAGCCCTGTCCCAGCTGCCATTCCGTCTCGGTCCAGTCGTAGGGGGCGGCCGAAGACACCACACAAGCCAAATCCTGGCCTGCCATGCTGGGCGCCGATCTGGCCCGCGCAACAGCGCGCTCGATGTCGGCTGGCGTCGCCACCAGCCCCGCTGCAAACGTGACGATACAGCCGTTTTGGGCACCGGTACTTCGAAGCACCCGGGTCAGGCGGCGGGTGTCGATGTTGGCGATCGCCACCGTACCCTCGCGCTGCAAGTAGGTGTCGAGCGCCATGTTCGCGCGAAAATTGGACATGCGCAGAGGCAAGTCCTTGATGATCAAGCCGGAGGCATAGACCTTGGAGGCTTCGACGTCCTCGGCGTTGACGCCGTAGCTGCCGATGTGCGGATAAGTCAGCGTGACGATCTGCCGGCAGTAACTCGGATCGGTCAGAATTTCCTGGTATCCGGTGAGCGATGTGTTGAACACAAGCTCGCCAACGGTGACCCCGTCGGCGCCAATGGAACGGCCTTGAAAGACCGTGCCATCTGCAAGGGCGAGGACAGCGGTGGGCAGGACTGGCAGCAAGAGGAAGGCTCCGGAATTCGCGCGAGCCCGGCGTCTCTTAGGCCACAGTGTCGTGGGCAGGAAGCCCCGTTGGGGAAACTTCTTCGGAGTTTTGCCGAGGCTGCGGTGGTGGCAGGTAAACCCTCCGATTATAGCCTTCGGGTTTGCCCTTGGGTCTGGAGGCTCGCCCCTCGCATCCCAGGGTTCGGGCCTGCGCAGGCGCTAAAACGAAGGCACCGATTCAGCCCAGAGCGGCGATGCCGGCTCGGGCGATCTGCGCATCTTCATTGGACTTGACGCCCGACACGCCGACGGCGCCAACGCAATGGCCGTCGACCATCACCGGCACGCCACCTTCGAGCATGCCCTCGAGCGTGGGCGCGCTCAGGAATGAATAGCGTCCCTGGTTGATGGCATCTTCGTAAACCTTGGACTCGCGACGCCCCAGCGCCGCCGTTCGGGCCTTGGCCGGAGCGATCAGCGACGAGATCGGCGCAGCACCGTCGCCGCGCTGCAGCCACAACAAGTGGCCGCCATCGTCGACGATGGCGATTGTCACCACCCAATGGTTCGCGGCGGCCTCGGCCTCCGCCGCCTGGGCCATGGCCCGCACATCACCCAGGGTCAACACGGATTTGGTGTACATAGAGATATCCGGAATAATAGAGTTGCGAAGTGTGCCTCAGGTTGGCAACGCGATTGCCAGCGCATCGCGCAGTGCAGACCCACGGAACTTACAATGGATTTTGCGGGTCCGACCGCTTCAACGACATACCAACTTGGAGTTCACATGAACGAACAACGCATGCAAACCTTGTCCGGCTTCGGCGGTTCAGGTTCTTTGGTCGCAGACCGAAACCGCGTGCTGCGCAACACCTATTGGTTGCTCGCGCTGTCGATGGTGCCCACGGTGCTGGGCGCTTGGGTGGGCGTGGCCACAGGCATCACGGCAGCGATGGGGAACGGTCTGAGCACGATCCTCTTCCTGGCCGGCGCTTTCGGCTTCATGTATGCGATCGAAAAGACCAAGGAGACCTCCACCGGCGTCTACGTGCTGCTCGGCTTCACCTTCTTCATGGGGCTGATGCTTGCGCGACTGCTGGCGATGATCCTGGGTTTCAAAAATGGCTCGTCCCTGATCATGACGGCTTTTGGCGGCACTGCGGTGGTGTTCTTCGGCATGGCCACGCTCGCCACCGTGATCAAGCGCGACCTGTCGGGCATGGGCAAGTTCCTGTTCATCGGCGCGCTGATCCTGCTGGTGGCCGGCATCGTCAACATCTTCATGCAATCGAGCGCGCTGATGATGACGCTGTCGGTGCTGGCGATCGTGATCTTCTCGGGCTTCATGCTGTTCGACATCAAGCGCGTGATTGACGGCGGTGAAACCAACTACATCAGCGCCACGCTGGCGATCTACCTCGACATCTACAACGTGTTCCAGAGCCTGTTGATGATCCTGGGCATCGTTGGCGGCGAGAAAGACTGACAGCAGCCCGGCACCGTGACTTGCGGCGCTCGGTTCCGCTGAGCTAGGCGACCCGCAACCCGGTCGCCCAGTGACAGTGAAATTTTTCACAGGGGCTCTTCGGAGCCCCTGTTTCATGGCCGATGCGCGCCTCTTGCACGATGCAAGACTGCTTACCGCCCCCAGGAATGACTCAAGATGCACAGCACAGACTGGAACCAGCCGCTGTCGTCTCTGGCTGATAGTTGCGATGTGCTGGTGGTCGGCGCCGGCCCGGCAGGCAGTGCCTGCGCCAAGCTACTGGCGCAGGCTGGCCGACAGGTCGTGATGGTGGAGGCCCAGCGCTTCCCACGCGACAAGGTTTGCGGCGACGGCCTGGTGCCAGACGCCCACGACGCACTGCGCCGCCTGGGCGTGCACGCTGAGGTCATGGGACTGGCACGACCTGTCGCTGCGGCGCGCTGCGTGGCGCCGAGCGGCAGCTTTGTCGATGTCGAAGGAGAACTCGCCGTGCTGCCGCGCCGCGTCCTCGACGCCTTGTTGTGCCGCGCGGCGCTGCAGGCCGGCGCGACGATGGCCGCCCCAGTCCGATTCGTCGCACCGCTGATGGATGCGGACGGGCGAGTGCGCGGGGCCACGCTGACCGACGGCCTGCTGACGCGCGAGATCAGTGCGGCCTGGGTGGTGCTGGCCACCGGCGCGCTGCCGAGCGCGATGCTGGCAGCCGACCTGTGTCAAAGGCGCAGTCCCAGCGGCATGGCACTGCGCACCCATGTCCATCACGCCGGAATGACCACCGAACTGGCCGAGATGCGTTTCGTCTGGCATCGCCAGCTTGCCGGTGGTTATGGCTGGATATTCCCGGGGCCGGACGGGGTCTTCAACATAGGCGTCGGCAAACTCGACGGCCGGGAGCAGCCGCCGAGATTCTTGCCTTGGCGTCGCCAAGGACCCAATCTGCGCGAGATGTTTGACGCCTTCCTGCGCATAGACCCGTTGGCGGCCAGGCTGATGCGCGAGGGGGAACAGTTGGGCGCCCTCAAAGGCGCGCCGCTGCGCTGCGACTTGACCGGCGCCGACTGGTCGCGGCCTGGCCTACTGGTCACCGGCGAGGCCGCTGGAGCGACCTACTCATTCACCGGCGAAGGCATAGGCAAAGCGATGGAAACCGGGATGGCCGCAGCCGACGCCTTGCTGGCCCACGCCGGGGACATCGACACCCAAGCTGTGCAGCAAGACTACCGCGCCAGCTTGCAAGCCCTGTTGCCGCGCTTCAAGACCTACCGCCAGGCGGGCAGCTTCAATCGCCTGCCCTGGTTGGTCAGCCTGGTCATTTGGCGCGCGCGACACAGCCCTCGCCTCAACGCAAAGCTCAGCGAGGTGCTCAGCGAAAAACGCTTGCCCGGCAGCTTGCTGACGCTGCGCGGCCTGCGCAGCATGCTGCAGCGCTGAGCCGAACCGGGACTCACCCGAGTTCAAACACCGCCATGCTCTCCACATGGGCTGTATGGGGAAACATATTGACCGCCCCGGCGGCCACACACCGGTAGCCGGCTTGGTGCACCAGCAGTCCGGCATCGCGCGCCAGCGTTGCCGGATTGCAGCTGACATAAACGATACGGGCGGGTGCTAGCCAGGTCTCGCGCGGCGCCGCCTGCAGCTCAGTCAGTGCCTTGACCAGGGCAAAAGCGCCTTCGCGCGGAGGGTCGATCAGCCATTTGTCGGCAACCCCGAAACCAACCAAGTCGTCAGCGCTCAACTCGAACAGGTTACGTGCCTCAAAGCTCGCGCGCCCGGACAAGCTGTTGCGCTGAGCGTTCTCGCGTGAGCGCTGCACCAAGGTCTCGCTGCCCTCGACCCCGAGCACCGCGCGCGCCTGGGTGGCAATAGGCAGCGTGAAATTACCCAAACCGCAGAACCAGTCGATCACCCGCTCCTGCGGCGAGATCGCCAGCATCCGCAGCGCCCGCCCGACCAGGACGGTGTTGATCGCATGGTTGACCTGCGTGAAATCGGTCGGATTGAAGGGCATCGTGATGCCGAACTCAGGCAGCGAATAGGCCAGTTCCGGTCCGCCAGCATCGAGCAGTTTTACCGTGTCAGGGCCTTTGGGCTGCAACCACCACTGCACGCGATGCTCGGCGGCGAACACGCGCAAACGATCCTGGTCGGCCAAGGTCAAGGGCTCGAGATGGCGCAGCACCAGCGCGATCACCGGGCCCTCGATCCGCTCGCCCATCGCCAGTTCGATCTGTGGCAAGCGGTCGCGCTGGTCCATGCTGCCGATGAGTGCGCGCAGCGGCATCAGCATCGCACTGACCTGCGCCGGCAACACCGGGCAGACCTGCATGTCGGCCACATAGCGGCTCTTGCGCTCATGAAACCCGACCAGTACCGTGCCCTTCTTCGCCACATGCCGCACCGACAAGCGGGCCCGGTAGCGGTATCCCCAGGTCGGGCCTTCGATCGGCCGAAGCATGCGCTCGGCCTTGACCTTGCCCAGATGCTGCAGGTTGTCCTCGAGCACACGTTGCTTGACCGCAACCTGCGCGCTGGCGTCGAGGTGCTGCATCTTGCAACCGCCACAGGCGCCGGGATGCAAACCAAAGTGAGGGCAGCCAGGCCGAACCCGAAGCGCGCTCTCGCGCCGCATGGCCGTCATCGTGCCTTGCTCCCAGGCGGCCTTGCTGCGGCCGACTTGCACCTGTACCTGCTCACCGGGCAGTGCGCCCTCGACAAACACCACCTTGCCCTCGGCGTTGTGCGCCACGCCCTGGGCTTCGAGGTCTATCGACTCGACCTTCAACCATTCATCGCTTGCTGTCATGGCGGCGATTATCCAGGCACAAAATACCACCCGAAGGCAGGCTTGACGCTAGGCTGGATGTCGCTGCCCGCCGAATGTTTCAAGCCGCCTGACGCAACACAATCACGCGCCGCTGCAAGGCCTCAAGCAGTTCATTCTCTCGCGCGCGGGTTGGTTCAAGTGTCTTGGCACGAACATGGCCGTAGCCGCGGATCTGCTCCGGCAAGCAAGCCAGAGCGACAGCGTCATCGTGGTGCCCGCTGTCCCGCGTGCGCTCGAGCACTGCCAGCGCGGTCGCGATGTTCTCCTCGTAGCGGGTGATCAACGCGCGCTCGCTGCGCCGCTCGGCGCTGTAACCGAACACATCCCAGGCCGTACCGCGCAAGCCGCGCAGCCTGGCCAGCAGGCGGAAGACCGGGACGATCCAGGGGCCGAATTCGCGCTTTTTCAACTCACCAGTGGCCGGGTCTCGGGCCGACAACCCGGGCGGTGCGAGGTTGAAGACCAGCTTGTATTCACCCTCGAATTGCTGCGCAACGCTGGCCAGGAAGCCGCTGTGCACATGCAAGCGCGCGACCTCGTATTCGTCCTTGATGGCCAGCAGCTTGAAGTAGTACTTGGCCACCGCCTCGGCAAGCGCGCTGCGGCCGGCAAACGCCTGCTGCTCGACCGCCCGCACCCGCACCACCAGATCGAGGTAGCGCTGCGCATAGGCGCTGTCCTGGTAATCGGTGAGGAACTGGCTGCGCAGCGCGATCGTCTCGTCCAGGGTCTTGACAGGCGTGGGCGAGACGCCAGCACCCGTGGCCGCCCGCTTGGAAGCCAGCAGGCGCTCGACCGCCTTGGGATCGACGGCGGTGCGCCGTCCCCACACGAAAGCGTCCTGGTTCATCTGCTGGGCCGTGCCATTGAGCACGATGGCGGCCTCGATGGCCGTGGCCGAAATCGGAATCAAGCCGCGCTGGTAGGCGAATCCGAGCATGAACATATTGGCCGCGATGCTGTCGCCCACCAGCGCGGTAGCGATTCGACCGGCATCGACGAACTCGGCGCAGTCCGCGCCCACGGCGTCGACCACATTGCCGCGCAGACCGTCGCTGGGGAACTGCATGTCGGCAGCGCGCGCGAACTCGCCCGGCATCTTCTCCTGCACATTGACCAGCATCCGGGTGCTGCCATGCCGGGTGGCAGCCAAGGTCTTGGAGTTGCCGGCCACGATCATGTCGCAGCCCAGCACCAAGTCGGCGCCGCCAGCCGCGATGCGTATCGTCTTGATCGCTTCGGGCGACGGCCCGAAGCGCAGGTGGCTCCAGACTGACCCGCCTTTTTGTGCCAGCCCGGCCATGTCGAGCAGGCCGCAGCCCAGACCCTCCAAATGCGCCGCCATGCCCAGGATCGCACCTATCGTGACGACACCGGTGCCGCCCATGCCCGCCACCATGATGCTGTAGACGCGCTGGTCGACCGCAGGTCGCACCGGCTCGGGCAGCGCGGTGAACAGCGTGTTGTCGGTCACCCGGGCCGGCTTGCGCAACTGTCCGCCAAGCACGGTCACGAAGCTGGGGCAAAAGCCCTTGACGCAGGAGTAGTCCTTGTTGCACGACGACTGGTCGATGATGCGCTTGCGGCCAAATTCGGTTTCGAGCGGTTGGACCGAGACGCAGTTGGACTTAACGCCGCAGTCTCCGCAACCCTCGCAGACCAGGTCGTTGATCAAGATGCGCTTGGCCGGGTCAGGGAAGGTGCCGCGCTTGCGGCGGCGGCGCTTCTCGGCGGCGCAGGTCTGGTCGTAGATCAAGGCGCTGGTGCCCTCGACCTCGCGCAACTCGCGCTGCACCCCGTCGATCTGATCGCGGTGGTGGATCGTCACCCCGGCCGGCCAGACCGTGCTGGCTGGGTATTTTTCAGGCTCGTCGGTGACCACGACGATCCGCGTCACGCCTTCGGCGCGCACCTGGTGCGCGATCGTCGGCACATCGAGGTGGCCGTCGTGGCGCTGCCCACCCGTCATCGCCACCGCGTCGTTGAAAAGGATCTTGTAGGTGATGTTGGTCTTGGCCGCAATCGCGGCGCGGATTGCCAGCAATCCCGAATGGAAGTAAGTGCCATCGCCGATGTTCTGGAACATGTGTTGGCGGCGAGAGAACGGCGCCTCGCCGACCCAAGACATGCCCTCGGCCCCCATCTGTGTGTAGCCGGTGGTGGACCGGTCCATCGCCTGCGCCATCCAACTGCAGCCGATGCCGGCATAGCCCTTGCTGCCCTCGGGCAGCACGGTCGACGAGCTGTGTGGGCAACCACTGCAAAAGTAGAAGCTGCGGCTCAGGATATCGATCACGCCCTTCGGCGCGCGGTAGGCCCGCAGCGCTTCGACCCGCTGGCGCAGTGCTGCGTTGTCGTTCAAAGCCAGCAGGCGCTCGCCGATCGCGATCGCCACCTGGTTTGAATCGAGCGCCATCTCGGACTGAAACAGCGTCTGACCCTCTTCGTCGAACTTGCCGACGATGGCTGGCATGTCACGCCGGCCGTAGAGTTGCTCCTTGAGCTGCGACTCGATCAGGCTGCGCTTTTCTTCCACCACCAAGATCTTGTCCAGACCGGCGGCGAATTCGGCGGCACCCTGCGGCTCCAGCGGCCAAGTCATGCCGACCTTGTACAAGCGCAAGCCCAGCCCGGCGGCGGACTGCTCCGAAAGATGCAGGTCATCAAGCGCCTGCAGCACATCGAGGTAGCTCTTGCCGTGGCTGATGACACCCAGCTTGGCCGACGGTCCGTCGATGATGGTGCGGTCGATCCGGTTGCTGCGCGCAAAAGCCCGCACCGCGCCCAGCTTGTAGCGGTGCAGCCTGGCCTCCTGCGCATGCGGGGTATCGGGCTGGCGGATGTTGACGCCGTCGGCCGGCCACGCCACGCCTTCGGGCACGGTGATCTGAATCCGATCGATGTTGACATCGATCGAGGCCGTGGCCTCAACCGTGTCCTTGACGCATTTCATGCCGACCCAGCAGCCGCTGTAACGCGACAGCGCCCAGCCCAGCACACCGTAGTCCAGGATCTCCTGCACGCCGGCAGGGCTGAGCACAGGAATCATCGCGTCGACCATTGCGAATTCGCTCTGGTGACAGGTGGTCGACGACTCACAGGTGTGGTCGTCGCCCATCAGCACCAGCACGCCGCCCAGCGGCGACGATCCGGCCAGGTTGCCGTGGCGGAAGGCGTCGCCGGTACGGTCGACGCCCGGACCCTTGCCGTACCACAGCGCGAACACCCCGTCGTACTTGCCCTCACCGCCGATCTCGGCTTGTTGCGAGCCCCAGACTGCGGTGGCTGCCAGGTCTTCATTGACCCCGGGCACGAAAACGATGTTGTGCGCGTCGAGGTGCTTCTTGGCCTTGCCAAGCTGGTCGTCCAGGCCACCCAGCGGTGAGCCGCGGTAGCCGCTGATGTAGCCCGCGGTGTTCTTGCCCAGCCTGGCATCGCGCTGTTGCTGGGTCATCGGCAGCCGGACCAGCGCCTGCGTACCGGTGATGAAAATGCGCCCTTGGGTCAGCGTGTATTTGTCGGCCAGCGTGACAGTCTTCAAAGTCATGGCGTTCTCGATCCTGCGGAATAAGCGGATGATGGCGGCGCGTTGCCGGGTTCAGGGTGGAACCGCAGGCTGCGTCCGTGGACGGAAATACAAGGCCTGAAATGCGCAGGCTTTGAATAGTGTCACCCGTTCAGGCGCTTTGGCCGTCGCGTCGGCGACGGCTGCCCGCCAGGCCTAGCTCGGCGTGGGTTGACCGCGGTACAGGTGCCTAAGCTCAGCGCGCCGGTAGCAGCCGCGCCGGATCGATGGGCTTGCCCTGGCGCCGGATCTCGAAATGCAGTTGCACCCGTTCGGCGTCGCTGGAACCCATCTCGGCGATCTTCTGGCCTCGCCGCACCGCCTGGTCTTCCTTGACCAGCAGCGATTGGTTGTGAGCATAGGCCGTCAGGTAGGTGGTGTTGTGCTTGACGATCACCAAGTTGCCATAGCCCCGCAAGCCCGACCCGGCATAGACCACGCGACCGTCCGCCGCTGCCAGCACCGGGTCGCCGGCCTTGCCCGCGATCGCCAAGCCCTTGTGTTTGCCCTC
>RGQD01000002.1 GCA_010030205.1 Betaproteobacteria bacterium
CTGGCCTGGTGCGCGGCAACGCTGGACTGCGCTTGGAGAACGCCGTGGCAGGCATGCTGCTCAAGCAGCAGCAATTCCTGGCTGACACGCAGGGCCAGGACACGGGCCTGCACTACATCCGCACCAAAGATGGCGCCGAGGTCGACTTTGCGTTGTCGCGCGACGGCGCGTTGACCCACCTCATCGAGTGCAAGCTGGCAGATGCGGCACCTCAGCGCGCGCTCGCCGGTTTTGCAGAGCACTTCCCCGAAGCACAGGCCTTGCAACTGGTGCAGCAGTTGCGGCAGGAGGAGCAACGAGGCCGCGTGAGGATTACCGAGGCCGCTGGGTGGCTGTCACACTTGGCGGCCTGAGAAACGAGTTTGAGAAACGAGTCTGAGAAGCGATCCACTGACCGCGCCAACGCGCGGCGTCCGTTTGATCAGCGTTACGTTGCGCCGACCGGCAGCAGCAGGTCTGCCAGACGGCGCCGGTGGTGTGCGGCGTCACCGTAGGAGAACTGCAGCCACAGCGCACGCCGCAGGTAGAGCTGGGCGTCGCACTCGTAGGTGAAGCCGAAACCGCCGTGGAACTGCACCGCGCGGTCGCCGGCGAAGACGAAGGCGTCGCCTGATTCGGCCTTGGCCATGCGCAGCGCGATCTCGGCGTCCTCGCCTGCCGCCAGCAGCGTCGCGGCGTGATAGAGGTGCGAGCGCGAGCGTTCCAGCCCGATCAGGATCTCGGCTGCCGGATGCTTGAGTGACTGGTAGGCGCCGATCTTGCGGCCGAACGCTGTGCGCAGGTTCAGGTAGTCGACCACCACGTCGAGCACGCCGGCGATACCGCCCGCGGCCTCGGCCGTCGCCAGCAGTAGCGCAGCATGGCGGACGGCGGCCAGCGCCAGTCGGGCCGCCTCGCCGCGAATCAATGCGGTCGCAGGCACGCTGACGCCGGTCAGGTCGACGCGGTAGCTGCGACGTGTCTCGTCAATCACCACTTCACGCTGGATTCGCTGCGCTTGCAGATCGGATGCACGGACCAGCACCAGCGCGGGCGCGCCGTCCAGCACAACCGACACCAGCATCATCTCGGCCACCGCCGCGTCGCAGACCAAGGTCTTGGCACCACTCAACTGGACCGTATCGCCTTGCAGCACCGCCCGGGTCTCGATCTCGTCGAGCTGCCAGTTGCCATCGGACTCGAACAGCGCGACCGTGCCGATCGCGCCCTGGCTGAGCGCGGGCAACCAGGCCGCTTGCTGCGCGCTGCTGGCGCCGGCCAGCAAACCCTGGATCAGGCACTGGGTGCTGGCAAACGGCGTGCTCAGCAGATGGCGGCCCATAGGCTCGCAGATCGTCGCGGCTTCGGCCAGCGTCAGCCCGCTGCCGCCGTGGACCTCAGGGATCGCGATGCCGGCCCAGCCCAGCGCGACCATCTCGCGCCAGACCGCCGCGTCGAAACCCTGATCGGTCTGCAAGGCGCTGCGGACCGCCTGGATCGAAGACTTGGCGCGGCAAAAGCTGGTCGCGCTGTCGAGCAGCATGGCTTGCTCGTCGCTGAAGCTGATGCGGTGGTTCAGGTTGTGCATGGCATCAATCCTTGGGCAGGCCGAGCACGCGCTCGCCGATGATGTTGGCCTGGATCTGGCTGGTGCCGCCGCCGATGGTGCTGGCAAACGAGTTGAGGTAGGCGCGTTGCCATTTGCCGCCTTCGACCGCCTGCGCGTCGCCGATCCAGCGCGCCGCATGCGCACCCTGCAGCGACAGCGCGAACTGGGTCATGCGGCGTCGGTGCTCGGTCACACGCAACTTGCCAGAAAGCGCGATCGCATCGGGCCGCTCGCTGCACAGCGCGGGGATCGCCGCGCGCGCCGCGCACAGTTGGTCGCCCTGGTCCTCGATCAGAAAGCGCACGAGTTGGTCGCGCACGAACGGATCCTCCAGCGCGGGTCGACCATCGCGCCGCGAACGCTGCGCCAGATCGACCACATCGTCCACACCCATCGACACCCGCGCGATACCGCCAGCCTGACCACCGCTGGCGCCGCGCTCGAAGGTCAGCGTCGTCATCGCGATCTTCCAACCCTCACCTTCCTGCCCCATCAGACAGCTCGCGGGGATGCGCGCATCGGTGAAAAAAGTCTGGTTGAAACCGTATTCACCGGTGAGCTTGCGGATCGGTCTGGCCTCGATGCCGGGCACCTGCATCGGCACCAGGAAGTACGACAAGCCGCCGTAGCGGCGCTGTTCCGGGTTGGTGCGGGCCAGCAAGATCATGTACTTGGCGTGGCTGCCCAGGCTGGTCCAGATCTTCGAGCCGTTGACCACGTAGTCGTCGCCATCGCGGATCGCACGGGTCTGGGTGTTGGCCAAGTCCGAGCCTTGATCAGGTTCTGAGAAGCCCTGGCACCAGATGTCATCGGCGTTGAGGATGCCGCGGATATAGCGCTGCTTGTCGGCCTCGGAGCCGATCGCCAGAATCAGCGGGCCGGCCCAGTTCAGGCCGATGGTGTTGGGCACGAACGGCAGTTTTTGGTGCGCCATCTCGGCGTTGACGATGTCCTGGTAAGCCTGCGGCCGCCCGCCGCCGCCATACGCCGCGGGCCATGCCATCCCGAGGTAGCCGGCCTCGTAGATCTTGCGCTGCCAGTCGCGCAGGTAGGCGAACTGGGCTTCATTGCCGACCTCCATAAAGGATTCGGGCAACAGGAAACCAGGGTCTGGTGGCCGGTTGTCGCGGAACCAGGCTTCAACTTCGCGGCGGAACTCAAGCAAATCAGTCATCTCAGCACTCCATCTCGGCTCCATTCTGGCATCGCATCCCCTGTGGGCTGACGCCTGCCGGACAGTTGGATCGCGATGTTTCTCCGGACCGACGCGGCAAACCGCCAAGATATCCGGGAAACCACCGAGTCCCAAAGTGGTTCCGAGACACCACCGCGACCTTGCAACGGCACGATCCTGGCTTAGAGTCGAGCCAAACAACCCTGACGGCATCCTGCCGCAACACCATGCCCACCTACGACGCCAAAGCCCTCCTGCCCGATGGCCAACCCGGCCCCTGGGGCCAGCCAGTCAGCATCGCCTACGACCAGCGCGACGTGTTGTTGTACGCGGTGGGCATCGGCGTCCAGGACCTGCGCTTTGCTTACGAGGGCCATCCCGACTTCGCCGTCTTCCCGACTTTTGCGATCCGCTGGGGTGGCGCTGGCACACCGATCGACCGGGTCGCCATGCCTGTCTCGCCGGGACCACTCAATATCGATGCCGAACGCCAGATCGAACAACTGCGGCCGTTGCCGCTGGCGGGCACCGTGACGGTGGTGTCAAGGCTGATCGCCGTCAACCCGCGCGGCAAGGGCAATGCCTTCGTCGAGACGGAGAGCCAGGTGATGGACGCCGGCGGCCAGGTCTGCGTGCGCATGGTCAGCGGCTCGTTCAGGCGAGGCATTGAGCAGCTCGGCGACATCGCCGCTTTCGAGGGTCGAGGCCAGACCCGGTCGGTCAAGATCGACCTGCCGGCACGCCCCGCCGATGTCGATGTCAGCGCCGTGATCGCCGTCAACCAAGCCCATCTCTACCGCTTGTCGGGCGACTACAACTCCTTGCACATCGACCCGGCAGCAGCACAGTTCGGTGGCTTTCAGACACCGATCCTGCACGGCTTGTGCACTTTCGGCCACTGTGCACAGTTGCTGCTTGGCGCGTTGTGCGGCGGCGACGCGGCGCGCTTCAAGACGCTCAGGCTGCGCTTCTCGTCGCCCGTGTACCCTGGCGAGACCTTGCGTGTGCTGGCCTGGCACGACGGCCCCGGCCGGGTGGTGTTCGAAGCAAGAGTCGGCGACAAGCCAGTGGTTGCCAACGCCTTTTTCGAATACGCTTAACCTGAAGCGCCAAGCGCTCAGATCGAATGTGACCAGGGCGCCCCAGGGCGCGTGCTGCACTCGTCGAACAAGCGCACGGTGCAGTTCGCGCAGACAGATTCGTCGAGCCGCGACACGATGCTGGCGATCGCGCTGTGCTTGTCCGGGAACACCCGGTCTGCTCCCAAACGCTGCAGGAAACCGGTTCGGTGCCACAGCGCCAGCACTTGCGGACGCGGGCGGTGGAAATACAAATCGCCCCCGGCTTCGCGGCGCTTGATGCGCTCGTTGTCCCAGAGGTCGGCACCGGCGAGATCGATCGAGTTCATGCTCTTGGCCATCACCAGCAGGTGGCGTTGGCCCAACGAAGCGCCCGACCCGCGCTGCGCGCGCAGGTGTTCGGCCACATGCGACACCGCACCAAACCACACCGAACCCTCCATCCGCAAGAGCTTGAGTTGCGGGCATTCGGGCAGCGTGCCACCGGGTGCGCCGTCGATCACGACGAAGGGTCGGCCGATGCGCTGGCTGTCGAATCCCATGCTGCGAAGCGCTGGCTTGGCCATGCGTTGTAGGTAGACCACCAGCGAACACATCACACCGACCAGCACCGCCACCTCCAAGCGTAGCGTCAGCGTGGCAACAGCGGTGGTCAGCGCGATGCCGAACTCGCTGCGGTCCAGCCGCCAGACACGGGCCCAGGCCGGACGGTCGACCAGCGCCCAGGCCACCACCCCCAGCAGCGCGCTGACGCCGGCCATCGGAATCCAGGCCAGCAATGGACCCGCCAGCGCCACCAACAGCAGCAGCCACAGCGCAGCCGCCACACCAGCCAACGGCGTCCGTGCGCCAGCTTCGAGGTTGGGCAGCGAGCGGTTGAGCGAGCCGCAGACGACCAACGCGGACCCAAAACCGGCGCTCAGGTTGGCCAAGCCCTGACCCAGGCATTCCCGGTTGGCGTCGACCACCTGGCCAGTTCGTGCACCCAGCACCTTGGCGATGGCCATCGATTGACCCAGCGCGACAACAGTCAGCGCCAACGCGGCCGCCAGTATCTGCGGCAGCAGCGGCGCCAGCCGCGAGGCCTCGGCGAATGGCCACTGCCAGATCGGCCAGGCCGACGGTGGGCTGCCCACACGCAGCGGCGCCGGCCATGCCAAGCCAGACGCGCCGGGCTGGCTGACCCACCAGCAAGCCCCAATGGCCACCAGCAAGGCCAGCAGCATGTGCGGGCCACGCCGCCACCACAGCCGTCCGGCCACGGCCACCACCAGCGTCAGTCCGCCCACCGCCAGCGCGCTGACCGAGACACCCGTCGCCAACGCCTGCCAGGGTGAGGCACGACCTGTAGCGCCCATCAGACCTGCCAGCGCGTACCAGCCGATCAAGCCGGCAGCGCCGCTGGTGAATCCCAGCATCACCGACGGCGAAATGAAGTTCGCCAGCGAGCCCAGTCGCGCCAGCGCGAGCGCCAACTGCATCAAACCCACGAAAAGCGTCAGCGTCAGCGCCAGCGGCACCACCAGGCTGGCATCGCCCGCAGCCAGCGGCACCAGCATCGCGCCCAGCGCCAGCGAGGTGGCGTTGGTCGGTCCCGACACGACCTGACGGCTAGACCCCGCCAGCGCTGCGACCGCGCATGGCAGCACCGCGGCAGCCAGGCCCATGGCTGGCGGCAAACCGGCCAGCGCTGCAAAAGCGATCGCCTGGGGCAGCACCAGCACCGCGCCCAACAGACCGGCCAGCAGATCGGCGCGCAAGCTGCCGGCGTCGACCTCGCGCACCCAAGGCCCGAGCCAGGTGGCCAAACCTTGCCGCAACGGGTGTAGCGATCCCGTCTGGGTCGAATTTCGGGGCGTCGTTGCGTCAGCCATGGGCTCAAGCGTAGCAGTCAAACCCAGACTGCTGGGCAAGCCAGGTCCTGGCGCCGCTACCGATCAGCGGGTCGCGCTGAACACCGCGTCTAGCCTGGCGATCCAGCCGGCCTTGGCGTGGGCACTGACAAAGCTGGCCTCGAAGCTGTTGCGCAGCAAGGTGTAGGCCTCGGCGACGCCGAGCTGCGGCAACGCGTCGAAGGTGGCGACCAGGTTGTCGTTCAGGTAGCCGCCAAAATAAGCCGGATCGTCGCTGTTGACGGTGGCGCACAGGCCAGCGGCCAGCAACGCCGGCAGGTTGTGCTCAGCCAGGGTCTTGAAAACACAGAGCTTGACGTTGGACAGCGGGCAGACGGTGAGCGGCACGCGCTCGGCAGCCAACCGTGCCACCAAGGCCGGGCTCTCGACGCAGCGCACGCCATGGTCTATGCGCTCGACGCGCAGCAGGTCGAGCGCGCTCTCGATGTAGGCCGGCGGGCCTTCCTCGCCGGCATGCGCCACCAGATGCAGGCCGAGCGCGCGGGCGCGGGCAAAGACCTGGGTGAACTTCTCGGGCGGATGACCGCGCTCGCTGCTGTCCAGCCCGACGCCAACCAGGTGTTGGCGCCAGGGCAGCGCGGCCTCCAGCGTGATGAGCGCTGCTGCCTCGCTGAGGTGGCGAAGGAAACACAGGATCAGCGATGCGTCGATGCCATATTGGGTGCGCGCGTCGGCGCAGGCGCGCGCCAGGCCTTCGATCACGACGCCGATCGGCACGCCGCGGTCGGTGTGGGTCTGCGGATCGAAAAACAGTTCGGCGTGAATCACGTTGTCGGCCGCGGCGCGGGCGAAGTAGGCCATCGCCATGGCGTGGAAATCGGCTTCGTGCAGCAGCACGCTGGCACCGGCGTAATAAATGTCTAGAAAGCTCTGCAGGTCGGAGAAGTCATAGGCCGCGCGCAGCGCCTCGACCGACGGGTAGGCCAGCGCCACACCGTTGCGCTGGGCCAGCGCAAAGATCAACTCGGGCTCGAGCGAGCCCTCGATGTGGATGTGCAACTCGGCCTTGGGGGCAGTACGCAATAGCGCGGGCAGCGCGCTGCGGGGAATAGCGTCGAAGTCGATCACGAAAAGCTCCAAACTGGTAAGACACGGGTCTTGCACAAACAAGAAAGCCGCCCCTCGAAGGGGCGGCTTTCTTGGCGGCGTAGCGAGCGGGTCTCAGGCTAGGCGCACGGCGCGCAGGAACCGGAACGTAGCAGCGCTACGTGAGGATTCCGAGCACCGCGCAACGACGCATGAGCCCCGCGCAGTAGCCGCCCGTCAATCACTTCTCCCCAGGGACCTTGCCTTCGACCCCCTTGACATAAAACTTGATCCCGCCAAGAAACTCGTCGTCCGCCGTCTTGTCCTTCTCCAGCATCACCTTGCCGGCGTTGTTGGTGATAGGACCCTTCCAGATCACGAAACTGCCGTCCTTCAGGCCGGCCTTGACCGCCTCGACCTTGGTCTTCACCGCAGCCGGCACGTCCTCGGCGATCGAGACGAAATCGATCGCACCTTCCTTGACGCCCCACCAGCTTTTCCCTGTGGCCCACTTGCCGTCCAGCGCGTCCTGGGTGGACTTGATGTAGTACGGCGCCCAGTTGATCACCGCCGAGCCCAGGTGTGCCTTGGGGCCGTAGGCCGACATGTCGCTGTCCCAACCGAAGGCACGCTTGCCCTTGTCCTGCGCGGTCTTGAGCACCGCGGGAGAGTCGGTGTTCTGCATCAGCACGTCGGCGCCGCCGTTGATCAGCGCGGTGGCGGCTTCGGTCTCCTTCGGCGGGTCGAACCACTTGTTGACCCACACGACCTTGGTCTTGACCTTGGGGTTGACGCTTTGGGCGCCCATCGTGAACGAGTTGATGTTGCGGATCACCTCGGGAATCGGCACCGATCCGACGACGCCGAGCACGTTGGTCTTGGTCATGCCGCCGGCGATCACGCCAGCCATGTAAGCGCCCTCATAGGTGCGGCTGTCGTAGGTGCGCAGGTTCTCAGCCGTCTTGTAGCCGGTGGCGTGCTCGAGCTTGACATCCTTGGCCTCGGCCGCAATCTTGATCATCGGCTCCATGTAGCCGAAAGTGGTGCCGAAGATCAGTTTGTTGCCTTGACCAACCATGTCGCGCAACACCCGCTCGGCGTCGGCCGACTCAGGCACGTTCTCGACAAAGCTGGTGACGATCTTGTCGCCCATTTCCTTTTCGAGCGCCTTGCGGGCGTTGTCGTGCGCAAAGGTCCAGCCACCATCGCCGACCGGACCGACGTAGGCGAAGGCCACCTTCAGCGGCGCCGGCTTGGACGCAGCAGCGGAGGCGGGTGCCGCAGCGGATGCCGGCGCCGCGGGTGCGGCCTCTTGCTTTTTGCCGCAGCCCACCAGGGCGGCGGTGGCTGCCAAGGTGGACCAGCCAGCGAGCTTGAGCAGGGATCGCTTCGATGTGGGCGTCATGGATTCTCCAGGTTTTGAAACAGGGACAGGAACAGAACAAACAAACAGGCAGACGCAAATTATGGGCCCGATGCACTAGCCTGCTGGCGCAGCAGGCTGCGAGCGATGCGGGCAGCTCATCCGCCGGGGAAAAATGCCTTGCCCAAAGAGGCTGGCATGTTGACGCGGATCCAGGTCGGGTTGCGCGAGATCAGCACCAGCACGACGATGGTGGCGAGATAGGGCAGCATCGACAGCCATTGGCTGGCGATCTGGACCCCTTCACCCTGCAGGTGGAACTGCAACATCGTGACACCGCCGAACAGGTAAGCACCCAGCAGGATGCGTGCCGGCCGCCAAGTGGCGAAAGTAGTCAGCGCCAACGCGATCCATCCTTTGCCGGCGATCATGCCTTCGACCCACAGCGGCGTGTAAATCACCGAGATGTAGGCGCCGCTCAGGCCGCACAGCGCGCCACCGGCCACCACCGCAGCCAGCCGGATGCGGCGCACCGGGTAGCCCAGCGCATGCGCCGATTCGGGCGACTCGCCCACCGCCCGCAGCACCAAGCCGGCGCGCGAGCGGTACAGGAACCAAGACAGCGCAAACACGCCCAGAACCGTCAGGTAGACCATCGGGTGCTGCTTGAACAAGGCTGGGCCGAAAAACGGGATATCGGCCAAGCCAGGGATCTCGAAGCGGCTGCGGTCGCCGATCTTCTGCTGGGTGTACTGGATGCCGACGAAGGCCGAGAATCCGGCGCCGAACAGGCTCAGCGCCAGCCCGGTGGCGTACTGGTTGGTGTTGAGCCAGATCACCAGCAACCCGAACACGGCCGCCAACACGCCGCCCGCGGCCATGCCGGCACCGAAGGCCAGCACATCGCTGCCGGTGTGCACGGCGGTGGCGAAACCGGCGATCGCGGCCACCAGCATCAGACCCTCGGCACCGAGGTTGAGGACGCCTGCCCGCTCGTTGATCAACAGGCCGAGGCCGGCAATCGCCAGCACCGTGCCGGCGTTGAGCGTGGCGGCGATCAGCAAGGCCAATGCATCCATGTCATGCCCTCCTGACGCGGTAGTGGATCAGCGTGTCGCAGGCCAGCAGCGCGAACAGCAGCAGGCCCTGGAACACCCCGGTGATCGATTTGGGCAGGCCCAGCCGCGACTGCGCCAACTCACCGCCGATGAAGAACATGCTCATCAGGATGGCTGAGAACACCACCCCCACCGGATGCAGCCGACCGACAAAGGCGACGATGATCGCGGCGAAGCCGTAACCGGCCGGCACATGCGGCGTGAGCTGGCCGAGCGGCCCGGCCGCCTCTAGCCCGCCGGCCAGCCCGGCCAGCCCACCCGACAGCAACAGCGCCAGCCACAGCATGCGGCGCGACGAGAAGCCGGCGTAGCGCGCCGCCGCCGGCGCCAGGCCGCCCACCTGCAGCTGGAAACCGGCATAGGTTCGGAACAACAAGACCCAGCTCAAGGCCACTGCCACGAGCGAGATCAGCACCCCGATGTTGGCGCGTGAGCCTTCGATCAGCTTGGGAATTCGGGTCACCGCGTCGAAGCTGACGGTCTGCGGAAAGTTGTAGCCATTGGGGTCTTTCCAGGGTCCATAGACCAGCCAACCCAGCACCAACTCGGCGACGTAGACCAGCATCAGGCTGACCAGGATCTCGCTCGCGTTGAAGCGGTCGCGCAGCAGCGCGACGATGCCAGCCCAAACCATGCCGCCCAATACCCCAGCGGCCAGGATCGCCAGCACGATCCAACGCGAGCTCTGCGGCCCAGCCAGCATCGCCACACCACCGGCAAAGATCGCCCCGAGAACGAACTGGCCCTCAGCGCCGATGTTCCAGACGTTGCTGCGGTAACAGATCGACAAGCCGAGCGCGATCAGCGCCAGCGGTGTCGCCTTGATCGCGATCTCGCTCCAGGCGTAGCCGCTGCGTATAGGCTCGACGAAGAACATCTGCAGGCCGCGCAGTGGATCTTTGCCGAGCGCGACAAACAACAAGACCCCAAGCAGCACGGTGATCGCAAGCGCGATCAGCGGCGAGGCGATAGCCATCGCCTGCGAAGCTTGCGGCCGCGCCTCAAGCTTGAGCATGGCCGACCCTTGATGCGCTGGTCGAGCCAGCGTCCCACAGCCCGCTCATCCGCTCGCCAATCATCGCCACCGTGGCTTCGGCCACCGGCACGCTGGGCGAGACGCGGCCCTGGGCGATCACCAACAAGCGGTCGCTGATTTCGAACAATTCCTCCAGTTCCTCGCTGACCAACAGCAGCGCGCAGCCCTCGTCACGCAGCTTGAGCAAGGCACTGCGGATCTGTGCTGCCGCGCCGACGTCGACGCCCCAGGTCGGCTGCGAGACGACCAACAGCTTGGGGCCTGCGTCGATCTCGCGGCCGACGATGAACTTCTGGAGATTGCCGCCCGACAGGCTCTTGGCCACCGCGTCCGGGCCACCGGCCTGGACCTTGAACGATGCGATCAGCTTGCCGGCCAGTTGACGCACTGCCGTGGTGTGGATCCAGCCGCTGCGAGACACTGTTTCGGTGCGGCTGAGCAAGGTGTTCTGCGCCAGGCTCATGCTCGGCACGGCACCGCGCCCCAAGCGCTCCTCGGGCACGAAGTGCAGGCCGAGGAGGCGGCGCTTTCGCGGCGAAGCCTGGGCGATATCCTGGCCGAACAGCGTGATCGAGCCCGGCGACGCGCGCGGATCCTCGCCGGAGATCGCGGCCATCAACTCCTGCTGGCCATTGCCCGACACCCCCGCGACGCCAACGATCTCCCCCGCGCGCACCTCGAAGTCGATCGCGGCCAAGGCCGTGCCGAAAGGATTCTGCTTGGCCAGCGAGAGTCCGCGCAGCGCTAGCACCACAGCCCCAGGCTGGGCTGGACGGTGCGCAAGTTCTGGCGGCTCGGCACCGATCATCAAGCGCGACAGGCTGGCGTTGGTCTCGCGCGTCGGGTCGACCTCGCCGGTGCACCGTGCAGTGGTGACACAGCGCACGGATCTCGTCGAGCTTGTGGCTGATGTAGAGGATGGAGCAACCCTTGGCCGCGAGCTGGCGCAGCGTGACGAACAGCTTGTCGACCGCCTGTGGCGTCAGCACCGAGGTCGGCTCGTCGAGAATCAGCAAAGCGGGATCGGTCAACAGCGCGCGGACGATCTCGACGCGCTGGCGTTCTCCGACCGACAGCGTGTGCACCGGACGCAGCGGATCGACCTCCAGGCCGTATTCGCCCGAGACATCACGGATGCGCGCGATCACCTCGGCCAGCGCCATGCGCTTGCCCAGACCGAGCCAAACATTCTCGGCGACGGTCAAGGTGTCGAACAGCGAGAAATGCTGGAACACCATCGCGATGCCCAGCGCGCGTGCCTGTTGCGGGTTGGCGATTTGGACCAGTTCGCCGTTCCAGCGGATGCTGCCGGCGTCGGGCCGCACCGCACCGTAGATGATCTTCATCAGCGTGCTTTTTCCCGCGCCGTTCTCGCCCAGCACCGCATGGATTTGGCCGGGTGCAACGCCCAGCGACACGCGGTCGTTGGCGCGCACTGCGGGGTACTGCTTGCTGATGCCCGTCAGTTCGAGTCTGAGCATGGTGTCCATTTTCTTGATCAGGTTCGGAGGTAACGGCTGACACCGCCGACCCAGCATTCGACAAGATTTCGCTCATCGCCCAACATCATCCAGGCAAACACCCGCTCATGCAACTCTCGGGCCAGGCCGTCGCGACGCAGCGCCACCGGGCCGACGGCCCAGTCCCACAAGCAGGCATCGGCCATCAGTCCGGGCTCTAACGAGCCGATCTCCTGGTCCAGCCGAAGCGCCTGCGCAGCACCACGGGTGGCCGCGTGCAGCAGGGCCCAGGCACTGAGCCTTTGGCCCGCCATCGCCTGCAACTTGTAGCCGTCAGCCAGGTTGCGCAGCATCGCCAGCGAGGTGCCGCCGCCCACATCCGACGCCAGGCTGACGTTCACGCCTTGCGCGGCCGCCTGCTGCCAGCCAAACAGCCCGCTGCCCAGGAACAGGTTGGACGAGGGGCAGAAAGCGATCTGCGCGCCGGTCTGCTGCAGCAAACGGCGGTCGGCGTCGTCAAGCCAGATGCCATGCGCCAGCACCGATCGCTCGGTCAGCAGCCCATGGCCGGCGTAGACATCGAGGTAGCTGCGGGCCTCAGGGAACAGCTCGGCGATCCAGGCCACCTCGGCCCGGTTTTCGGCGACATGGGTTTGCAGGTAGACGCCGGGATGATCGGCCAGCAGCCGGCCGGCCATCGACAACTGCGCCGGGCTGCTGGTCACCGCAAAGCGCGGCGTCACCGCGTAGGCCAGCCGACCGACGCCATGCCAGCGAGCTATCTGTGCGCGGCAATCGCGCTCGGCCTGCACCACATCGTCGCGCAGCGCCTCGGGCGCGTTTCGGTCCATCAACACCTTGCCGGTGACCAGGCGCATGCCGCGATCGCGCGCAGCCTCGAACAAGGCCTCGGTGCTGGCCAGGTGCACGGTCGGAAAGACCACCGCCGACGTGCTGCCGTGGGCCAGCAAGGCGTCAAGAAACAACGCAGCAGCGGCTCGCGCGAAATCCGGGTCGGCATGCCTGGCCTCGGCCGGGAAGGTGTAGCGCTCGAGCCAGTCCAGCAGCTCGGTGCCCCAGGAGGCAATCACGTCGAGCTGCGGGCTGTGGACATGGGTGTCGATGAAACCAGGCATCAGCAACTGGCCGCTGCGGTCGAGCTTGAGCCAGTCGTCGCCCGGCGCCTCGGGCTGCACCGCAGCGATACGGCCAGTGGCGTCAATCAGCAGCCAATGCGCCGGACGCCAGCGAACCGCCGCGCTGATCGGATCGACCAGGCCGGGATCAGCCTGGAAATCGAGCAAGTCGGCGAGGATCGCCGTGGGCACAGGTGCTGCCCGACCCCGCACCGACAGGCCGCTCACGCCAGCCCCCCCGCCAGTTCGCGCGCGACGTCACGCACCTGCTCGCGCAACCAACGCACCGCCGGCGAGGCATGGGTCAGGTCGTGCCAGAGTTGGTAATAGGTCAGCGGCGGAAACACCACCGGACAGCGCAGCATGCGAACCGGCAGCTTGCCGATGTAGCGGCTGCAGAACTGGCGGCCGGTGGTCAACACCAGACTGGTGCGCGCGACCATTGCCGGCGCCAGGCCGAAGTGCGGGCTGCGAACGACGATGCGGCGCTGCAAGCCCTGCGCCTGCAAGTGCTCATCGACGACGCCGACACCGCCGGCGTGCAGCGGCGTGGGCGCGATGTGCTCGCTCGCGAGATAGCGCTCAACCGTCCATTGCCGCGGGTTGCGCAGCGCCGGGTGACTCTGCGACACCAGGCAGACGATCTCGTCGCTGACCAGCCGACCCAGGTGCAGCTCGGCCGGCGGCGCCAGCCAATTGCCGATCACCAGGTCGAGCTCACCGCGGGCCAAATGGCTGCGGTAATCGTAGTCGCCGGTCAGCGGCAACAGGTCGAGCGTGACGCCCGGCGCCTGCGCCCGAACCCGTGCCACCAGTTCGGGCAGGAACAGCGGGTCGAGGTAGTCGCTGGCGGCGATGCGCCAAGCCTGGGACGCAGCAGCCGGTGCGAAGACCTGGGCCGCAGCGTGGCCGCCAAACAGCGCCTGCGCGCCCTGCAGCACCTGGGCCGCTGCGGGCAGCAGCGACAAAGCCACCGCAGTGGGCGCCATGCCGCCGCCCGCTCGAACCAGCAAGGGGTCCTTGATCAGCCCACGCAGGCGCTTGAGCTGGGCCGACAGCGCCGGCTGGCTGGTTTGAAGCTTGAGGGCTGCGCGCGTGACACTGCGCTCGGTGATCAAGGTATGGAAAGCCCGAATGAGTGAGAGCTCGATCTTGTCCAAAGCCAAGGCTGGATTCATAAGAAAATTATGATAATGCTTATAAACTTCAATGCATACCATGGCTGCGCAGAGCCGCTACCTTACGGGTATGTCCCAAGCCTGTGTGCCGACCCGTCCGATCCGATTTGTCCACCGCGGCCAAACCCTGTCGGTGCAAGGCCTCGAATCCACGCTTTCGGTGCTGAGCTGGTTGCGCGAACACGCCCGCTGCACCGGCACCAAGGAAGGCTGCAACGAAGGCGATTGCGGCGCCTGCACCGTGCTGATCGGCGAGCTGCAGCCCGACGACAGCGTCAGCTTCAAGGCGGTCAACAGCTGCCTACAGTTCCTGCCCACGCTCGACGGCAAGGTCTTGGTCACGGTCGAAGACCTGGGCGGACGCCACCCGGCCCAGCAAGCGATGGTGGCATGCCACGGTTCGCAGTGCGGCTTCTGCACGCCCGGCTTCGTGATGTCGCTCGCCGCCTGCCACGATCGGCATCGCGCTGCAGGCACCCAAGCCACCCGACAACAACTGGCCGACGATCTGTCGGGCAATTTGTGCCGCTGCACCGGTTACCGGCCGATCCTCGACGCCGGCGAACAAATGTTCACGTTGACGGCTGGCGAGGTGGCGCCACTGGCCAGTGCGACCACGGTTGCGGCACTGCAGGCGCTGCGAGGCGACGCCGCGCTGCAGCTGGCCGCAGCCACACCCTTCCACGCGCCGCGCAACCTGGACGACCTGGCCGCGCTGTGCGCCGCCAAGCCCGGCGCCCGCTTGCTGGCCGGCGGCACCGATGTGGCGCTGTGGGTGAACAAGCAGTTCCGCAAACTGGGCGAAATCATCTACCTCGGCGAGGTGGCCGAGCTCAAGACGATAGAACAGGCCCAGGGCTGGCTGACGATAGGCGCCGGCGCTTCTCTGCATTCGGCTTGGGCAGCGCTGGCCAGACATTGGCCTGACAGCCACGAGATGGGCTTGCGCTTCGCCTCGCTGCCGGTGCGCGAGGTCGGCACGATGGGCGGCAACATCGCCAACGGCTCGCCGATCGGCGACAGCGCGCCGGTATTGATCGCACTGGGCGCCGAGATCTCACTGCGACTCGGTGACCGACGGCGAACGATGCCGCTGCAAGACTTCTACCTCGACTACCTGCGCAACCGGCTTGAGCCCGGCGAGTTCGTTCAAGCGCTGCGACTGCCGCTACCCGGGCCAGACCAGGCGCACAAGGAAAGGCTGAGGGTCTACAAACTCAGCAAACGCCGCGACTGCGACATCTCCGGGCTGGCCGCCGGGCTCTGGCTGAAGTTCGAGAACGACCGGGTGGTCGATGCGCGCTTCGCGTTCGGCGGCATGGCGGCCATCGTCAAGCGCGCCGCTGGGGCCGAAGCCGCCGTGCGAGGCCAGCCTTGGACCGACGCCACGGTGTGGTCAGCGATGCGTGCGCTGGACGCCGATTTCCAGCCGCTGTCCGACCTGCGCGCCAGCGCGAGCTACCGCCGCCGCGCCGCGCGCAACCTGCTGCAAAAGCTGTGGCTGGAGACTCGGGGCGACGCGCCGCTGCCGGCCGAACAGGTGTCGGTGTGGAGCGCCACATGAGTGCGGCCCGGCCCTCCCAACCGGCACCGACGCCGCTGGCACTGGCCAGCGCCGAGGCCCACCAGCATGCCCTTGGCGCGCGCGTCGGCATCAGCCGGCCGCATGAATCGGCCCACCTGCATGTCGCTGGCGCCGCGCCCTATGTCGACGACCTGCCCGAGTTGGCCGGCACGCTGCATGCCGCGCTCGGGTTGTCACCCGTGGCGCATGGCCGTCTGCTGGCGATCGACCTGACCTTGCTGCGGGCCCAACCCGGCGTGGTGGCGGTCTATACCGCTGCCGACTTTCCCGGCCCCAACGACTGCGGACCGATCGTGCACGACGACCCCATCCTGGCCGAGGGCAGCGTGCGCCATGTCGGCCAGCCGGTGTTCGCGGTGATCGCCCAGACCCGCGACGCCGCCCGCCGGGCCGCCGCGCTGGCCACACAAGTGCTGCAGATCAACCTGTTGCCGGCGCTGCTGACAGCGCTCGACGCCCATGCGGTGCAGCAGTATGTGGTGCCGCCGATGCAGTTGGCGCGCGGCGATGCCCAGGCCGCACTGGCCATCGCGCCGCACCGGCTGCAGGGCAGCTTCGCGCTCGGTGGGCAGGAGCAGTTCTACCTCGAGGGCCAGATCAGCTACGCCCTGCCGCAGGAAGACGGCGGCCTGCTGCTGCACTGCAGCACCCAGCACCCGAGCGAGATGCAACACCTGGTGGCCAACGCGCTGCAGCTCGCGTCGCACCAGGTGCAGGTGCAGTGCCGGCGCATGGGCGGCGGCTTCGGCGGCAAGGAGAGCCAGAGCGCGCTGTTCGCCTGCGTCGCCGCGCTGGCCGCGCACAAGCTGCAGCGGCCGGTCAAACTGCGGCCAGACCGCGACGACGACTTCGCGGTCACCGGCCGCCGCCACGGCTTCGACTTCGCCTGGGACGTGGGCTTCGACGACAGCGGCCACATCCTGGGCGTGACAGTCGAGATGGTGGCCAACGCCGGCCACTCGGCCGACCTGTCGCCACCGGTGATGACGCGTGCGCTGTGCCACTTTGACAACGCCTACTGGCTGCCCGCGGTGGCGATGAACGGCTATTGCGCGAAGACCAACACCCAGAGCAACACCGCCTTCCGCGGTTTCGGCGGGCCGCAGGGTGCGCTGGCGATCGAGCTGATCCTCGACAGCGTGGCGCGCCGCCTGGGTGCCGACCCGCTGGCAGTGCGGCGCGCCAATTTCTACGGCGGCGCACCGTGTAACGTCACGCCTTACGAGCAGGTGGTCGAGGACAACATCCTGCCGCCACTGGTCGACCAGTTGGCGCAGCAAGCCGACTACGCTGCCCGGCGTGCGGCGATCGCAGCCTACAACGCGGCCAGCCCGGTGCTCAAGCGCGGCATCGCGCTGACGCCGGTCAAGTTCGGCATCTCGTTCAACGTCGCCCACTTCAACCAGGCCGGCGCACTGGTGCATGTCTATGCCGACGGATCGGTGCTGGTCAACCATGGCGGCACCGAGATGGGCCAGGGACTGAACACCAAGGTGGCGCAGGTGGTGGCGCATGAGCTGGGGCTGGATTTCGAGCGCGTGCGGGTCAGCGCGACAGACACGCAGAAAGTGGCCAACAGCTCGGCCACTGCGGCGTCCACCGGCGCCGACCTGAACGGCAAGGCCGCGCAAGACGCAGCGCGCCAGATCCGCGAGCGGCTGGCGGCTTGGTGGGCGCCACAGCAGGGCGTGACCGCAGACGCACTGCGCTTTGCCAACGGCTGGGTCAGTGCCGGCGCGCAGGGCCCGCGCATCGCCTTCGACGCGTTGGTGGTGCGGGCCTACCAGGCCAGGATCCAGCTCTGGAGCGACGGTTTCTACGCCACCCCCGGCCTGCACTGGGACCGGACCCGGCTCAAGGGCAAGCCCTTCCAATACTTCGCCTACGGCGCGGCCTGCAGCGAGGTGGTGATCGACACATTGACCGGCGAGCACAAGGTCTTGCGCGCCGACCTGCTGCACGACGTCGGCCAGTCGCTGAACCCGGCGATAGACATCGGCCAGGTCGAGGGCGCGTTCATCCAGGGCATGGGCTGGCTGACGATGGAGGAACTCTGGTGGCAGCCCTTGGACGGGTCGCGCAACAGCGGCAAGCTGATGACCCACGCCCCCAGCACCTACAAGATCCCGACCGCCAACGATGTGCCGGCGCATTTCGACGTGAGGCTGTACGACGCCCCCAACCCGGCCGACACCATCCACCGCAGCAAAGCGGTGGGCGAACCGCCGCTGCTGCTGGCGTTCTCGGTGTTTCTGGCGCTACGCGATGCGGTGTCGGCTATCAGTGACCACCGCGTCGACCCGCCGCTGCGCGCACCGGCCACGCCCGAGGCAGTGCTGGACGCGATCGACGCGGTCCAAGCATCAAGACCGGCAGAGACGTGAACCTGCCGCCCGACCCCAGGTCACTGGCCCGGCAATGGCTGGACCAGGGCCGGCCGGCGATGCTGGTGCAAGTGATCGCCAGCCGAGGCTCGGTGCCGCGCGAGGCCGGCACAAAGATGCTGGTGAGCGCCGACGCGGTGGCGGGCACGATCGGTGGCGGCCAGTTGGAGCTCCAGGCCATCGCTGCCGCGCGCGCCCAGTTGTCGACCGGGCAATCCGGGCCTGTAGACCAGCACTGCGCGCTCGGCCCGACGCTGGGCCAGTGCTGCGGCGGTGCGCTGGACTTGCGGACCGAGCGGCTCGACGCCACCGCGCTGGCGACCTGGCCTGAAGTGCCCGCGCTGTTCACGCTTCAGCTCTACGGCGCAGGCCATGTCGGCCGGGCCATCGTGCAACTGCTCCAGACCTTGGCCTGCCGAGTGCAGTGGATTGACGAGCGCGAAGCCGAATTTCCGGCTGAGGCCTCGGCGCCTCACATCGAACGCCTGTGCGTCGAATCAGTCCAGGCCGAAGTGCGCGATGCGCCGCCGGGTGCCTTCTACCTCGTGCTCACCCACAGCCATGCGCTCGATCTGGCGATCACCGAAGCGGTGCTGCGGCGCGGTGACTTCGGCTATCTCGGGCTGATCGGCTCAGCCACCAAGCGGGCGAAATTCATGCGCCGCTTCGAACAGCGAGGCATCGCCGACGAGGTCGTCGCGCGACTGACCTGCCCGATCGGTGTGCCGGGCATCGCCGGCAAACAACCTGAGGTGATTGCGCTGGCCGTGGTCGCGCAGTTGCTGCAGCAGGCCAGCCAAACCCAGTGACCGGCCAGCCGCCGGTCAGGACTGCGCCAAGCGCGCCAGTGCAGGCGGATCGAGCACTCGCACGTTGTAGCCGCTGACCTCGATCACGCCTTGCCGGCTGAAGCTGCGCATCAGGCGAGACAAGGTCTCGGGCGTGATGGCCAACTGCGATGCCACGTCGCGCTTGCGCTCATGCAGCCTGACCATCGCCTGGCCTGCAACATCGGACGCCGGCTCGCAGCGTCGGTGCAGCCACTGTGCCAACCTGGCCGGCGCGTCCTTGTGCATCAGCTCATGGGTGTTGACCGCCAGCGCATGCACTTCGCGTGCCAGACCCTGGATCAATCGCTGCGCCAGGTCCGGAAACAGCGCCAGTCTCGCTTCCAAGGCCTCGCAAGGGAACTCGATCACGCTCGCCGGGCTCAATGCCTGGGCGTCCATCGAGTGCGGTTCAGCCAACCAGGCTGAACTCAGGTCCAGCCAGGCCGGGCCTCGGACGATGCGTTCGGTGCGGAAGATGCCATCCGAGGTGCGAAAACCCAGCGCCACCTCGCCGCAGCGCAATGCCACCAGCGTGCTGGCGGCCTTGCTGCGACTGAGAACACTCTGGCCTTGCGACACCTGACGGGTCTGGGCCATGGCCTCCAAAGCCTTCAACTCATCATCATCCAAAGCCGCGCCGCCAAGCAGGGCCCGCCACAGCGCCGCATCGACAGTGCCCACAGGCGGGCTCCGATCGTGAGTGGACGCTGCCGGATCGACAGGGCGGTGAGCACCAGCGCGGTCGGGCAACAGTGCCAGTGGGACAGGATAAGAATGTTCCATGCGGTGGCGAGGCCTGCGTCAGGCGTGAGCAGCGGCTTGGATGACGATCACCCGGGCAACCTTGACTGTCGGCCAGGCCCGGCCAGACCGCCTTGCGATGGATCAACGCTGTACCAGCGCCAGCAGCTCGCCCGATCCCATATTGACACCGCCAACCCAGGGCCGAGTCAGGCCAATCTGCGCGAAAGTCTTCCGTCCTGGCGTGCGGCGAGATCGGCCACCTCGCTGGGTCTGGTGCTGGATGGCCCAGCGCTATAACACCAGCAGCGCTCGAAAATCGTTGACGTTGGTGTAGGTCGGACCGGTCACCACCAGGTCGCCGAGTGCGGCGAAATGGCCGTAGGCGTCGTGGCGCGCCAGGCTGTGGTCGAGCGACAGCGACAGCGCCGCGCTGCGGGCCAGTGTGTCGGGGCTGACCAGCGCGCCGGCGTTGTCTTCGACGCCGTCGATGCCGTCGGTGTCGGCCGCCAGCGCCCAAACCCCTGGCTGGGCTTGTAGCGCCAGCGCGCAGCCGAGCAGGAATTCGCCCGCCCTTCCGCCCCGGCCCAAAGACTGGCCGGGCAGCTGACGCACCGTGACGGTGGTCTCGCCGCCGGACAAGATCACGCAAGGCGCAGCGAAAGGCGCGCCGCGCCGCGCCACTGCGCGCGCCAGCGCGGCGTGCATACGGCCGATGTCGCGCGATTCGCCCTCGATCTCGTCGGACAGGATGTACGCGGCCACACCAGCCGAACGCGCCAGCGCGGCAGCCGCTTCCAGACTGGCCTGCGGCGTGGCGATGACACGGGCCTGGTGGCCGTCCAGCCTAGGGTCGCCCGGCTTGGGCGTCTCGAACATGCCGCTCTCCAGACCCGCACGGGCAGCCGGCGGCAATTCGATGCGGTAGCGGTCGATGATCGCCAGCGCGTCGGCACAGCTGCTGGCGTCGGCCACTGTCGGGCCGCTCGCGATCACGCCCAGGTCGTCGCCAGGGACATCCGAGATCGCCAGCGTCAGCAGCTGGGCTGGCGCGCACAGCGCGGCCAGCCGTCCGCCCTTGATCGCCGAGAGGTGCTTGCGAACGCAGTTCATCTCGCCGATCGCCGCACCGCTGGCCAACAAGGCGCGGTTGACGGCCTGCTTGTCAGCCAGCGTCAGGCCTGGCGCTGGCAGCGACAGCAGCGAGGAGCCGCCGCCCGAGATCAGCGCGATCACCAGGTCGTCCGCGCTCAGTCCCTGCACCATCGAGAGCAAGCGTTCGGCAGCGTCACGGCCTGCAGCATCAGGCACCGGGTGGGCGGCCTCGACCACCTCGATGCGGCCCGGCTTGGCACGCCAGGAATCGGGCACATGGCCATAGCGGGTCACCACCAGACCGGACAACAGCGCGTCGGACGGCCAGAGCGCGTCGAGCGCAGCAGCCATCGCGCCGCCCGCCTTGCCGGCGCCGATCACCAGCGTGCGGCCACGCGGCGGCGCGGGCAGTTGACCCGCCAGCACCTGTGCCGGTTGAGCGCGGGCGACTGCGGCGTCAAACAGCGCGCGCAGAAAAGCGCGCGGGTCGCGCGGGTCGGGGGCAACAGTGCTCATCGGCAGAGGTTCCAGCGTATTTCAACTCAACAAGGCGGCACGGCAAGCCAGCCCAACACAGGCATCGCCAGTCACACCCCAGCCACCTGGTGTGCAGCCATCAGCTCGAGCGCTTTGACCAGCGCCGAATGGTCGAGCTGGTCCCAGCCCTGCGCAGCACAGGTCTGCATCAGCTGCGCGGCGTTGGCGGTCTGCGGCAGCGCCATGTCCATCGCCTTGGCACCCTGCAGCGCCAGGTTCAGGTCCTTCTGATGCAGCGCGATGCGGAAACCCGGGTTGAAGCTGCGCTTGATCATGCGCTCGCCATGCACTTCCAGAATACGGCTGGCCGCGAAACCGCCCATCAGCGCCTGGCGCACCTTGGCCGGGTCGGCGCCGGCCTTGCTGGCAAACAGCAGTGCCTCGCCGACCGCGGCGATGTTGAGCGCGACGATGATCTGGTTCGCCACCTTGGTGGTCTGGCCGTCACCGTTGCCGCCGACCAGCGTGATGTTCTTGCCCATCAGTTCGAACAGCGGCTTGATGCGATCGAACACCAGGTCCGGTCCGCCGACCATGATCGTCAAGCTGCCGGCCTTGGCGCCGACCTCGCCGCCCGAGACTGGCGCGTCGAGATAGTCGCAGCCCAGCGCGTTGATCCTGGCGGCGAAGGCCTTGGTCTCGATCGGCGAGATGCTGCTCATGTCGACCACGGTCTTGCCGGCAGTCAGTCCGGCGGCCACACCGTTGTCGCCGAACAGCACTTGCGCGACGTCGGGCGTGTCAGGCAGCATCATGAAGACGATGTCAGCCTGCTCGGCGACTTCACGCGCGCTGGCGCAGACGGTCGCACCGGCCAACTCGGCCGCCACCTTGCTGCGGGTGTTGACGAACAGGCGGTGCCCAGCCTTGAGCAGCTGGCCTGCCATCGGCGCACCCATGATGCCCAGTCCGATAAAGCCCAGCTTGAGTTGGTTGGAAGTCATGGCAGGTCCTTGAAGTGGCGAGGCAAACCGTCCAGCGGATGGTGGCTTTTCAGGGTTTGGAGAGAGCACCAGCGATGGCAGCGATCGATGGATTTGGGGCAACCACCAGCCGATCTGTCGCCAAGGTCGGCAAGATGTCCGGGACAGGCCGCAAGCGGCAATCGGCTCCAGAGATTGAATCGTACACCGCCAGCCAAGCCAATAAAGGTAGCGCTGTCATCCTCCTAGAATATGCCATGACACAAGCCACACCCCGGCGCGGCCGGCGCGGCAGCGGCGCCGTGACGCTGCACGATGTGGCCAAGCTCGCCGGCGTGGCGCCGATCACCGCCTCGCGTGCTCTGAACAAGCCTGAGCAGGTGTCAGACGAGGTGCGCAAGAAAGTCGGTGAGGCGGTCGCACGCACCGGCTATGTGCCCAACCTGCTGGCCGGCGGCCTGGCATCGACCCGCAGCAAACTGGTCGCGGCAGTCGTCCCGACGATCTCGGGACCGGTGTTTCTCGAGACAGTCCAGGCCTTGACCGAGGCCTTGGCCGAACGCGGCTACCAGTTGATGCTGGGCCAGTCCGGCTATGTGGGGTCGCGAGAGGACGCGTTGCTGGAGGCCATCATCGGGCGCCGCCCCGATGGCATCGTGCTCACAGGCATCATGCATTCGGCCGAGGGCCGCCGAAGGCTGCTGGCATCGGGCATCCCGGTGGTCGAGACCTGGGACCTGACCCCAACACCGATCGACATGCTGGTCGGTTTCTCCCATGTGGAGGTGGGCCGCGCAGTGGCCGAGTTCCTGCACAGCAAGGGACGGCGCAAGTTCGCGGTGGTGGCCGGCGACGACGAACGCGCCACTCGTCGCCTGGGGGCTTTTCAGGCCGCAGCCCTGGGTCTGGGCCTGTTGCCGGTGCGGACGATCGTCGTGCCAGCGCCGACCACGCTCAGAAGCGGCCGCAGCGCGCTGGCCGAATTGATGGCTGGCGGACCCAGGATTGACGCGGTGTTTTGCAGCTCCGACCTGCTGGCGCTGGGCGTGCTGACCGAAGCGCAAGCCCGCAGCATCCCGGTGCCCGAACGTCTGGCCATCGTCGGCTTCGGCGACCTCGAGTTCGCAGCCGATCTGCACCCGGCGCTGACCACGGTGCACATCAACGGCACGGCGATCGGCCGGCAGGCCGCGCAGTTCATCGTTGACCGCGCAGAAGGCCGCAACATCGAGCAGTGCGTGATCGACATCGGCTTCTCGATCGTCGATCGCCAGAGCACTTGACCGGGAAAATACTTAGCGTCAGCTACAACACGGAGACGCTTGGTAGCGCTATCATCTCGAGCATAAATGGTAGCGCTACCTTTCGGGCGACGCTCGCAGCCCATCAAACTTGGAATGCGCATGAAAAAGCTGTTGTTGGCTCTGTGCTTGGCGCTGGTCGCGGCCGGTGGCGCTCAAGCCCAGGCTTGGCCCGCCAAGCCTGTGACGCTGTTGGTGCCGTTCCCGCCAGGAGGGTCCACCGACATGATCGCCCGCACCTTGGGCACCAAGCTGCAGGAAAAGCTAGGCGCCAGCTTCATCGTCGACAACAAAGCGGGCGCCGGCGGTACGGTGGGCGCCGCACTGGCCAAGCGCGCGGCGCCGGACGGCTACACGGTCTTCGTCTCGTCACTCGGCCCGTTCGTCATTGGGCCGCACCTGCTCAAGAACCTGGGTTATGACCCGCTGAAGGACTTCGACTACATCACGGTCGCAGTGCAGGCGCCCAATGTGCTGGCGGTGCCAGCCAACTCACCGCACAAGTCGGTGTCCGATGTGCTGGCCTTCCACAAGGCCAATCCCGGCAAGATGAGTTTTGCCTCGTCGGGCAACGGCTCGAGCGACCACCTGACGGCCGAGCTGTTCTGGCAAATGACCGGCACCAACGGCCTGCACATTCCGTACAAAGGCGGCGCGCCAGCGATGTCCGACTTGCTGGGCGGGCAAGTGGACGCCACCTTCATGAACATCAACACCGGCATCACCAACATCAAGGCCGGCAAGTTGCGAGCGCTGGCCGTCACCAGCGCCAAGCGGTCGGCGCTGCTCCCCGAGGTGCCGACGTTGGAAGAACTGGGCATCAAGGGCGTCACGGTCAGCAGCTGGCAGGCGTTTGCCGCGCCCAAAGGGCTGCCGGTCGACATCAAGGCCAAGCTGCACGAAGCGCTGCTGGCCGGGCTGAACGACCCGCAAGTCAAGTCCAAGCTGGTCGAACTTGGCTTCGAGATCGTTGGCAACACGCCGGAGCAATTCACCGCTTTCCAGGCCAGCGAGTTCGCACGCTGGAAAAAGGTGATTGAGGCCGGCAAGATCACTGCAGACTAGCTTCACCCACCCCCGTAGCGGCTGCGCCGCTCCCCCTCAAGGGGGCGCCGCCAGCGGCCCGGCGGAGCCGGTTCCGCGGCGTCCGCTTGATGGTGAGGCGCCGACGCGACCGCCAAACGATCCCATGACTGTGATGACCACCTCCTCCACCCCCACCATCACCGCGCTGCGCGTCATCCCGGTTGCCGGGCGCGACAGCATGCTGCTCAACCTGAGCGGTGCGCATGGTCCGTTCTTCACCCGCAATCTCCTGATCCTGACCGACAGCGCCGGGCGCACTGGCGTCGGCGAGGTGCCTGGCGGCGAGAAGATCCGCCAGACCCTAGAAGATGCGCGTGAACTGGTCGTCGGCCAGCCACTGGGCTCGCAGCAGCGCCTGCTGCAGGACGTGCAGCGCCGCTTCGCCGACCGAGACTCGGGCGGACGCGGGCAACAGACCTTCGATCTGCGCACCACCATCCATGCGGTCACAGCGATCGAATCGGCCTTGCTCGACCTGTTGGGCCAGCACCTGGGCGTGCCGGTGGCGGCGCTGCTGGGCGAGGGGCAGCAGCGCGACGCGGTCGAGATGCTGGGCTACCTTTTCTTCATCGGCGACAAGCGCAAGACCGACCTACCCTATGTGGGCAATGTCGCGAGCCGTCTCGGCGCCGCAGATGACAGCGACTGCGACTGGTTCCGTCTTCGCCATGAGGCGGCGATGACGCCCGAGGCGGTGCTGCGCTTGGCCGAAGCCGCGTTCGAGCGCTACGGCTTCAATGACTTCAAGTTGAAGGGCGGCGCGCTGCGCGCCGAAGAAGAGATCACGGCAGTCCACGCGCTGCACGAGCGATTCCCGCAGGCCCGCGTGACGCTCGATCCGAACGGCGGCTGGCTGCTCCAGGACGCAGTCCGGCTGATGCGCGATCTGCGCGGTGTCGTGGCCTATGCCGAAGACCCCTGCGGCGCGGAAGACGGTTTCTCGGGCCGCGAGGTGATGGCCGAGTTCCGCCGCGCCACCGGACTGCCGACGGCGACCAACATGGTGGCCACCGACTGGCGCCAGCTCAGCCACGCGCTGTCGCTGCAATCGATTGACATCCCGCTGGCCGACCCGCATTTCTGGACCATGGCCGGATCGGTTCGGGTGGCGCAGACCTGCCGCGACTGGGGGCTGACCTGGGGCTCGCATTCGAACAACCACTTTGACGTTTCGCTGGCGATGTTTACCCATGTCGGCGCGGCCGCACCGGGACGCGTCACGGCCATAGACACCCACTGGATCTGGCAGGACGGCCAGCGCCTGACCGTCGAACCGCTGCAGATTGTCGGCGGCCATGTCCAGGTGCCGAACAAACCGGGTCTTGGCATCGAACTCGACATGGTCGAGGTCGAGAAAGCCCATCAGCTTTACCGGCAGCACGGCCTGGGTTCGCGCGACGACGCCATCGCGATGCAGTACTTGATCCCTGGCTGGACCTTCAACCCCAAGCGCCCAGCGCTGGACCGTTGACATGCCAAGCATTGGTGTGTTCAAACCCGCCGTCAGCCGAACCGCCCCGCCACCAGGTTTCAAACGGTGGTGAAAACCGCCACACCCAGGCCCGCAAGGCCCACATCACGGAGACGACCCATGCAAGATGACCACACCAGCCCCCGCCGCAGCTTCCTCAAAGCCGCCGCCGGCACGAGCCTGACCGCAATCGGTGCCAGCGCCTGGGCGCAGTCCTTCGATTTCAAGCCCAACCAGCGTTACCCAGACGCGGCGGTGCAGATCCTGGACCCGAGCTTCGCCAAGTACCGCATTTACAGCAGCACGGTCGAGCAGGTCGCCACCGGCATGCGCTGGGCCGAAGGCCCGGTCTACTTCCCCGAGGGCGCTTACCTGCTGGTCAGCGACATCCCCAACAACCGCATCATGAAATACAGCGAGAAAGACGGCAGTTTCAGCGTCTTCCGCGCCAACGCCAACTACGCCAATGGCAACACCCGTGACCGCCAGGGCAGGTTGGTGAGCTGCGAGCATTCGGTGACCCGCCGCGTCACACGCACCGAGCGCGACGGCAAGATCACCGTGCTCGCTGACAATTTCGAGGGCAAACGGCTCAATGCGCCGAACGACATCGTCGTCAAGTCCGACGACTCGATATGGTTCACCGACCCGCTGTTCGGCATCAACGGCGAGTGGGAAGGCTCGCGGGCCAAGCCTGAACAGGCCACGACCAACGTCTACCGCATCGCCGCGGATGGCAAGATCAGCGCGGTGCTGACGGAGTTGGTCAACCCGAACGGCCTGGCCTTCTCACCGGACGAGAAAAAGCTCTACGTGGTCGAGTGGAAAGGCACGCCCAATCGCAGCATCTGGAGCTACGACGTGGGTGCTGACGGCATGAGCTTGTCCAACAAGACCAAGCTGATCGACGCCGCAGACCAGGGCGCGATGGACGGCTTCCGGGTCGACCGTGACGGCAACCTGTGGTGCGGCTGGGGCAGCAATGGCGCCTTGCAGGCCGAGCCGACCGACATCGGCGGGCGCAAGGTCTACCAGCTCAAGGGCAAGTCCGAGGACCTGGACGGCGTGATGGTGTTCAATCCGCAAGGCAAGGCCATAGGCTTCATCCGCCTGCCCGAGCGCTGCGCCAATCTGTGCTTCGGCGGCCCGAAGAACAACCGTCTCTACATGACCAGCTGTCACTCGGTGTACGCGCTCTACGTCGAGGCCCACGGCGCCCTCTGAATGCCTCAGAACCGGCGTCGTGATGGAGGTCAGGCCGCAGCTGACTCAAGCCTGCGCGCTTGACCTGACCGTCTCGACCCAGCGACCGCGCGACAGCGCCCACAACACGCCGGCCAGCGGCAAGGCCAGCAGCGCAAACGCCGGACCGACACGGCCGAAGCCACTGGCCGCCAAGCCGAAGATAGGCGGGCCGATCACGACGCCGAAGAAGGTGAAAAACAGGCACCCGCCGGTGGCCGTGGCAGCCTGCGACGTCGGCACCAGCCTGGCCACCGTGCCCAGGAAGACGCCATTCCAGCCTATCGCAGTAGCGCCGTATGTCGCCAGCAGCAGCATCACCCAGGCGCTTGGCGTGCCGGCAGTCAGCAGCGGCATCAACAGTCCGGCTGCGGCCATTGCTGCCGCCAAGCCCAGCAGCGTCAAGCGAGGGCCGCCGTGCCAGCGGTCGGCCACCCAGCCCCAAACGATGCGACCGGCCACGCCGGCGGCCTGGGCCACCGACAGCGCCACGCCGGCGCGAACCAAACCCCAGCCCAGGTCGGTGGTCAGAAAACTCACCAGGTAAGCACCCAGGCTGAGTTGCACCAACGAGAACACAAAGGTACAGGCGGCCAAGCGGCGCAGCACCGGGTGACCACGGACCAACTGCAGCGGCTGCTGCAACTGCGCCCAGCCCGGCAGCGCACCACCGGCCACGCGCAGCGAGTCCAAAGCGCTGCGCAGGCCTTGCGCCAGCAGCAAGGACAACAGGCACAGGCCCGCCACCAGTGCCAGCGCCGCAGCAGCGCCGGCCACCAGCAGCACCGGTGGCACCAGCAGCCCGGCCAGCACGCCGCCCAAGGGCACACCGGTCTGCTTGACCGAAAACACCAGACCGTAGCGCTCGGGCGGCGTGGTGCGCGCCAGCATCTGCGAACTCGCCGGCGTGATCGGGCCGTAGCCCAGGCCCAGCAGCAACGCACCCAGCGCCGCAACCGCCACCTGCGGCACGGCCATCAGTCCCAGGCCCATCGCCGACAGCGCCAGCCCTGCCTGGCTGACGCGGATCGGTCCCCAGCGCTGCACCAGCGCAGGGCCCCACAGGGTGGCGGCCATCGCCCCAAGGTAGACGATCGCGATGTAGACGCCGACCGCTGCGGTGCCCAGGCCTAGCGCGGCCAGCAGTGCCGGCGCAGCCACCGCTGGCGCGATCACCGATGCCGCCGAGGCCGACTGCACCGCCAGCGTGACCGGCAGCGCCCAGCGCAGCAGGCCGGGTCGCAGCGCGGGCGCCAGCGTCAGCAGGGTCGAAGAAGAGTTGGCGGAGGCGGTCAAGCCCGACAGTCTAGGGCGCTTTCTAGCTATGCCTGCAACCAAGGCGTCAGCCCAGGCTGGCCAGCAAGACCCTTGCGCTGAGACGCTGATGCACAGACCCGACGTCCATGCCGCGACCAAGATACCGATTTGAGACTTGGCAATCCCTTGACAGCCCGAGACTGCATGATGTGACATGCTGCGCCACCTGCGGCGCGCCATGTCAGCTTGATCCAGCCCTGGCACACCTTGTTTTGGCACTCCATTAGGGAGAGTGCTAATATGAACGGAACCAAGTTGCTGTCAGCAAGTCCTAACCCACCATGAACACCGCCACCTCTCTGTCCGTACGCGACCCTTGGGCCTTGGTGCCCTCACTCGGCAACCTCGACGCCTACATCTCGGCGGTGAACCGTCTGCCGATGTTGACGCAGGATGAAGAGAAACTCTTTGCGCGCCGTTTGCGCGAAGAGGCGGATGTGGCATCTGCCGGAAAATTGGTGCTGTCGCACCTGCGCTTGGTGGTTTCGATCTCACGCCAATATCTGGGCTACGGTCTGCCGCACGGCGATCTGATCCAGGAAGGCAATATCGGGCTGATGAAGGCCGTCAAGCGATTCGACCCTGATCAAGGGGTGCGCTTGGTGAGCTATGCGATGCACTGGATCAAGGCCGAGATCCACGAATACATCCTGCGCAATTGGCGCATGGTCAAGCTCGCCACCACCAAAGCGCAGCGCAAGCTGTTCTTCAACCTGCGGTCGATGAAGCAACGCCTCAAGAGCAAGGCCAGCGATGCCAACGCCCACCGCAACACCTTGTCGTCGGCCGATATTGCGCAGATGGCCGCCACCCTCAAGGTCAAGCCGTCCGAGGTGATCGAGATGGAAACCCGGTTGTCGGGTGGCGATGTTGCGCTCGACCCACAGAACGACGACAACGAGGAAAGCTACGCCCCAATCGCCTACCTGGCCGATGATTCTGGTGAGCCGACCCAGGTGCTCGAAGGTCGGCGCCGCGACGCGCAGTCGGGCGAAGGTCTGGTGCAAGCGCTAGAAGTGCTGGACGCACGCAGTCGCCGCATCGTCGAGGAACGCTGGCTCAAGGTCAATGACGACAACTCGGGCGGCATGACGCTGCATGATCTGGCCGCCGAGTACGGCGTCAGTGCCGAGCGAATCCGCCAGATCGAGGTGGCTGCGATGAAGAAGATGCGCAAGGCGCTGGAAACCACAGCCTGAGCCATCGCGCCGCCACATGAACAGCCACCTCAGGGTGGCTTTTTTTTCATCAAGCCCGCTCGATCAGGGTTTTTCGGCCAGCAGGATTTTCAGGTCATCGGCCAGCGCCTGGGCGCCGCTGCCGTAGCGGGTGAACAGGCGAACGCGGCCTTGCGCGTCGAACACATACGAGCCAGCGGTGTGGTCGACGGTGTAGCTGGTCTCGGTCTTACCCGGCGCCTTGGCGAAGAACACTTTGAACTCCTTGGCCACCGCCTTGGTCTGGTCCAGACTGCCGCGCAAGCCGATGATGTCAGGTCCGAAACTCGCGACATAGGACTTGAGCAACGCGGCGCTGTCGCGCTCGGGATCAAGGCTGACAAAGATGCCCTGCACCCGCGCACCATCGGCACCGAGCGAGCGTTTGACCTCGGCCAGTTCGGCCAGCGTGGTCGGGCAGACGTCTGGGCATTGGGTGTAGCCGAAGAACACCACCACCAGCTTGCCCTTGAACTCAGCCAGCGTCCGTGGCTGGCCATCGCCATCGGTCAACGAGAGCTTGCGGGCATATTCAGCGCCGGTGATGTCCACCCCTTTGAACGACGGCTTGGGCGCGGCGCCGTCGCAGCCCGATAGCAGCGCCGCCGCGGCCATTGCGAGCCATTGTCGACGCATTGCTGAAGTGGTCATCACGATCCTTGCCACCAGGGCATCAGGTAGTGGTCGAGCAGCAGCGCGGCGAACAGCAGCGACAGGTGCAGGATCGAAAAGCGGAATGTCTTGCGCGCCAGCGCGTCGCTGTAGTCACGCCACAGCATCCAGCCAAAGGCAATGAACCAGCCGCCCAGCACCACGGCGCAAGCCAGGTAGATCCAGCCGCTCATGCCGATGATGAAGGGCAGCAGCGTGGCCGCGAACAGCACCAATGTGTAGAGCAGCACGTTCAGGCGCGTGAAATCCGAACCATGGGTGACCGGCAGCATCGGCAGCCCGGAGCGGCGGTAGTCCTCGACCCGGTACAAGGCCAAGGCCCAAAAATGCGGCGGCGTCCACAAGAAGATGATCAGGCACATCACCACCGCCTCGGGGCCGACGTCGCCGCGCATCGCAGCCCAACCCAGCACGGGCGGCATGGCGCCTGATGCGCCGCCGATCACGATGTTCTGCGGCGTCATCGGTTTGAGCACGACGGTGTAGATCACCGCGTAGCCGACAAAAGTCGCGAAGGTCAGCCACATCGTCAACGAATTGACGAAGCAATAGAGCACCGCACTGCCCGCCCCGCACAACAGCGTCGAGAACACCAAGGCCTGGCGGTTGCTGAGTTCGCCTTTGGCGGTCGGACGCCAAGCGGTGCGCACCATCTTGCTGTCAATCGCCTGCTCGACCAGGCAGTTGAACGCCGCCGCTGCACTCGACACCAGCCAGATGCCCAGGGTGGCCGGCAACGCCAAGGCCAGTCTGGGCCATCCAGGTTCGGCCAGCAGCATGCCGATCACCGCGCAAAAAACGATGAGCAGCACCACGCGGGGCTTGGTCAGCGCCATGTACTGCCGCCAACGGGTGGCCAGCGTGACGGGAGAGGGGATCGAGGCAGTCATCGTTGCGGTGAGGTTCTGGCGGCGTACAGATCGCCAGCGGCAGGAGAAGGCGTGAACTGCGGACGCAGAGCGGGCGCTGTGGCCCGAGCGCGCGCCCACAAGGAGGTCAGCGCCGCGACCAGGCCGGCGGCACCTGCACTGTGCGCCAGCGCAGCGATCATTGGCCAACCCAACACGACGTTAGACAATCCGCTGGCGGCTTGCCAGAGGATCAGGCCCGCCAGCGCCAGCGCATAGCGCCGGGCCACTGCAGCATCCTGGCGCCACAAGCGCCATGACAGCGTGACCAGAGCGGCGAGAGCGGCCAGCGCAAACAGCCGATGCGCCATGTGGATCGCCACCAGTGCATCGAAATTCAAGAATGCGCCATGTCCTGACCGGCCCAGCTCACGCAGCAGCGTGAAGCCTTGACCGACATCCATTGCCGGCCACCATTGGCTGTTGCAGGTCGGGAACCCGGTGCAGGCCAAGACCGCGTAATTGGTGCTGACCCAGCCGCCGAGTGCAATCTGAAATAGCACGACACCCAGCACCAGCAGCACCGCGCTCGGCGCAAGACCGGCCCGCAAGACCAAGGGCCGTGCGCGGAAGGACTCATGCTGCAGCACCAGCAGCGCCAGCAGGACCATCGCGCCCATCAAATGCAGCGTGACGATGGCCGGGTAGAGCTTGAGCGTGACGGTGTATTTGCCAAACAGGCCCTGCACGATCACCCAGCCCAAGGTCGCTGCAGCCCACCATCGAGAATGCGGCAGCGCCCCGCGAACGCGCCAGCTGATCAAAGCCGCCACCAAGATCAGCAAGCCCACCGCCATCGCCAAGTAGCGGTGGATCATTTCGATCCAGGCTTTGGCCAGTGTGACCGGTCCGCTTGGCAGCGCCGCCTGCGCCGCCTGGATGTCGCCATGGGCGCCTAGCGGACTGGCTTCGCCGTAACAGCCAGGCCAATCGGGGCACCCCAGGCCGGCATCGCTGAGCCGCGTGAAGGAGCCGAAGACGATCAGATCGAAGGTCAAGAACAAGGTCAGCGCCGTCAACGCTGCCAAGCGCGTGTTGATCGATGCACCACGCTGGCGCAGACCCCACCAACACAGCGGCAGCAACGCGATCAGCCCCGCCAGCAGCGCAAGGCGCAGCAGCGGCGGAAAGTCCGGCAGGGCTGGCATCGGAACCACAGTCTCAGGGCTTGGCGGCTGAGGCCGCCGAGGTGTCGACCAGCGCCTGCCGACCTGCCTTGTCCCAACCGGCAGAGGCTCGCAGCAAGCGCTCGACGTCGCGCTTGAGTTTGGACGGATCGGCGTTGGCCGGCGCGCGCATCATCCAGTCGCCCAGCGGATCGACGATATAGAGATGGTCCTCAAGTGCCTGACCGGGCGCGGGTTGTAGCCAGGCCGACACCACGGCGCGTGGTAAACGCAGGATGTTCATCGCCGGACTGCCCAGCATCGCTTGCTGCAGCGCTGGCGCAATCGGTGCGTCGTCGATCAGCAGCCAGAGTTTGTCGACGCGGTCGGCTTCGCGACCGGTCATCTCGCGCAGCTGCCGCTGCAAAAACAGCCGCTTCTCGCAGGCCGGATCGCAGCCACCGCCGGATACCACGACCAGCAACCACTGGCCAGCCAGACCGCGCAGCGGCTGCGACTGACCATCGGCAGTCAGGGCCTGCACCGCTGGCGCGGGCACAGCCGGCTGGATCAAGGTGCTGTAGGCCGTACCGCCACCCGGCCGGGCGATGAAATAGGTGTAATAGCTCGCCAGTACCGGCGCGGCGCAGACCAGCAGCACCAGCAGCATCTTGAATCGGCCGCTGGCACGTTGGCGGGTCAGTGCCTCAGCTGGCAGTGGCATCGAATGGACAGTCAGGCCAAGCGGTTCAGTGGGATCAGCCATGGGGTCGCGCCAAGCGCGGTCTAAGGAGTTGGAACCAGACATACAGGCCTGTGATCAGGGCGCACAGCGCAAACCACTGCAAAGCATAGCCCTGGTTCTTGCTGACATCGGCCGCTGGTGCGGGCCATTGCCGCTGCAAGAGGTCACCGACCTGGGCCGAATCAATCGCAGGCGTGACGACCAGATCGGTCTGCTGCACAGACAAAGGCCGCAAGGGCACGCCGATCTCGCGCGCCAAGGCTTCAAGATCAACATTTTGCCGGATGCGACCAAGCTCAGCGCCGCCGAACGCAAACAACCGGCTCGGCGGCGGTGCGATACGGCCAGTCACCGTCACCTCACCCGCCGGCGTGTCGAGTGGCACCAGCCGACTGCGATCGGCGAAATCGCGCGGACTCCAGCCGCGTTGCACCAGCACCGCATCGCCCTCGTCGAGCAGCAAGGGCGTCAGAACGTAGAAGCCTTGGCGAGAATTCATCTGTCGATTGTCGAGGTAGATGGTGCGCTCGCTCAGCCAGCGCCCGCGCAGGCTGGTGCGCCGGTATTGCTGGGCTTGGGCATCGCTGGCGTTGCGTGCCAACATGGACTGAGGCAGCGGCACCAGCGCAGCGCGCGACAAAATCTGCTGCTGCAAGTCCAATTTTTGGCGCGCTCGGTCGAGCTGCCAAACACCCAGTCGGGCCGTCAGCGCGGCTGACAACACAGCGACCACCAGCAGCAGCAAGCCACCCAAACGCCAGCGGCCCAGCGAGGTCATGGGCGCCGCCGATAATCTGACACCATGAAAATCCTCATCGTCATTGCACTGATACTCGTGTTGGCCTCATTGGCCGGAGCCGGCCTGTTCATGCTGCGCAAGGGTGAAAAACCCGCTTCGCGCGACAAGCGCATGGCCCGCGCGCTGACGCTGCGCATCGGCCTGTCGATCGCGCTATTCCTGTTCATTCTGTTGAGCTGGTCCATGGGTTGGATCCAACCCACCGGCCTGCCCACTGGACGTTGAGCCCAAGCGCAGAGCTGTGCCGGGCCTCGCAAAAAAAACGCCGCTCGCGGCGGCGTTCTTGCAGTTGAGCAACCTGCGACACGCAGGCCGGCAGTATTTTCAGAACCAGTAGACCAGGACGTACAGACCCAGCCACACCACGTCGACGAAGTGCCAATACCAGGCAGCACCTTCGAAACCAAAATGGCGCTCGGGTGTGAAATGGCCTTTGCGCAAGCGCAGTGTGATGAACAGCAGCATCAGCATGCCGATGAAGACATGGAAACCGTGAAAACCGGTCAACATAAAGAAGGTCGAACCGAAAATGCCTGAACTCAGCTTGAGGTTGAGCTCATGGTAGGCATGGTAATACTCGAAACCTTGGAAACCGACGAAGGTGGCGCCCAGCACGACGGTGACCCACATCCAGGCAATGGTCTTGGCCCGATGGCCGGCAATCAAAGCATGGTGGGCGATGGTCAGGGTCAGACCGGAGGTCAACAGAATTGCGGTGTTGATGGTCGGGATCGGCCAAGGGCCCATGGTCGAGAAGGGCTCGACGGTGCCTGCCGGAGAGCCGGTGATGCCGCCACCAGCACTGGGCCAGATCGCCTTGAAGTCAGGCCACAGCACTTGATGATCGAGGTTTCCCAAGGTCGGGATCGAGTGCACGCGGGCCCAGTACAGCGCGCCGAAGAAGGCCGCGAAGAACATCACCTCGGAGAAGATGAACCAACTCATGCTCCAGCGGAACGACACATCGACACGCTCGGAGTACTGGCCAGCCTCGCTCTCGCCGATGGCCTGCTTGAACCAGACGAACAGTGTCGACCACAGGATCAACAAGCCCATGATCAAGGAATACTTACCCCAGCCGACACCATTGATCCATTGGCCTGCGCCGAGGATCACAAAAAACAGGCCCAGCGCGGCCATGGCCGGGTGCTGTGAAGGGCTGGGCACGAAGTAGTAGGGCATGGGCCCATGGGGCGTCGCTGCGGACATATGTACTCCTCGAAACCTGAAAATGAATGGATTGAATGAAGCGATGAGTCGGCAGGTTCAGGTGGCCACGCCACTGCCCACCACCCACTTGACCAGCAGCACCAGCGCGCAGACAAACAAGCCCGCGCCAACGATCCCGGCAATGACCACATGGACCGGATTGAGCTTGGCCATGTCCTGGGCGTAACCAGCGGAGCGTCGCACGCCGAAAAACGACCAAGCGACAGCCTTGAAGGTCTGCAGCAGAGGAAACTTGCGTTCGACAGCGTTCTCAGGCAAGCCACTCATGATGACTTGCCCGGGGTCGCAGCGCCCTGACCCACCACCTTGCCCGCAACCTCGAAAAAGGTGTAGGACAAAGTGATGGTGGTGACGTCTTTGGGCAACTTGGCATCGACATAGAACACCACCGGCCACTGCTTGCTCTCGCCTGGCTTGAGCGTGTATTCGTTGAAACAAAAGCACTCGAGCTTGTTGAAGTGTGCACTGGCCTGCATCGGCGCATAGCTGGGGATGGCCTGCGCAGCCAGCGTGCGGTTTTGGATGTTGCGGAACTCGTACATCACGGTGGTCATCTCGCCGGGATGGACTTGCAAAGACCTCACGGCCGGCTTGAAGTCGAACACGCCTCGGGCATTGGCATCGAACTCGACCGTGATGCTGCGCGACAGGTCGACCTGTGTGCTCGCCTTGCGACTGCCCACACCGGAAGTCACCCGCTCGCTGATCGACAACACGTTGATGCCCAGCGCATCGCAGATGCTGCGGTACATCGGCACCAAGGCATAGCCAAAGCCGAACATCGCCAGAGCGATCACGCCGAGCTTACCCATCATGCGACGGTTGTCGCGGTGCAGTCGAGCGAGCAGAGAAGACAGTGCCATGTCGGGTCAGCGAATGTGCAAAGCCGGTCGCTCAGCGACCGAGCAAAACCATCTTGGTCATGAAACCAAGAAAGAACACCAAGGCCACCGACGCCAGCACCAAACCCAGCCTGCGATTGGCCTTGCGCTGCGAATCAGAAACAGCCATCACTTCGACCCGGCTCAAGCCAGCACCTTGGTCGCCGTGATGTCAAGCTTGGGTGGGGTCTCGAAGGAATGAAACGGCGCCGGAGACGGCAGTTCCCACTCCAGGCCCTCGGCGCTCTCCCACGGGCTCTGCGGCGCCTTGACCCCCTGCCCACGCATCATAGGAATCACCACGAAGACAAAGAAATAGACCTGCATCAGGCCAAATCCGAAAGCGCCGATCGAGGCGAGCATGTTGAAGTCGGCGAACTGCATCGGGTAATCGGCGTAGCGCCGCGGCATGCCAGCCAGACCCAGGAAGTGCATCGGGAAGAAGGTGACGTTGAAGGTGATCAACGAACCCCAGAAGTGGATCTTGCCTCGGCTCTCGGAGTACATCACGCCGGTCCACTTCGGGCCCCAGAAGTAGACACCGCCGAACAGGCCAAACAGCGATCCTGCCACCAGCACGTAATGGAAGTGAGCCACCACGTAGTAGGTATCCTGCAACTGGATGTCGATAGGCGCCATCGCCAGGATCAGGCCGGTGAAACCACCGATCGTGAACACAAAGATGAAGCCCACGGCCCACAGCATAGGCGTCTCGAAAGTCATGGACCCGCGCCACATCGTCGCGATCCAGTTGAAGATCTTCACGCCGGTGGGCACCGCAATCAGCATCGTCGCGTACATGAAGAACAACTGACCGGTCACCGGCATGCCAGTGGCATACATGTGATGGGCCCAGACGATGAACGACAGGATCGCGATCGACGCAGTCGCGTAGACCATCGAGGTGTAGCCGAACAAGCGCTTGCGGGCAAAGGTCGGGATGATGGCGCTGACAATGCCGAAGGCCGGCAAGATCATGATGTAGACCTCGGGGTGGCCGAAAAACCAGAAGATGTGCTGGTACATCACCGGGTCACCGCCGCCGGCCGGGCTGAAGAAACTGGTGCCGAAGTGGCGATCAGTCAGCGTCATCGTGATCGCGCCGGCCAACACAGGCATCACCGCGATCAGCAAGTAGGCGGTGATCAGCCAGGTCCAGCAGAACAGCGGCATTTTCATGAGCGTCATGCCAGGCGCGCGCATGTTGAGCAGCGTGACGATGATGTTGATCGAGCCCATGATCGACGACGCACCCATGATGTGCATCGCAAAAATGCCGGCGTCCATCGATGGGCCCATCTGCAGCGTCAACGGCGCGTACAGCGTCCAGCCCGCAGCGGGGGCGCCGCCCGGCATAAAGAACGATCCGACCAGCATCAGCGCAGCCGGAATCAGCAGCCAGAAGCTGAAGTTGTTCATCCGCGCAAAAGCCATGTCGGCCGCGCCGATCTGCATCGGGATCATCCAGTTCGCAAAGCCGACGAAAGCCGGCATGATGGCGCCGAACACCATGATCAGCCCGTGCATCGTGGTGAACTGGTTAAACAACTGCGGGTTGAAGAATTGCAGCCCGGGTTGGAAGAGTTCAGCGCGAATGCACATCGCCAGGATGCCACCGACCATCAGCATGGTGAACGAGAACAACAAGTACATCGTGCCGATGTCCTTGTGGTTCGTCGCAAAGACCCAGCGCCGCCAGCCCGGCAACGGGCCGTGGTCGTGGTGATCGTCATGGTGATCGTCGTGGGCGTGATCGTGGTCGTGAGACCCGTGGTGGTGGTCGAGGACGGCGCTCATGGGCGTTGCCTTTCAGCGGACAGTTCTGGCGGTTCTTGGGAAAATCGGATCAAGGCTTGCGCGCTGCGACAACGTCAGCGGGCTGCACGATCTGGCCGGTCTTGTTGGACCAATTGTTTTTGGTGTAGGTCACCACCGCCGCAATCTCGGTGTCGGACAGCGCCTTCCACGACGGCATCGCACCGTTGTTCTGTCCATTGAGCAACACCATCACCTGCTTGAATTTATCGACGTCATTGACCACCGCAGCGCCGTCAATCGGCTTGATCGGGCCGGCACCCTTGCCGTCAGGTCGGTGACAGATCGCGCAGTTGGCGTTGTAGACCTTCTCGCCGCGGGCAGCCAGCGCGTCCAACACCCAGACCTTGGACGGATCATCGGCCTTGGCAGCGATCTCTTTTTTCTTGTCGTCCACCCACTTGGCATAGTTCTCGGCTGTCAGCACCTTGACATGGATCGGCATGTAAGCGTGCTCCTTGCCACAAAGCTCGACACATTGTCCGTAGAAATCGCCGGTCTTCTCAGCGCGGAACCAAGCGTCGCGGACGAATCCGGGGATCGCATCTTGCTTGACCGCAAACGCCGGCACCATCCAAGAGTGGATCACGTCGTTGGCGGTGGTGATGATGCGGATCTTCTTGTTGACCGGCACCACCAGCGGGTTGTCGACCTTGAGCAGGTAGTTGTCGCCCGAAGGGTGACCCGAATCAGACATGTTGCGATGCGCAACATCGATTGTCGAGACAAAGCCTATGCCTTCACCTTCACCCTTGAGGTAGTCGTAGCCCCACTTCCATTGCATGCCAGTGGCCTTGATCGTGAGATCGGCGTTGCTGGTGTCCTTCATCGCGACCACCGTCTTGGTCGCGGCCATGCCCATCCCGACGACGATCACGAAAGGCACGATGGTCCAGGCGATCTCCACGCCAACACTCTCGTGGAAGTGGGCTGCTTTGTGGCCCACCGATTTGCGATGCTTGATGATCGAATAGAACATCACGCCGAACACTGCGATGAAGATCACCAGGCAAACGATCAACATGTAATTGTGCAGGCTGTGGATGTCGCTGGCGATCCGGGTCACCGCCGGGTGCAGGTCAAGCTGGTTTTTCGCCGGCCCTCCCGCCAGATCACCCGCAATCGCGGTCTGGGTTGCAAAGACCGCACCGAGGCATGCTGCCCCCTGACAGGCCCGAGACATCAACGTGTTTGTTGTCTTCATCATCATGTTTTAAGTTCGTGATCCACAACCTGTTCACTGGCCGTGCGCGACAGACGCAAAGCCCGCCGCAACTCCTGCGCCAGCGCAACCCGCAACTCCGGACGAACATGCCGACCCACCCGCACGCTGCGCCCTTCACCCGACAACTCCACCAGCGACCCATCATCGGCCACCGGTTCCACCCGAACCCATTCGGCCCGGAACAGTGAACGCTCAACGCCCGGACCGAAACGTTGCTCGACCGTCAGTTCCCGGCCGCACAGCGTGATCAGTTCGCGATCACCCGCATGGCGTGCGACGACCAACAAGGCCACGCCCAGCGCGACCAATTCAAGCAATGTGTAGACACCCACTGCCACCACACCCTGCCACCAAAAACCCGCCGCGACCAACAAAGACAGCCCGCACAGAAGCGCATAAGCCACCAGCAACTGCCGCGGTGTGATCGAGACATTGCGGCGCAGATCGAAGGACCAAGCCAAAGGCAGCAAATGCTCGCGGCCAAAACGCCAGCCAGCATCAAGCCTCGGCACTGAAGGCGCGGGCCAGGGGCTGGGGACGAAAGTGACGGACATGGTTGAAAGCAATATGTTGGGAGCTTCAAGTTCTAACTTCAGCCGTGCATGGCCAAGGCGCGAATCATGACTTGGCGCAGTGCTCGAAAGGGCTCACAAACCCCTGATCCAAGCAGCGCGTTCTAAATCAACATTGGATTCTAGCCCAGTGGTAAACCCCTACCAGACTGCTGTGCTTCAGCGATGGCGTTTGGGCAGCGTCGAGCGCAATGAATCCAGTGAGACCGTCACTGGCGCGCCGCGCGCGGGGCGCGGCGCAGCTTTGTAAGCGTGGCCATAGACCAGCTCGAAACTCATGCCGATACGGCCTTGCGAATCAGCGCGACGCGCCAAGGCCTGCAACAGGCGCTCGCGCCAACGCTTGGTGCGCAAACCCGCCGGTCGACCTTGACCCAGATGCCCACCCAGACCACGCAACTCAGCCAGCAAGGCCTCGGGACTGCTCCAGGTCAGCCGCAGCATCTCCTGATCCATCACCGGGTCGGCAAAGCCGGCATGCACCATCAAATCGCCCAGATCGTGCATGTCGGCATAGGCCGGATGCGGTGCCGGCCAGTCCAGTTCTGCATAAACCGCGCGCAGTTCGCGCAAAGTATCGGGGCCGAAGGTCGAGAACATCACAAAACCGTCGACCGCCAGCGCCCGGTGCCACTGCGCCAGTGTCAGCGCCGGATCGGCGCTGGCGTGCAGGTTCAGGTTCGACCACAGCATTTGCGACTGACCGACTGGCACATCGGCCTCCAAACACACCGAAGCCTGAAGTCGCCGCCTGCCCCAGGCCCACCAGGGCGATTGCAGGGCCTGGCGGCTGCGTTCGGCCAGCGCTACCGTGGGTTCGACGATGCTGCGCCTGGCCTGCGGCCAGACTGCCTGCACCGCCTGCGCGCTGGCGCCGGTGAAACCCCACCAGTCAAGCCAGGACTGCGGTGCTTGTTTGATCACCGGCAGGCGCTCGGCCATGCGGCGTGCCAGTTCCTGGTGCAGCCATGGCGGACCCTCGGCGCGGGCCAGTCGCCGCAGCACATGGGCCAGCGCTGCGGCGTCGACGGCAGGCGATCGGGAGGTGACATCAGACATTGGTTGAGCAGTATATTGACGCCATGCGCTGGCCGATGTCCACCCCAACCCGGCAGCCCGCGCAACAAAGTTGGTTGAGCATGCCTAGACCCTGCCTTTTGTGTGGCAGTTGGGACCGCCGCAGCCTGTGCCAACAATGCCTGGCGCGCTTCGGCAGCGCCCGAAACACCGTCTGCCCAAGCTGTGCGCTGCCCGGCGTCAGCGGCCTGATCTGCGGCACATGCCTGTGCGATCCACCGCCCTATTCACGCTGCATCGCCGCAGTCGTCTATGAGTTTCCCTGGGACCGGCTGCTGAGTCGCTTCAAGTTCAACGACCAACCCGAACTGGCCGGCTTGCTGGCCGACCTGATGGCCGAAGCTGTCGACAAGGCCGGCGCGGCCGCGGTCGACTGTGTGCTGCCGGTGCCGCTCAGCCCCGCGCGCCTGGCCGAGCGCGGCTACAACCAGGCCTGGGAGTTGGCGCGCCGGTTGGCCACAAATATGGGCTTGCCGGCACATGCGGGCGCGATGCTGAGGTTGCGCGACACGCCGCATCAAGTCGGACTCGGCCGTCGCGAGCGCGCACGCAACCTGCGCGATTCGATGTGGGTCGAAACCAGCGCAGCGGCTGGGCTGGTGGGACGCCGCGTGGCGCTGGTCGACGATGTGCTGACGACCGGCATGACCGCCGCCGCAGCCAGCCAGGCTTTGCTGCGCGCCGGCGTCGCCAGCGTACAACTGTGGGCGCTGGCGCGCACGCCAGCGCCGCAGCGCTGAGACCGGCAGGCCAGCACGCGACAATCACCGAGCCATGTTCCACATCGTGCTCGTCCACCCCGAAATACCGCCCAACACCGGCAACGTGATCCGGCTCGCCGCCAACACCGGCTGCGCGCTGCACCTGGTGGAGCCGCTGGGTTTTTCAATGGATGACAAGCTGCTGCGGCGCGCAGGGCTGGATTACCATGAATTCACCGCGGTGCAGCGCCATGTCGACTGGGCTGCGCTGCAAGCTGCGCAGCAGGCTGCGGGCGGGCAGCTCTGGGCCTTCAGCACCCGAGGCACCAAGATGCTGGGCGAAGTGGCCTGGCAGCCGGGCGACTGGCTGGTGTTCGGCTGCGAAACCTCGGGCCTGCCGGACATGGTGCGCGACAGCGTGGCGAGCGAGCGACGGGTACGGCTGCCGATGCGCCCAGGCCAGCGCAGTCTGAACCTGAGCAATTCGGTCGCGGTGGCGGTTTTCGAAGCCTGGCGCCAGCAAGGATACGCGGGCAGCGCTTGACCGAAATCGGTCGAGTCTAGAGGCCTCAGACCTCGGTCCTGGCCTCGCGCGCCATCAGCTGGCGCAGCGCCTGCGCTGGCGCCAACTCGCCTTGCAACACCGCGACCACCGCATCGGTGATCGGCATTTCAACCCCGCAGCCGCGGGCACGCGCCTGCAGCGTCGGGGCAGTGTGCACGCCCTCGGCCACATGGCCCAGCCGGGCCAGGATCTCGGGCAGGCTGGCGCCAGAGGCCAACGCCAGACCGACCTGGCGGTTGCGCGACAAATCGCCGGTGGCGGTGAGCACCAGGTCCCCCAGGCCCGACAAACCCATGAAGGTCGATGCTTGCGCACCGAGCGCCAGGCCGAGCCGGGTCATTTCGGCCAGGCCGCGGGTGATCAACGCGGCCCGCGCGTTCAGGCCGAGTTGCAGCCCGTCGGCGATGCCGGTGGCGATCGCCATCACGTTCTTCACTGCACCGCCGACCTCGACGCCCACCGGGTCGTCGGAGCTGTAGACGCGCAAGCTGTCACTGTGGAAAGCCTGCACTGCCAAGGTGCAGAGCGCGGCGTCAGCGCTGGCCACGACCAGGGCGGTGGGCTGGCCGCGCGCGACCTCGAGCGCGAAGCTCGGCCCGGACAGCACGCCACAGCGCAGGTCGGGCCGCAATTCGCGGGCGATCTCATGACCGAGCTTGCCGCTGCCCGCCTCGAAACCCTTGCACAGCCACAGCGCCTGGCCACGCGCCGGCAACGCAACCAGACGCTCGCGCAAGCCTGACATCGGCGAGCCGATCACCGCCAAGCCGCGCTCGGCGAGGTCCCAGGCCTCGGCCGGGTCGGCCGTGATGCGCAGGGATTCAGGCAAGTTCACCTCGGGCAGGTAGCGCTGGTTGCGCCGTGCGGCGACCATCTCGGCGGCCTGTCCGGGGTCACGCGCCCAGAGCAACACCGCGTGCCGTGTCGACGCGGCCACCGCCAGCGCCGTGCCCCAGGCGCCAGCACCCAGCACCACGATAGGCATCGGGCACATGGCCGCAGGCCGTCAGTTCGCGCCGGGGATCACGCCACCGCTGGCGGCCTGTGCCTGCTGGGCCTCGAACATGGCCTGGAAATTCACTTCAGTCAGCATGATCGGCGGGAAGCCGGCTCGGGTGCAGACATCGGAGACGATAGCGCGCAAGTACGGGTAGATCATCTGCGGGCAGACGATGCTGAGGATGCCTTGCATCTGGTCCTCGGGCACGTGGCGGATTTCGAAGATGCCGGCCTGCTTGGCCTCGATCAGGAACAGCGTGCGATCGCCGATCTTGGTGGTCACAGTGGCAGTGACCGCCACCTCGAAAACCCCGTCGGCAACGCTTTCGGCGCCCATCGCCAAGCTGATGTCGACCTGAGGTTGCTGCTGCTCGAGCAGGATTTGCGGCGAGTTCGGTTGCTCGAGCGACAAATCCTTCAAGTACATGCGCTGGATCTGAAATACAGGGGTGAGGTCTTGTTCGGACATGGCTGCGGCGGCGATTATGGCGCAGCCCGAACGGGCGACGCCGCGCCAAATTGCCCAGCATCGCACCGTCTATGACCGATCGCTCAGGCCCGGCTCGAGTCGCCGAGAAGCGCGAGATGGGGCCAGACTTCAGCCCGCCTGCAGCAGCGGCGCGAGGCCCCCGGCGCGGTCCAGCGCGATCAACTCGTCGCAGCCGCCAACATGGGTGTCGCCGATGAAGATCTGCGGCACGGTGCGGCGCCCGGTCAACTCGATCATGTGGTCACGCTGATCGGGGTCGAGGTCGATGCGTACCTCGTCGATCTGCGTCACGCCGCGCTGCTTGAGCAAGGACTTGGCCCGGACGCAGTAGGGGCAGACCTGGGTCGTGTACATGCGGACAGCGTTCATGGCGTCGGGGCAGCGGTGATTGACAAGTACAAATTGTTGCAGGGCTTGATGGCGCCGGCTTGGGGCGTCGATCATGTCCCTGCGCCGGCATCGGCATCCCGGCGCAACCCCGCGTCAGTCAGGCGGACTTCTTGTCCACCGGCAAGCCCGCCTCGCGCCAAGCGGTCATGCCGCCGGCCACGGCAATGGCTTTGTCGTATCCGGCTTTTTGAAGCAAAGCTGCGGCGCGCCTAGCACGTGCCCCCGAAGCACAGAGCAGCACCAGCGGCAGGGTCTTGTTCGACGGCAAGGCCTTGGCACTTTCGAGGCTACTGAACGGGATGTTGCGGGCCCCAACGGCGTGGCCTGCGTCGTACTCCGCAGGCTCGCAGACGTCGATCAGAACACCTTTCTCGCGGTTGATCAGCCGCACCGCCTCGGCCGTTCCCACCGCGCCGCCTGTGCTCTTTTGCAGCGCCTGCCACAGCAGCAGGCTGCCCGAGGCGGCGGCCATCAGGATAAGCATCCAGTTTTCGATGATGAACTTCACGGGGTAGGCCTGGCGCTTGAAAAAGAGGGCGATTATAGAATTCGCTCTTGGCCCGCCCGGCAATGACGGCGTGGTCTGACCGAATGACCGCCCACGAATGACCGCCCAGCCCCGGCGCCGCCACTTGGCGCCACCTCCTCACCCGAACCCCACCCGGCCACCATGTACAAGCTCGTGCTGATCCGCCATGGCGAATCGACCTGGAACCTCGAAAACCGCTTCACCGGTTGGACCGATGTCGATCTCACGCCCACCGGCGTGGCACAGGCCCAGCAAGCCGGCCGCTTGCTCAAGCAAGCCGGTTTCGAATTCGACCTGGCCTACACCTCGGTGCTCAAGCGCGCGATCTGGACGCTGTGGCACACACTCGACCAGATGGACCGCAGCTGGCTGCCGGTGCTCAACGACTGGCGACTCAACGAACGCCACTACGGTGCACTGCAAGGCCTGAACAAGGCCGACACGGCGCGCCAGTACGGCGATGAGCAGGTGCTGGTCTGGCGCCGCAGCTACGACACGCCGCCGCCCGCACTGGCATCCGACGACCCGCGCAGCGAGCGCAGCGATCTGCGATATGCCAAGTTGGCCCCGGGCCAGGTGCCGCTGACCGAATGCCTGAAAGACACCGTGGACCGCGTGCTGCCCTGCTGGCATGAGCGGCTGGCGCCGGCGATCCGCGACGGTCAGCGGCTGTTGATCGCCGCCCACGGCAACTCGATCCGCGCGCTGGTCAAATACCTAGACGGCATCAGCGACGACGAGATCGTCGAACTGAACATCCCCAACGGCATCCCGCTGGTCTACGAACTCGACGCCGAGCTCAAACCCATACGGCGCGACTACCTCGGCGACCCCGAGGCAGTAGCCGCCGCCGCCGCGGCAGTGGCCAGACAAGGCAAGGCATGAGCACAGAGAGCAAGCCGATGAAAACTCCCCTCACCCTCGGGGTGATCGGTCTGGGCTCGATGGGGCGCGGTGCCGCCCTCACCGCGCTGGCCCGCGGCGTCGCCACCTGGGGCTTGGACCTCAACCCGGCGGCCTGCGCCACGGTGGCCGCAGCCGGCGGGCGCATTGCCGCCAACGTCGCGGAACTGGCCAAGGCCTGCGACGCGGTGCTGGTGCTGGTCGTCACCGCAGCGCAGACCGAGCAACTGCTGTTCGGCGAACAAGGTCTGGCAGCCCAGCTCAAGCCAGGCTCGGTCGTGATCTGCTCGGCCACCGTCGACCCGACGCTGCCACCCCTGTGGGAAGCCCGCTTGGAAGCAATGGGTCTGTGGCTGATCGACGCCCCAGTCTCGGGCGGCGCGGTCAAGGCCGCTGCAGGCGAGATGACGGTGATGGCCTCGGGCCGGCCAGAAGCCTTTGCCGCAGCCGGCGGGCTGCTCGACGCGGTGGCCGGCAAGGTGTATCGGCTAGGCGACCGGGCCGGCGTCGGGTCGACCATCAAGATGGTCAACCAGCACTTGGCCGGCGTGCACATTGCCGCGGCCTGCGAAGCGCTGGCGCTGGGCATACGCGCGGGCGCCGACCCGGCCCAGCTCTACGAGGTGATCTGCAACTCGGCGGGTTCAAGCTGGATGTTCGCCAACCGTGTGCCCCACATCCTGGCCGGCGATTACCAGCCGCTGTCGACTGTCAACATCTTCGTCAAGGACCTGGGCATCGTGCTGGACGCTGCGCGAAAGCTGACGTTTCCGCTGCCACTGGCCGCCGCTGCGCACCAGCTCTACCTCGGCACCGCCGGCGCAGGTCATGGCGCCGAGGACGACAGCGCGGTGATCAAGCTCTACGCCGCGCTGACTGGCATCGCCTTGCCCCTCGCAGCATCCGCCACCGAGCCGAAAGCCACGCCATGATCCTCGGCGTGATTGCCGACGACTTCACTGGCGCGACCGACGTCGCAAGCATGCTGGTGCGCGCCGGGATGCGAACAGTCCAGGTGATCGGTGTGCCGCTGGACGCAGCGCCAGCCGAAGTCGACCAGGCCGACGCGGTGGTGGTGGCGCTGAAATCGCGCACCACGCCGGCGGCTGCAGCGGTGGCCGATTCGCTGGCCGCGCTGCGTTGGCTGCAGGCGGCCGGTGCGCGCCAGTTCTACTTCAAGGTCTGCTCGACCTTCGACTCCACGCCGGCGGGCAATATCGGGCCAGTGGCCGAGGCACTGATGGCCGCGTTGGGCTGCGACCAGACCATCGCCTGCCCGGCCTTCCCCGAGAACGGCCGCACCGTGTTCCGCGGCCACTTGTTCGTCGGTGACGAGCTGCTCAGCGACTCCGGCATGCGCCACCATCCGCTCACGCCGATGACCGACGCCAACCTGGTGCGGGTGCTGCAGGCTCAGAGCCGGCAACGCGTCGGCCTGCTGCGCCACGACAAGGTGGCCGAAGGCGCAGACGCGATCCGGCAGCGGCTGAACTCGCTGCGCGCCGAGGGCGTTGCGCTGGTGGTGGCCGACGCCGTCGACAACCAGGACTTGAAGCGACTGGCCGCCGGCGCCGCCCACCTGCCGCTGTGGGTGGCAGGATCGGGCCTGGCGCTGGGGCTGCCGGCCTTGCTGGCCGAGCGCGGCTGGGTTCGTCTGGACGAGCATGCTGCGCAACTCGACCGGCTGGCTGCCCCGGCCGCAGTGCTGGCGGGCTCATGCTCGGTCGCGACCCACGTGGCGGGTGGCGAGACCTCGGGCGCCGTGGTGCAGGCGCTCGGTGTGCACACGCTGCGCATCGGCGCGGCGATCTGCCCAGGTGTGCCCTGGACCCAAGCCGTCGCCGCGCCGGGCCGACCACCGCTGCAGCTCGCGCTCAAGAGCGGCAACTTTGGCGGGCCGGACTTCTTCGCCCAGGCGCTGGCCGCAGCATGAGCTGCCCGGCATGAACCACGCCACGCTGCGCCACGAGGTCTGCCGCGTCGGTGCCTCGCTGTTTGCACGCGGCTATGTTCACGCCAGCGCCGGCAACATCAGCGTGCGATTGCCCGCTGGCGAGGGCTTCCTGATCACCCCCACCGATGCCTGCCTGGGCGCGCTCTCGCCTGATCGACTGGCCCAGGTGGCGCAGGATGGCAGCCAACTCAGCGGCGACCGCGCCAGCAAGACATTGGTGCTGCACCGCAGGATTTACGACGCAGCGCCCGAAGCGCACTGCGTGATCCACAGCCACAGCACCCACCTGGTCGCGCTGAGCCTGGCCGGGGTTTGGACCAGGCAAGCGATCCTGCCGCCGATCACGCCTTATTTCGTGATGAAGGTCGGGCAGGTACCGCTGCTGCCCTACCACCGGCCGGGCGACCCTGCGGTGGGCGACTTGGTGGCCGAGGCGATCGCCCAGGCCAGGCAGCGCGGCACGACGCTGCGCGCGGTGATGCTAGACCGGCTCGGCCCGAATGTCTGGCACGACAGCCCGGCCAGCGCGATGGCCACCCTAGAGGAGCTGGAGGAGACCGCCAAGCTCTGGCTGATGACCCAGCCGAGGCCGGCACCGCTGGACGAGGCGAGCATCGAAGAGCTGCACCGGTGCTTCGGCGCGGTCTGGTGATCGGCGCTGGCCAGCAGACCGATACTTGTCCCACCGCCTGAAGCCACCCCAGGAGCCAGAAACCATGCCACGATTCGCCGCCAACCTGTCGATGATGTACACCGAGCACGGCTTTCTCGACCGCTTTGCGGCTGCTGCGGCCGACGGCTTCGACGCGGTCGAGTACCTTTTTCCCTATGCTTTTGACCGCCAGGAGATCGCCTCCCGGCTGAACGACCTGGGGCTGACGCAGGCGCTGTTCAACGCGCCCCCCGGCAACTTCGAGTCGGGCGAGCGCGGGCTGGCTTGCCTGCCGGACCGGGTCGACGAATTCCGCCGCAGCTTCGTCGAGCAGGCCCTGCCTTATGCGATCGCGCTGGCCTGCCCGAGAGTGCACGTGATGGCCGGTCTGGCGCCGGCCGGCGCGTCGCAACAATCGCTGGCCGAGACCTACCAGACCAATCTGGCCTGGGCCGCAGCGCAGGCCGCGCCGCTGGGCATCGCGGTGCTGATCGAGCCGATCAACACCCGAGACATCCCGCGCTACTACCTGAACCGCCAGGATCAAGCCCATGCGCTGGTGCAAGCCATAGGCTCACCCAGCTTGCAGGTACAGATGGACCTGTACCACTGCCAGATCGTCGAGGGTGATCTGGCGATGAAGCTGCGCCAGTACCTGCCTGCCGATGCCCAAGGTCGACCCAGCCGGGTCGGCCACCTGCAGATCGCCGGTGTGCCCGACCGCCACGAACCCGACCTCGGCGAGATCTACTACCCCTATCTGTTCGACCTGATTGACACGCTGGGCTACCAGGGCATGGTCGGCTGCGAGTACCGACCGCGCGCGGGCACTTCGGCAGGTTTGGGCTGGCTGCGCCGCTACCGGGCCGAGCGGGCCTGAAGCCAAGTCCGGCAAGCATCCCTGGACGCTCAGTTCGACTGCTTGATCAGCCGACCTGCGGCGGGCTGAACCGGCCTGGCATTCATCGGGTACAGCCGCGAGAAAACGTTGACCTGTTCGACGGCGATAGGCACCGGCTGCTGCATCACCAGCCACAGCACGCCCTCGGTGCAAGGCGGCGTGGTCAGCGAACCCATGTAAGCGAAGTAGCGGCGATCAGCCGGCAGCAAATGGCTGAGGTCGAGCAAGGGGCTGGCAGCGACCTCGTCGTTTTTCTCCAGCGGCAGGTGATTCCAGACCGATTGCACCAAGGGGTGCGCGCTGCCGCGGTCCAGCAACACCGCGACCACCGCCAACCGCCCCTCGGGGTCGCGATGCACCAGGTGCGCAACCATGTCGAACTGGCGGCCGTCGATGCGCTCCTCGGACGGCCGGTGAAAGTGGAACTGGAGCAGGTCAAAGCGCCGGCCTTGGACTTCGATCGAGTTGCCGCCGCCGACCCTGACCTCGATCGTGTGCCCGTTGTCGATCACCCGAAAGACCGATGCCCGGTAGTCGAACACGATGGGCTCCAGATCGACCCGGATGCCGGACCGGATGTCGATAGGGCTTTGCCGGCTGCCGCTGCTGCAGGCGGCGAACTCGGGCTTCAAATCCCCCCAATGCTCGGGTCCTGCAGCCCCGACCGTGCTGGCAGGGGGACCTTGGGCGGTAGGGGCGATCGACGCCGTGGCCTGCGCCTGGCCGGATGGCGCCACCACGCGCAACACCTTGGACGAAGATGGGCCAGACCCCTGGACCGCGCCCAGCTTGCTGGCCAGCTTGTCGCGCAAGGCGTCCAAAGGATCGGCCTCGTCGCTCTGGGCAGCCCTTGTTTTGACCGTCGCTTTGATCGCCGATTTGCCCGCCAATTTGGGCGGCACAGCATGGGTTTCGGGCTCAGTGCTGGCCAACGTGGTGCCGGCCCAGCAAGAAGCCAGCGCGGCGACCCAACAAAGGCGGGCGATGTGACGGACAGTCGAAGACATGGCAAAGGCTCGCGGTCAGGGATCCGGACGGGCATGGCAGCCCCACCCTTGCGCTATCGGTCTGCCAAACCCGGGCTTGAGCCTGACGGCGACCCCATCAATCCGGCAAACGCCTGACCCAGACCCAGGCCAACAAGCCGACCGACATCAGGCCGAGCGAACTCAGCGCCAAGCCGACGGCCGAGTGCATCACCAGCGGCACCAGCACGCCAGCCACCAATCCGTTGGCCGCGCTGCCGACGCAGGCCTGCAGCGACGAGGCCATGCCGCGCCGCTCGGGCGCCAGGTCCAGCACCATCAGCGTGACCACCGGCACCATCATCGACCAGCCGAAGGCGAACAGCGCCACCGGCGGCAGCGCCCAGGCCGGGTGCGGCTCAAGCAGCAGATTGAGCGCGATATTGACCAGCGAGGTCGCCAGCATGATTGAAAAACCGTAGCGGATCTGGCGCCTGGGCCGCATCCGCCCCGCCAGCCGGCCGCTGACGAAGGCGCCCGACATGATGCCGACAACGATGGGGATAAAGAACCAGAAAAACTGCGTCGGCGCCAAGCCCAGATGGCTGCCCAGCCAAACAGGCGAGGCCAGCACATAGAGGAACATGCCGTTGAAAGGCACGCCGCTGGCCAGCACCAGCAGCCCAAAGCGCGGGTTGCGCAACAGCTCGGCGTAAGCCCGCATCAGCGGCCTGGGTGCGAAGGACTGGCGCTGGCTGCTGTGCAGGGTCTCGGGCAGAAATCGGGCATTGACGCCCAGCAGGATCAGTCCGACCCCCACCAGCAGCCAGAAAATCGAATGCCAGCCCAGGTGTACGAACAGCAAACCTCCCAGCATCGGCGCGATCGCCGGCGCGATGCCGAAGAAGATCGTCACCTGCGACATCAAGCGCTGGGCCTCCGCCGGCGGGCACATGTCGCGGATGATCGCTTTGGACACCACCACGCCGGCCCCTGCGGTCATGCCTTGCAAGGCCCTGAACAGCACCAACTGCGCGATCGTCTGGCTCAGCGCACAACCCAGCGACGCCAGCGTGAACAGCGCCAAGCCGGTCAGCACCACCGGCCGGCGGCCCACGCTGTCCGACAGCGCGCCGTGGAACAGGTTCATCAGCGCAAAGCCGAACAAGTAGGCCGAGAGCGTCTGCTGCATCTGCGCCGGCGTCGCGCCCAGCGACTGGGCGATGCCCGAGAACGCCGGCAGATAGGTGTCGATTGAAAACGGCCCCAAGGTTCCAAGACATGCCAGCAGCATCGCCAGGGCCCAGCGCGGATGGCGCCAGAGTTGTGATGCGTCGGGATTCATTGAAGCGATGGCAATCGTGACGGCAGGCCACGGCGGGCCTGCCTGGATGACCGGATCAATGTGTGCCTATTCGGTGTTGCTGCGCGTAGAGATTGCCCGTTTCACCCGGTGCGGCAGAGCCGCCCCGGGTGGCTGCGCGGTTCCAGGCTTGCGCCTAGACTGGCTGGCTTGCGCCATCCAGATGCCGGCTTGTCAGCCGACATCCGCACAGAACACCTGGTACGGTGGCCCGCTCCGACTCGTCTCTGTTGCTCTGATCCTCACCTCACGGTGGACAGCCGTTAACTGCTACGCCGCCCTGTGCAGTCCGGACCTTCCTCCAGGGCCACCTTTCGATGATTGCCCCAGCGGCGGTCTGGCTTGCTTCACCGTGCGATTATCGCGGTTGTCGCGCCGGT
>RGQD01000011.1 GCA_010030205.1 Betaproteobacteria bacterium
TCTTGAAAATTCTTAAATGGCTCTTTTTTGCGCCTTAAGTGCGCCAAGTGATCAAGTTGGGCGAAGCTTCTCAGCTGACCGACCACGACCTTCCGCACGGTTTTTGAGGCCAGAGCGCTTTGGGCGGATCCAAGAAAAATGGCCAACCCGGCGGCTGGCCATCTTAAATGGAATGGTGGAGACGAGGAGGATCGAACTCCTGACCTTCGCATTGCGAACGCGACGCTCTCCCAGCTGAGCTACGCCCCCACGGTCGACGTGTAGTTTAGCAGCACCGTTGATGGCAAGGCCTTGCAGGCACTGGTCTACCCCGCAAGCCGCGCACATCGGCACGCACATCGACACGCACATCGGCACGTGCTGCGCATGTTCGCGCTGGGAGCTGGTCTACGGGCTCGAGCTTGCTGGCTATGGCGACTTCATTTGGATAGCGAAGATCTATTGGCGGCATTGACGCTTTGTATTGGCGCATCGGGGCTGGCTTTGGTAATGTTCGAGAAGTCGTGCCGCGTGTCCACGCGGTGGACCTTGTCCCAGTCACCATAGAGGAGCTTCCCATGAGCTTGAAGGGTTCCAAGACCGAGCAGAACCTGAAAGACGCCTTTGCCGGCGAATCTCAGGCCAACCGCCGTTACCTGTATTTTGCAAACAAGGCCGACATCGAGGGCCAGAACGATGTGGCTGCGCTGTTCCGCTCCACCGCTGAGGGTGAGACGGGTCATGCCCACGGCCACCTCGAGTTCCTCGAGGCCACCGGCGACCCGGCCACCGGCCTGCCGATCGGCAGCAGCCGCCAGAACTTGGCCGCTGCTGTTGCTGGCGAGACGCACGAGTACACCGACATGTACCCTGGCATGGCGAAGTCGGCTCGCGACGAAGGTTTCGACGAGATCGCCGATTGGTTCCAGACCTTGGCCAAGGCCGAGCGCTCGCACGCCAACCGCTACCAGAAAGCCCTCGACGCGCTGGTTGACTGACCTGTCGCTTCGGGCGTTTTCGCTGCAACACAAGGGGTCTTCAAGGGCCCCTTGTTCGTTATGCAAGACCCTTGCTTGACCCCCATTTCCAAGACACCAGGCCCAAGACCATGAGTACCCGCGAAGGCAACCTCGAAGCGCCCACCCGCCATGCGTTGGACTGGAAAAACCCTCAGTTCTACGATCAGGACGCTTGTTTCACCGAGATGGAGCGGGTGTTCGACGTCTGTCACGGTTGCCGGCGCTGTGTCAGTCTGTGCCAGAGCTTTCCCACCTTGTTCGACCTGGTCGATGCGACCGAGGACGGTGAGGTGCACGGCGTCAAGAAAGAGGCTTACTGGGACGTCGTCGACCAGTGCTATCTCTGCGACCTTTGCTATGTGGTGAAGTGCCCTTATGTGCCGCCGCACCCCTGGCAGTTGGATTTTCCGCACCTGATGCTTCGTGCCAAGGCGATCAAATTCAGCGCCGGTCGGGTCGGCCCGGCCGAGCAACTTCTGGCCTCGACCGATGTGCACGGCAGCTTTGCCGGCATCCCGGTCGTGGTGCAGGCGGTCAACGCGATCAACAAGACCAAGCTCGCGCGCGGCCTGATGGACAGCGTACTCGGTGTGCATCCAGACGCCTGGATGCCTGAACTGGCCACCCAGCGCTTCCGCTGGGCCGCCGAGAAGACCGGCACGGCAAGCCAGGTGATTGATGGCACGCTCGCACCTGGCAAGGTGGCGATCTTCGCGACCTGCTATGTCAATTACAACGAGCCCGGTATCGGCCACGACCTGCTCAAGCTGCTCGAACACAACGCGATCCCCTATGTGATCGTCGAGAAGGAGTCCTGCTGTGGCATGCCCAAGCTCGAACTCGGTGACCTCAAAGGGGTCGAGAAGCACAAGGACGCCAACATTCCCGTGCTTGCCAGGTACGCCAAGGAGGGCTATGCGATCCTCAGTGCGGTGCCAAGCTGCACGCTGATGTTCAAGCAGGAGTTGCCGCTGATGTTCCCGGACGAGGCCGATGTGCAACTCGTCAAGGCCGCGATGTTCGACCCCTTCGAGTACCTGATGGCGCGCCAGAAAGACGGCCTGCTCAAGACCGATTTCAAACGCGAACTCGGCAAGGTCAGCTACCACATTCCCTGCCATGGCCGGGTGCAGAAGATCGGCCGCAAGACCGAGGAGATGTTCAAGCTGATCGGCCAAAGTGTCACGGTAACGCTCAACACGGTAGAGCGTTGCTCGGGCCATGCTGGCACCTATGGCGTCAAGACCGCCACCCATCCGGTGGCGATGAAGATCGGCAAGCCGGTGTTCAAGCTGATGGCCAAGGACGAGCCCGACCACATCGCCAGCGATTGCCCGCTGGCTGGCCACCACATCGCCCAGGGCATGGGCCAGGCCGGCGCACCGCCCAAGGCCTTGTCGCATCCGCTGACCCTGGTTCGCTACGCTTACGGATTGGAGTAATCCAGCATGACCAACGCATCGATCACCCGCGACAGCCTGATGTCGCTAGAGGTCTACACCAAGGCCCGCAAGACCCTCAAGCCCGAGATCATCGAGCACCGCAAACTGCGCAGCGTGCAGCTTGGCGAACACATCAATCTGCAGTTCGAGGACGAGAAGACGGTGCGCTACCAGATCCAGGAGATGCTGCGTATCGAGAAGATCTTTGAGGAGGAGGGCATCCAGAGCGAGATCGAGGCCTACGCACCGCTGGTGCCGAGCGGCAGCAACTGGAAGGCCACGATGCTGATCGAGTACCCCGATCCGCACGAGCGCAAGCGCGAGCTGGCACGGCTGATCGGCGTTGAGGACAGGCTGTTTGTCGAGGTCGAGGGCCACGGTCGCGCTTACGCGATCGCCGACGAAGACCTGGACCGCGAGAACGACGAGAAGACTTCCGCCGTGCATTTCGTCCGCTTCGAGTTCATAAAGCCAGCACGAGATGCGGTGCGTGCTGGTGCGGCGGTCAAGCTGGGCTGTGACCACGCCAATTACCCGTCGCATGTCAATATCTCGCCCGAGACCTTGGCCAGCCTGGCGGGCGACCTGTGCTGAATTCGCGCTGAAAGCCAGTCGCCTGGCATGCGGGGTCGGCAGCGTGGCAGCGGCTGCGCCCAGGCTTTAACGCTTGAGGTCGCCGCTGAGGTAGAACCAATGCCCGTCTTCGCGCAGGAATTGGCTGATCTCGTGCAGGCGCTGCGCCCGCCCGCCGAGTTTGCTGCGGGCGACGAATTCGACGGTCGCCTGATCGGCATCGATCACGCGGTGCTGGCGAACCTGCAAACCCAGCCAGCGCAAGCCGGGTTCGAACCCGATGTTGGCCGGTCTGGTGCTCGGGTGCCAGGTGTCGCGCAGGTAGTCAGCCTGCTCGAGCACGAACGCGCTGTAGCGTGAACGCATCAAGGTCAGCGCGTCGGGTGCTTGCAGCCGGCTTGGGCCCACGTGCCATAGTCCGCAGCAGTTGGCGTATGGGCGCAGGCTGTCGCAAGGGCAGCTGGGATGGTCGTTCATGGTCAGATGATGCCGCAGCCTTGGGGTCGCCGCCGCTACACTGCGCCGACCATCACGGCGCTCGTGGCGCCCTCAACAGGAGACAAGATGCTCGATCCGCAAGCCAAGGCGCTGCTCGACATGATGATCGCTCGCGGCGTGCCCGCCACACACACGCTGACACCGCAGGACGCGCGCCGCTTCTACCTCGAGCGACGCGGCGTCACCCAGCCCGCGCCGCGGCCGGTGGCCGAAGTGCGCGATTTGACGGCATCCGGTCCGCACGGTGACATCCCGCTGCGCCTGTACCGCCCTGCGGGTGCCCGCAGCCCCGCACCGACATTGGTTTACTACCACGGTGGCGGATGGGTGATCGGCGACCTCGACACCCACGACTCGCTGTGCCGCGATCTGGCCGATGCCAGCGGCTGCGCGGTGGTCTCGGTCGATTACCGGATGGGTCCCGAGCAGCGCTTTCCCGCAGCGGTCGACGATGTGCTGGCGGCCACACGCTGGTTGCAAGCCCAGGCCGGCAAGCTCGATCTCGACCCGCAACGCTTTGCAGTTGGCGGTGACAGCGCAGGCGGCAACCTCGCAGCGGCGGTGGCGCTGGCTTGGCGCGATGCCGGCGAGCCCATCGCGTTGAAGTTCCAGTTGCTGATCTACCCGGCCACCGACATGCGTGCGGTTGCACCCTCGCACCGCAGCAACGGCCAAGGCTACATGCTGACCAGCGACACGATCGCCTTTTTCCGCAGCCATTACCTCGACCCCGAACAGTACAGCGACTGGCGTGCCTCGCCTTTGCTGCACACCAATCTGTCCGGACTGCCGCCGGCGCTGGTGCTGACAGCCGGCTTCGACCCGTTGCGCGACGAAGGCCGGCAATATGCCGATGCACTGTCGGCCGCTGGCAGCCCTGCACAGTACGTCTGCTTCGAGCGTCAGATCCATGGCTTCATCACCATGGGCAAGGTGATCGATGAGGCCAACACCGCTGTCGGACTTTGTGCGCTGGCGCTGCGTCGGGCGCTGGCCTGACCGGTTGGAGGCGCTGCCTACAATGTTGGACGTGAGGCAACACGGGCTGGCGCAGCCCGCATGTCTCGCAGCACCAGCCCGCAGGGCGGGCCTGAACCTTCACTGATTGATGCCGATGCAACGACGCCAATTCAGCGCAGCCTTGGCCGCGCTTGCTCCCGCTGCGCTGATGTCAGCCGCCGCGCGGGCCCAATTCCGGGTCGAGATCTCGGGCATAGGCGCGACCCAGTTGCCGCTGGCGGTGACCCGATTCATCGACGAAGACCGCAGCGGCCAAGCGCTGTCGTCGATTGTCCGTGCAGATTTGGAGCGCAGTGGCACGTTCCGGCTGGTGGACTCTGACGGTGTGTTGGACGAACGCAGCCAGCCCAAGTTCACTGATTGGCGCGGGCGGGGTGCCGATGCGCTGGTTGCGGGCTCGGTGTCGCGCTTGGCCGACGGCCGCTTCGATGTACGTTACAGACTGTGGGATGTTGTCAAGGGCGAGGAGCTGATCGCGCAGGCGCTGGCCGTGACCGCTGCTGAGTTGCGGCTGGCTGCACACCGGATCTCAGATGCCATCCACGAGCGGCTGACCGGTGAGCGAGGCGTCAATGCCACGCGCATCGCCTATGTCACCCGGGCTGCCAACCGCTACACCTTGCGCATCACCGATGCCGACGGAGAAGGCGGCCAAGTGGCCTTGGCCAGCCCGCAGCCCATCATCTCGCCGGCCTGGTCGCCCGACGGTCGCAAGCTGGCTTATGTGTCGTTCGAGAACGGCAAGGCTGTCGTGATGGTGCAGGATGTGCTCAGCGGCGAGCGCCGGCCGGTCGCGAGCTTCAAAGGCAGCAACAGCGCCCCGGCCTGGTCACCCGATGGTCGTCGATTGGCGGTCACGCTGTCGCGCGATGGCTCGGCCCAGCTCTACCTGATCGAGTTGGAGGGCGAAGGCCTGCGCCGCCTGACCAACAGCAGCGCTATCGACACTGAAGCTGTCTTCGCCCCGGACGGCCAAAGCCTGTATTTCGTCAGTGACCGCGGCGGTGGTCCGCAGATTTACCGCATGCCGGTGTCTGGTGGGGCGGCCGAGCGTGTCACCTTCTCGGGCGCCTACAACATCAGCCCGGCGATCAGCCCGGACGGACGCACCATGGCCTATGTCACACGCAACAACGGCATGCATGTCATGGTGCAAGCGCTCGACGGCAAACAGCCGGCGCTTGGGGTCACCGACACCCGCGATGACGAGAGCCCGAGTTTTGCGCCGAATGGCCGCTTGCTGATCTACGCGACCCGTAGCCAGGGCCGCGACGTGTTGATGACGTCCACGCTCGATGGCAAGATCCGCACGCGGCTGCTGTCGTCCGGTATCGATGTGCGCGAACCCGCCTGGGGGCCGTTCGTTCGATGAGATTGAAAGCAACACGGTCAAAGCTGACCGTGGACCGCCGCATTTGTTTGACTTGCCGGCAGCTTGCCGGCGCCCGGGCGGCCAAGCGGCCGCTATTGATCGAGGAGTGATGATGATGATGGGACTTCGCGCAAGTGGCTTGGCTGCAGTGGCCGCGTTGTTGCTGGCGGGCTGCGGTTCGACCGTCAAGCTCGACGAAACGCCGGTTGAGACCCGCACACCCAACGCCGTGACCAGTGGTGTGGCTGGCGGTGGTGCGGCGTCAGGCGCATCGGGCGCTGGCAGCACGGGAGCCGCCGCACCGCAGGCCAAGGTGGCCACCGTTGATCTGGGCAATGGCGCTGCCGGCAAGCTAGGCCGAGTGGTCTATTTCGAGTTTGACAGTTTCGTGGTCAGTGACCAATTTCGCAGCCTGATCGAAGGCCATGCCAAGCAGCTGGCAGCCGCCCGCAACAAGCGCATGGTGGTCGAGGGCCATACCGACGAGCGCGGCGGCCGCGAGTACAACCTGGCGCTGGGTCAGAAACGAGCCGATGCGGTGGCCAAGTCGATGACCTTGCTCGGTGCTGCGGAATCACAGGTCGAGGCCGTGAGCTTTGGCAAGGAGCGCCCGGTCTCAGAAGGTCATGACGAGTCTGCCTGGGCGCAAAACCGCCGCGCCGAGATCAAGGACCGCTGACCGTGGGTTTCTCTTTGATGCCTGTTGAGCGCGCTACGCTGGTCATTCGGGCGCGCTCTTTCGCACAGGTCGCTTTGCTGTGCTTGGCCACCGGCGGCGCACAAGCCGGTTTGTTCGACGACGAAGAGGCGCGCAAGGCGATTCTTGACTTGCGTGCCCGGATTCAAGCCAGTGAGGACGCTGGCCGGGCCAGGCTCGGCGACGTCAAGCAAGCGCAGACCGTGCAGCTGGAACAGGTGCAAGAGCAATTGCGTGATCAGACCCAACAGCTGCGCCGAGGCATGCTCGACCTCAGCACCCAACTCGATCTCGAGCGCGCCGACAACGCCAAACTGCGTGGTACGCAGGAACAGCTGGCGCGCGACCTCGCCGAGCTGCAGCGATCGTTCAAGGACCTGGCCAAAACCCTGGACGACAGGTTGCGCGTGATCGAGCCTCAGAAGATGGTTTTCGACGGCAAGGAATTCTTGGCTGAACCCGACGAAAAACGCGGGCATGACCAAGCCATGGCGGCGCTGCGTGGCGGTGACTTCGACAAAGCGGTGACGGCGCTGAGTAACTTCGTGCAGCGCTACCCTGCCGGCGGCTACGCTGATGCGGCACGCTTCTGGCTGGGCAACGCGCTCTATGGCCAGCGCAGCTACAAAGAAGCCATTGCCGTGTTTCGTGCGTTCGTCACCGCTGTGCCGGCGCACCCGCGTGCACCTGAAGCCTTGTTGGCGCTGGCCAACTGCCAGATCGAGATGAAGGACAACCGCGCCGCACGCAAGACCATCGAAGAACTGGTCAAGGCTTATCCGGCCAGCGAGGCCGCCGCCGCCGGCAAAGAACGGCTCGTCAGCCTCAAGGGCTGATGGTTCAGCTGCCGACATGACCGAAGCGACGCTGCTGACGCTGCAAAACCAAGTGCTGTGGGCAGCGCTAGGTCTGGGCCTGGCATTTGGCGCGATCACGCAGCGCACCCATTTCTGCACCATGGGCGCGGTGGCCGATGTGGTCAATATCGGCGATTGGGTGCGCTTGCGCATGTGGGCATTGGCCAGCGGTGTGGCGATGGTCGGCTTCAACACAATGGTCGGCCTGGGTTGGGTGAAGGCGGCCGACACGCTGTACGCGGTGCCCTCGATGCTGTGGTTGTCACAGGTGGTGGGCGGGCTGATGTTCGGTTTCGGCATGGTGCTGGCGTCGGGATGCGGCAGCAAGACCTTGGTGCGCATCGGTGGTGGCAACCTCAAGTCCTTGGTGGTTTTCGGGGTGATCGGCTTGTCGGCCTGGGCCACGCTGCGCGGCATCACCGCGGTGCTGCGTGTCAACACGGTGGACCGGGTTCAGCTGAGCTTGCCCGGCGGTCAGGACTTGCCGTCGCTGGCTGCAGGTCTGGGCGGTACACCAGGTCAGCGCGCGCTGTGGTTGGGTGGCTTGATCGGCGGTGCGCTGATTTGCTGGGCTTTGTCTCGCCGCGAGGGTCGCCGCGCCGAATCCTTGCTGGGGGGCGTCGGCGTGGGCTTGCTGGTGGTGGGTTTGTGGTGGGTCTCGGGCGTGATGGGCTATGTGGCAGAACATCCGCAAACGCTGGAAGCGGTTTTTCTCGCGACCAATTCGCAGCGCATGGAATCGTTCAGTTTTGTCGCGCCCTTGGCTTATGTTCTGGATGGCTTGGTGTTCTTCAGCGACAGCAGCAAGCGTCTGACCCAGGGCATGGTGTTGGTGCCTGGTGTGGTGTTGGGCAGTGCGGCCATGGCGCTGGCCAACCGCAGCTTCCGCTGGGAGGGCTTTCGCGGCGTCGAAGACACCGCCAGCCACTTGGTGGGCGCCACGCTGATGGGTGTTGGCGGCATCACCGCAGTGGGTTGCACCATCGGCCAAGGCCTGTCGGGCTTGTCGACCTTGTCCTTGGGCAGCTTTGTCGCTGTGGCGGCCATCATCGTTGGCGCAGTGCTGGCGCTGCGCTGGCAGGTCTGGCGGGTGGAGCGATCGGTGTGAGCTCGATCGGGCTCAGCGCCGTCGTTGATAACGCCGATTTAGAGCGGCGATTTGGAGGTCTGCGTCGACTCTATGGCGATGCTGGCTATCTGCGTATTCGCCAGGCCCGGGTGGCCGTGGTGGGCTTGGGCGGCGTGGGCTCTTGGGCTGTTGAAGCCTTGGCGCGCAGCGGTGTGGCGCGCTTGGTGTTGATCGATCTGGACCATGTCGCGGAGTCCAACATCAATCGCCAGGTCCAAGCCCTGGACAGCACCTTGGGGCTGGCCAAAGCCACAGCCTTGCGCCGGCGCATCGCCGACATTCACCCGGCCTGTGAAGTGCTGACGGTGGAGGAATTCGCCAGCCCCGACAACTGGCCGGCGCTGTTGCCAGCCGAGGTCGACGTGCTGATCGACGCCTGCGATCAGAGTGCGGCCAAGCTGGCATTGGCCGCTTGGTCGCTGCGCTGCGGCACGCCCTTGGTCTGTGTGGGTGCGGCCGGGGGTAAGCAACATGCGCAACGGGTCGAGGTGGCCGATCTGGCTGAGGCCAGCCATGACCCGCTGCTGGCCGCGTTGCGTCAGCGCTTGCGCAAGCAAGGTGCGCCTAGGCAGGGGCCGATCGGGGTGCTCGCGGTGTTCTCGCGCGAAAGCGTTGTGATGCCCGATGGCGAGTCTTGTGCCAGCGACGGCAGCCTGAACTGTCAGGGTTACGGCTCATCGGTGACGGTGACCGCGACCTTCGGCTTGGTGGCCGCGGGCGAGGCGCTGCGCCTTTGCCGGGTCGGCGTTGCATCGACGATAGAGGTGTCAAAGCAATGCTAGAATATTGAGCTCTATGCGATAGGGGGTCGTTAGCTCAGTCGGTAGAGCATCGGACTTTTAATCCGTTGGTCGCGTGTTCGAGTCACGCACGACCCACCAAAAGCGTGGAGTATGTTGTTCAGTCTCAGGTTAGATGGCGCTGAAATGGCTTCGGGCTCTTAGCTCAGTTGGTAGAGCAGCGGACTCTTAATCCGTAGGTCGAGTGTTCGAGTCACTCAGGGCCCACCAAAATTAAGTAAGGAAATTAAGGACTCAGGCGCTCAGGCCCCTGGGTCCTTTTTCTTTGGGTCTTCGGTTTCGTGATTCATGTAGCCACCATGTAGCGGCTGGTACAAGGTCTTGCACCATGTAGCCAAAGTGCAAGTGAGCCTGGGGCGGAGTGCTGCCGCTTTGATAACTGGTAAAGTGAGCGCAATCATTTGGAACGATGAGGCGCGTCGTTCTCGGCACTGCAAGCCACTTTTTCAGCGGCCTCCTGCAGAACGGCTAGCTGAACCCGGCGCGTGGTCAGTCTTCCAGCCCTGGGGTGGGGACGGTGGCGGCCGAGTACCTGTTTGAGTTGAACCCGCGGGCGCGCCTGACCCTGTTTGGTCAGGAGCTCAACCCCGAGTCGTACGCCATCTGCAAGGCCGACATGCTGATCCGTGGCCAGGACATCAGCAACATCGTGCTGGGCAACACGCTCAGCGACGACGGCCTCCTGGGCAAGCTGTTCGACTAAATGTTGTCCAACCCGCCCTTCGGTGTGGAGTGGAAGAAGATCGAGAAGGCAATCCGCGAGGAGCACGAAAAGCAGGGCTTCAACGGCTGCTTTGGACCCGGCCTGCCGCGTGTGTCGGACGGCTCGCTGCTGTTTTTGCTGAACCTGCTCAGCAAGATGCGGGCTGAGGCGCAGGGCGCTAGCCGCATCGGCATCGTGCTCAACGGCTCGCCGCAGTTCACCGGTGGTGCGGGGTCTGGCGAGTCGGAGATTCGGCGCTACGTGCTGGAGAACGACCTGGTGGAGGCCATCGTCGCGCTGCCCACCGACATGTTCTACAACGCCGGCATCAGCACCTACGTTTGGATTCTCAGCAACCGCAAGCCCGACGACCGCAAGGGCGATGTGCAGCTGATCGACGCATCGAGCTTCTGGCAGAAGATGCGCAAGAGCCCGGGCTGTCGGCATCAAATTAGACGGCGATGTCGTCGGGTTCGCTCAGTGCGGCGGTCAGCAAGTCGTCATAGCTCTTGTCACGCGTGATGCATTCATGGCCTGTCTGCGGCCCATCAAGCCTGCACGCCAAGTCGCAGTCCGGTCGCGTTCAACAGCGCCAACAGCGTTTTGAGTGTCGGGTTGCCACGCGGCGACAGCGCCCGATACACGCTTTCACGCGGGATGCCAGCGCGCTCGGCAACGCTTGCGATGCCCTGCGCTTCGGCAATGTGGCGCAGTGCGGCCAGCAGTGCGGCCTGCCCGCCGGGCTGGTCGGACTCGTCAAGTGCCGCGCCCAGATAGGCGGTGGCGAAGTCTGGGTCATCCCTCAGCAGTTTGACCACAGTTTCATCATGCGGGCGAGATGCTTTCATAGGTCGTTCCTTCGTTGCCAGTCTTGCCAATATTTCAACGCTGCGGCGATGTCGGTACGCTGGCGCCTCTTGTCGCCGCCCACCAGCAACAGCACCACCTTGCGGCCGGCCAGGGCGTAATAGACGCGATAGCCCGGGCCCCAATCGATGCGCAGTTCGCACACGCCGCCCTCTAGCGGCTTGCAGTCGCCAAAGTTGCCGGCTGCCATGCGCAGCACCCGCACCAGCACGCGGGCCCTTGCATGCCTGTCGGCCAAGTCGGCCAGCCATTCCGCATAGGGCAGGCGTCCGTCCAGGGTCTGGTAGGTATGAATTTCGTTCATCGCGCCTGTGAATTATGCGTTACAAAAGTCCGCACTTCAAGCCACCACGCGCAACGCATCGGGCGCGGCAGTCGCGTCAAACTGCACGCCGGCTTGCTCAAGAATCCACGCTTCGATGCGTTCGTGGTGAACGCGCAGCAGGTCCAAGGGCCGGCGCTTGTAGTGCTTCTCGGCGGTCGCGCTGGGCTTGTGGCCTTGGATCTGCGCCACCACGCCCGCCGGTGTTTCGAGCCACTCGGTCAGGCTGGCAAAAGATCGGCGCAGCCCATGCAGAGTGAGCCCTTCCAGCCCTGCGGCGGCGCAGGCTTGGCGGTGGGCGATGCTGGGCTCCACCAATCGGCCGGATTCGCTGGATGGCACCAGTTCGACACCTGGCCGCTCAAAGCCCAGGTCCGTGCGCTTGCGTTGTCGACGGCGGATATTTTCCTCGGTCATCAGCAGCATCCGCCCGCCGGAGAACACCCACTCGTTGCGGCGTGGCAGCGCCGATAGCAGGTGCCACACATAGGGCGTCAGCGGGATTGCCCGCTCGCCCTCGACCTTGTCGCGGATGGTGATGCTCTTCCATTGCGTGTCGACATCATCCCAGCGCAGCGTCAGCACCTCGCCCGGGCGGGCACCTGTCAGCAGCAGGGTTTGCAGGTAGGCCGCGATCACGGTGTTGGGGATTTGGCCCACATGATCAAACCATGCCTTTAGTTGACCTCGTTCGATGACGTCATCCTTGAGGGCGGCTTTGCCGGCTGCCTCCCGGGCTTTCTTGGCGCTTGCAGCGCTTGCGTCGACCCAGCCCTTCAGGTGCGATTCGGCTGCGGTCCAGCGCATGAACGCCTTGAGCAGGCGCAGCGCCAACCGCACCCGCGCCGGTCTGTTTTTGGCTTCCTTTGCTGCCCACGCCTCGATGGCCTTGGCATTGAGGTCCACCAAACGCAGCGCCATGATGGACGCCAGCGGGCCGGGCTTGGTCAGGACCCCAGGCATACGAAGGCGTTTCTCGCCGCCCTCATGGATCATGCTCACGTGATCGGCATAGTTGCGTTCGCCCCAATGCGGTCGGCGCTCCTCGACATAGCGCCGCCAGACCATCTTGACGGTCAACGCCTGGGCGGCTTCCTCGGCGATGTCGACTGCGGCCTGAACCTGCGCCTCAGCCTGCAGCCAGGTGGCGTCCTCGGCGTGCTGGCGATCAAGTTCGCGAGGGTCGGTCTTTTGGTCTACGAGGACCCGCAGGCGGTTGGCCTCAGCACGAGCGGCGTCAACAGTCCAGGCGTCCGGGCTGCCAATGGTGCGACGCAGGGTTTTGCCCAGCACTTTGGACTCGAACACGTATGACTTCGCACCGGCAGCGGTCACTCGGACCCTCAAGCCTTTGGTCACGGCATCGTGAAGGAAAGCCTGCTCCTTGCCTGGAGGACAACGTAGCGCCGCTATTCGCCCAGCCGTCAGGGCGTGTGCTTTGACCAAGTCAATCGATGAGTCCGCCATGGGTTTTGCCATGTAGCCTCGAGGATCCAACACAAATCTGCGTTGTACCGCCGTTGGTACATGAACATGCACCGCAAGAGCATCACGGTGCCGGCAGTAGCGGCGCGCGTCAAGCCACAAGGCGTTGGCAACATGCCGAGTCCCGATCTGCCCTTGTCTTTTTCTTGGCACAACGCTGCCGCCACTCAGCCAACTTCAATGATCGACTTGACGCGTGTCGGCTGCCTTGTTCGGGGTGCCAAGGGGAAGGAAACAGGGCGTTTGAAAACAATATCCTCTTGCAGTTTGGCGCGCTCAGGCGCGCTGATCGTGGCTTGCTGCTCAACATCGACCTGCGCCCGGGACCGCCGTTATTCCGGCTTTACCCCGGCTTTTTGCGCCACCTGTTGCCAGCGTTGGATCTCGTCGGCCATACGTTTGCGCGCGGCGTCTGGCGTGTCGGCGATGGCCTCCAGGCCTTGCTCGCGAAGCCATACCCTCATATCTGGTGACCTCAGGATCGCGACCAACTCCGCATTCAACCGGTCTAGCACCGGACGTGGAGTCTTGGCAGGAACGAAGGCGGCATACCAGACGGAGGCGTCGAAGCCCTTGACGCCGCTCTCGTTGATCGTCGGCATCTCGGGCCAAAGGTCGGTGCGCCGGGCGGTGGTCACCGCGAGTGCTCGCAGTCGACCGGATTCAGCGTACTTCTTCGCGGTTGCGAGTGGGTCGATGACGATCTGGATGTCGTTGGACATGGCTGCTGTCAGCGCCAGATTGGCGCCTTTGTAGGGCACATGCAGGATGTCTATCCCGGCCGCTGACTTGAGGTGCTCGGTTGTGAGATGGATCGAAGTGCCGATGCCTGGCGTGCCGAAGTTCAGTTTTCCGGGGTTGGCTCGCGCATAGGCCAGCAGTTCGGCCACCGACTTGACCGGCAGGTCGTTGCTGACCAGCAGTGCGAACGGACCTGAAACAGCGGTGGTCACCGGGGCCAAATCGCGCTGCACGTCGTATGACAGGTTCCGCTTGAGTACCGGATCGACGGCGATGGCGCCGCTGTGCAAGAGGATGGTGCTGCCGTCCGCATCTGCTCGCGCCACGGTTTCTGTCCCGAGCGAGCCGCCAGCGCCGGCGCGGTTGTCGACGATGACGGTGCGGCCCAGGCGTTCGCCGAGCATCTGCGCGAGCTTGCGTCCCAGAATGTCCGACGTGCCTCCCGGTGAGAAGGGAACGATGATCTTCATCTGCTTGCCGGACGGCGGCAAGTCGGACGCCTGCCCCTGGGCTGAGGCGTTCAGGACCGTGCTGCAAGCCGCTGCTGCGGCAGCGGTGCAAACTAGAAACGACCATCGATTCATTGTGTCCTCCTTCTGGGTTATGGGTTATGGGTTATGGGTTATGGGCCTGGCTTGTCAGTCCGGCTTGATGCCTGCTTCGGTGATGATCTTGCGCCAGCGCTCTGTCTCGTCCGCGATCCATTGGCGAAGTGCCTGGGGCGACGACGGCGTCGGCACGACAGCCTGCGCGGCCATCTTCGTCTTCGTCTCCGGATCGGCGAGCACGGCCAACAGTTCTCGGTTGAGCCGATCGATCACCGCGGCCGGGGTGCCGGTCGGCACCAGCACGCCGTACCAGCCTTCCGACTGGAAGCCCTTCAGCCCGGTTTCGTGGATCGTCGGAATGTCGACGGCGAGGGATGAACGTTCGAGCGACGCGATGCCCAGTGGCCGCAGGCGCCCGCTCTTGAGGTGCGGCAGCACCGACGCCAGGCTGCTGAAGGCGACTTCCACCTGTCCACCCATCAAGTCGTTCAGCGCCGGCGCCTCACCTTTGTACGGTACGTGCACCAAGTGCAGGCCCGCCTGACGCTTGAACATCTCCATCGTCAGATGGGCTGTGGTCGCATTGCCGGCCGACGCGTAGCTCAGGCTCCCTGGTTTCGCCTTCGCCAGCGCGACGAGTTCTTGCACCGACCTAGCCTTGACGTCCGAATGAACGACAAGGGCAAGCGGGAACGTGGCCACTTTGGCCACTGGCGCGAAGTCCCTGAGCGTGGCGTAAGGCAGGTCGTTGTAGAGCACCGGGTTCACCGATGCGATGCCCTGGTATACGAGCAGCAGGTTGTAACCGTCGGCGGCTTGTTTTGCTGCCGCAGTGGTGCCGATGACACCGCCACCGCCAGCTCGGTTTTCCACGACGACCGGTTGCTGCAGGCGGGCAGACAGCCCAGTGGCCAGCAGCCGTGCGAGACTGTCGGTCAGCCCTCCGGGCGCGATCGGTGCGATCAGCCTGAGCGATCGGCTCGGATAGGGTTCCTGCGCGAAGGCGTTCCGCAGGCCCGCCGCGAAGGCGAGTCCGGTTCCGGTCGCGAGCATCCGGCGGCGCTCCGGGCGGGCGGGTCGTCTGTCAGTCATGTCGTCCCCTCATCTTGGCAGCGTCGCTGGCGCGGCGTCTGCGCTGTGCATGGTTTTCGTTCAGCCGGCGTGTACTGCCCGCGGCCTCGCGCAGGCCATAGAGTCAAATTCAAACCAACACAATGCGAATGTCTACGCCAGTGCCTTCGGCGTTCAATGCCATCGGCGCTGGATACTTTTTGATGGTTTTTGCGATTGCTGTCGAAGCGTTCAGTCGCATTGCAAACGGATTGACCAAGTCATGATGAATCAGTGTTTCGGACGTTGACGCAGATTCAAGGTCGATCACGATCTTGTCTTCGCCGACGCCAAAATTTGAAATGCTTGCACCGGCCTGCTTGACGCCAAAGCGCTCGGTGACACCTGTCGTGCCGATGATGGTCTGCGCGGCACTGGAGTCACTGCCATCGCCGCGACAAGCCGTGATGCACAGGGCCATGTCCGAGCCGACGACAGTCATGCAGAATTTTGACATGGACGACATTTCAAATGAAGGTGTATTCGAAGCTCTAATCCCGGTCAGATTATCCTGGATTCCTCAGTTGGACGCACCCGAGTGGGCCGTCATCGGGTGCGATGAAAAGGCGCGACGACGCGGCGGGCTCCTGCCAGCAAGGAGAAGCCATGCCGCCAGCGCGCCCCAGGGCGGCTCAATCGGGTGCGTAGCGCTAACACACAAGGGGTGATGCCGTTCGTGGCCAAACCAGTAAGTATCCACAGGCGTTCACAGCGGGAAACAAGCGGTCAGCCCTGCAACCTTGGGAGCCTCGCGTGCTAGCCATGGGCCAGCAGGCCCAGCGGGCGCCGGATGGCGGGCCAGTCCACTACGAGCGGCGCAGGCCGTGGCGCGATCCCGACCGCATCGCATTGCGCAATCAGTTCCGGACGATGGTGCAGGCCGCCCTCATCGATTGAAGTTGCCGACGATCGCGAGGCCAGCCACGAAAGGCGAGATCGACCGGCCTGATGCGTCGAGCCAAAATTCGGCGGTGGCGAGTGATTCGCGAGCCAGCGCTCTGTCGACTCATGGAGTCGGTTCGCCATCGGTCAAAGCTTTGGCGCTAATTTGGTGAATTATTTGTCCTGCTGGACGTCCTGAGCGACCGCTCCTGACTGGCCCACCACAGCACCCACCATGCGGACGAACTGCGCGAAGTCGACAAGGTCGGTCCGAGGTGATGCCAAAAAAGGAGGAGAATGGCTTTGTATGCGTCGTAGTGCGCAGGCCTATAAAACCGGCCGAACTGCCCATGCTGCCCACCCATGCTGCCCGCCTAGGCTTGGTGATGGGCAAGGACAACTACCCGCAGGTCTCCAAGCCGCAGAAGGCCGGGAACGATGCCACGGCGATGACACGTGAGCTCAAAACTGCCGGGCGTACAACATCGGCGCCGACCTGCGTATCGCCGGTGCGGGTCAATGCCTCAGGCCGAGAAAATTAATCTGCATTTTGGTTGAGCTGTCTTAATATCCAAGGAGTCAAGTAATGAGTACTAATTTGGTTAGCTCAAGAACGAATCATGAATACACCCAAGCTACGCCCAAAGCGCAGCAGGCTGCAGATGCAGCTACCTCAAAGAGCAACCAGCAAAGCCTTCGGTTAAAGATGGATATGCTCAACCGCCAGCATGATGCCCTGACACAAGAAGAGCGTCAAGTCAAAGAGCAGCTCAAAGATAACGAAACGAAAAGACTGGCTGTGAATAAACGATTGGATCGACCCGGCCAACTTGTAGATAAAATGGCTTAGCGGGGCTCCGCCTTAATCCAACAGCAAGCATTTACTTCTGAAGTAAGTGGTTGATGCTAAACCGAGTTATTTTAAGTTCGTCTATAAAATGCGGTAATAAAATGCAGAAATTAGCGCATTTGTATGGACGAGGCTTGGGTCTGGTCGCGTGATTCATCAATCGCTTCGATGATGGATGTCGGGCGTGCTGTCTCGGATCGCGTGCGCCCGCCCACCCACCTGCTGGCGGGCCGCCCAGCAGCCCCAAATACCTGCGGTGTGAACTTGCGCTGAATAGTGTGCCTTCAGGTCGAAGCCAGCGAATTGATGATCGCGCTTCGAGAATGCTTCGCGCTTACAGACCGATCAGCGCCTGATCTGTTCATCCAGCAGGCTGCGCGGTGCGTGCGGCCTCATTTCCAGGGGCACTGGAAGCGCCGGTCTATGCCGGCTGCGTAGTCGTGGTAAGTCATGCCTTCGCAGACCACCTGGTCGACAAAGGCCGCTGCGCACAGCGCTGCCAGCAGCAGCCACAACAGCATCCGGCGTGACATCGTGCATCCTTCCTGATGGCTTTGACTGGCTCAGGCTGCGAACAGCTTGTCGTAGGCGGCCAGCAAGGTTTGGTGCATCGCGCTGCCCTCCATGTCAGGGCCCAGCCTGACCAGGCCGAAAAAGCGTTCGCTGCGGTCCAGCAAGGCGCGGGCTTGTCGGCAAGTGGCTTGGCCGTACAAAAGCTCGAGCGGGCGCAGAAAATCGGCGCTGTGTTCTAGCTTGATCATGCTGTCGATGCATCGGTAGACCAGCCGACGGTCGGCGCTCAGGTCGTTGAAATGGTGTATCCAATCGCAACCCTCCAGGATCGCCGCTTCGTCACCAGTGGCGAGCGCGAGCAAGGTCTTGAGCTCGCCGATGCGCAGCTGTTTCCAGGGCGTTCCCACCGGTGTGGCCAGGCCCAGAATCTCCCACAGCGGGCGCTCGTCGCTGAGGTTCATGGTCTGCAGGTCTTCCAGCAGCTCGGCGCATTCGTCTTCGCTGAGCTCGTCGAGCCTGACCAAGGCCGGGCGTATCTGGTTGCCGATGCTGTTGTTCTCCCACTCCAGATCGCCGACCGGGTAAATCTCGGACATGCCCGGCACCAGGATGCGACAGCTGTAAGCCCCTTGCTCGGCGAAATCGGCGATGTAGATCTCGTGGCCTTCAGCGTGCACCGCATCGCAAAGCCAGGCGTAGTCTTGCGCTGTGCTGCTGCTGAAGTTCCAGTCGACGAACGGGAAATCGGCTTGGTCGCCGAGAAAATCCCAGCTGATCACGCCGCTCGAATCGACGAAGTGGATCTCCAGGTTGGCCACCGCGTTGATCTCGTCCATGTCGAAACCTGGCGCCGGAAACCCCTCGAGCGTTGAGAGCGCGCGGCCCTGCAGCAGCTCGGTCAGCGCGCGCTCGAGTGCGATCTCCAAGCGCGGATGGGCGCCGAAGCTGGCGAAAATGCCTTGGTCCTTGGGATGCAGCAAGCTCACGTTCATCACCGGGTAGCGCCCGCCCAGCGAGGCGTCACGCACGACGATGCCAAAGCCTGCGGCGCGCAGCCCGGCAATGCCGGCGGCGATGCCGGGAAAGCGCGCGATCACGGCCTCGGGTACCTCGGGCAGGCACAGGCCTTCGCTGATGATGCGGTACTTGATGTGGCGCTCAAAGATCTCCGACAAGGCCTGGCTGCGCGCCTCCATCAAGGTATTGCCCGCCGCCATGCCGTTGCTGACGTAGAGGTTGCCGATGATGTTGACGGGGATCCAGGCCTGTGCGCCGTCGCTCAAGCGGGTGTAGGGCAGGGCGCAGATGCCGCGCTCTACATGGCCTGAATTGAGGTCGACCAGCACCTCGGCGTCGATTTCGCCGTCCGGGTTGTAGAAAGCGTGCAGCGCCGGGTTCAGCATTTCAGCGGGCCAACTGCCGTCCGCGCTGGGCGGGAACCAGCGCTCTTGCGGGTAATGCACGAAAGCCCGGTTGGCGCGGGTCTGGCCGAGGTGGAAATGGGTCCAGAAGTAATGCGTGCCGAGGCGCTCGAAGAATTCACCCAGCGCGCTGGCACGGGCTGCCAACTCGGTCGCACCCTTGCCATTGGCAAACAGCATCGGGCAGTCCCGGTCTTTGACATGGACCGACCAGATGCTGTCGATCTCGTGCAGCCAGGACGACTCGTCTAGCGTGAACCCGCGCGCCGCGAGTTTGGCTTGCATCGTGCGGATGGTCGATTCGAGCGAGGCGTCTTTGCCGGCGATGAAGCTTTCGGTGTGCATGGGGCGCGATTCAGGACAGGGGCATGGGGCGACGCGGCGCCCTGGCACACAGGCGGCCCGACGGGCGAACCCGAGATGATCGCATTGGCCCGTGTCGACGCGAGATCAATACGACTTTGGCATGCCCAGCACCTTCTCGGCGATGTAGCACAGGATCAGCTGCGGGCTGACCGGCGCCAGCCGCGGGATCCAGGATTCGCGCAGGTAGCGCTCGACGTGGTATTCCCGGGCATAGCCCATGCCGCCATGGGTGATCACCGCGTTTTCGCAAGCCCGAAAACCGGCTTCGGCGCCCAGGAACTTGGCGGCATTGGCCTCGGCCGCGCAGGGCAGCCCGGCGTCATAGAGCGCCGCAGCCTTGTGCACCATCAGGTGCGCGGCTTCGAGCTCCATCCAGTTGCGCGCCAGCGGGTGTGCGATGGCCTGGTTCTGGCCGATCGGCCGGCCAAACACCACCCGCTCGCGGGCATATTGCGTGGCCCGGCGCAGCGCCGCCCGGCCCAGGCCGATGGCTTCGGCGCCGATCAGGATGCGCTCGGGGTTCATGCCGTGCAGAATGTATTTGAAGCCCTGGCCTTCCTCGCCGATGCGGTCTTCCACCGGGATGCGCAGGCCGTCGATGAAGAGCTGGTTGCTGTCGACCGCTTTGCGGCCCATCTTGGCGATCTCGTGCACCTCGATCCTGCTGCGGTCGAAAGCGGTGTAGAACAGGCTCAGGCCTTCGCTGCCGTGGCATTGGTCCTCAGGCGTTGTGCGTGCGAGCAGCAGCATGCGGTTGGCCACCTGGGCGGTCGAGATCCACAGCTTCTGGCCGGTCACCAGGTAGTGGTCGCCATGACGCACTGCGCGCGTTTTCAGCCCCAGGGTGTTCAGGCCGCTGTCGGGCTCGGTGACCGCGAAACAGGATTTGTCGATGCCTTGGATCAGCGGCGGCAGCCAGCGCTGCTTTTGCTCCTCGGTGCCGAAGACCACCGCGGGCTGCAGGCCGAAGATGTTCATGTGCACGGCAGATGCGCCCGACAGCCCAGCGCCGGACGCTGCGATGGTGTGCATCATCAGCGCGGCCTCGACAATACCCAGCCCGGAGCCGCCGTAGGCCTGGGGCATCGCGATGCCCAGCCAGCCGGCTGTCGCCAGTGCTTGGTGGAATTCGGCGGGATAACCGCCTTCGGTGTCGCGCTTGAGCCAGTAATCGGCGTCAAAAGGTTGGCAAAGGCGCTCGATCGCGTCCACGATCTGCTGCTGTTCGTCGTTGAGGGCAAAGTCCATGAGGTTTCCTTGGCGCGGGTGGCGCGGTCGATCGGCAGCGTAGCTTGTGGCCTGTCGCAAGGCTGACACCCAAGCGACGGAAAGCCCGCTGTGTTTTCACGCATCATGCGGCTCCCCAGCACCGGAGACCCGCGCGATGAAGACCACGATGATGGACCAGCCTCTGTCGATCAACCACTTTCTCGACCGTGCCGGCACGCTGTTCAAGCACAACGAAATCGTCTCACGCCTGCCAGACAAGAGCCTGGTCCGCCACAGCTACGGCCAGTGGCACCGGCGCACGCTGTCGCTGGCCTCGGCCTTGCAGCGCGCCGGCCTGCAAAAAGGCGACCGCGTGGCCACGCTGTGCTGGAACCACCACATGCACCTCGAGGCCTATTTCGGCATCCCGGCCGCCGGCGGGGTGATGCACACGCTCAACCTGCGGCTGTCGGCCGAGGAACTCGGCTGGATCGCCTCGGACGCCAAAGACCGCATCCTGATCGTCGACGACGTGCTGCTGCCGCTGTACCAACAGATGGCGCCGCTGCATGGTTTTGAGCGGGTGATCGTGTTCCCGTTCTCGGGTGCCCCGGTGCCGGCAGAGTTCACCAGCTACGAGGCCTTCATCGCCGAGGGCGACGCCGACGGCTTCACCCCAGCGCCGCATGTCGAAGACGACGCGATCGCGATCTGCTACACCTCGGGCACCACTGGCCGGCCCAAGGGCGTGGCTTACTCGCACCGTTCGACCGTGCTGCACACGCTGGTCGGCTGCCTGGGCGACCACTGGGGTTTGCGCGGCATCGACGTGGTGATGCCGGTCACGCCGATGTTCCATGCCAACAGCTGGGGCATGCCTTACGGCGCAGTGATGATGGGCGCCAAGCTGGTGTTCCCGGGGCCGCACCTGCACGCCGACGACTTGCTAGATTTGATGCAGCTCGAACCGCCAACGCTGTCGCTGGGCGTGCCGACGATCTGGATGAGCCTGATCCAGACCTACGAGCGTTCGCTGACCGACAGCCCGGGCCGCTGGAAGCTGCCTGCTGGCATGCGATCGCTGGTCGGTGGGGCAGCGGTGCCCGAGTCGCTGATACGCGCTTTCGATGCGCACGGCATCTGGATCATGCAGGGCTGGGGCATGACCGAGACCTCGCCGATCGCCACCATCAGCTATGCCCGCGCCGAGTTGAAGGACGCGAGCGCCGACGAGCGCTACCGCCGCGCCGCGATGGCCGGCGTGATCGCGCCGCTGGTCGAACTGCGCCTGAAGACCGAAGACGGCCTGATCGCGCCTTGGGACGGCCAGACCATGGGCGAGGTCCAGGTGCGCGGGCCGTTCATCACCGGCAGCTACCACGAGGTCGCGGTCACCGAGGATAAATTCACGGCCGACGGCTGGCTGCGCACCGGCGACGTCGCCACGCTCGACGACCTGGGTTTTCTGCGCATCACCGACCGCACCAAGGACTTGATCAAGAGCGGCGGCGAATGGATCAGTAGCGTCGACGTCGAGAACGCGCTGATGGCCCATCCGGCGGTGGCCGAGGCCGCGGTGATCGCGATCCCCGACGAGAAGTGGAGCGAGCGGCCGCTGGCCTGCGTCGTCTTCAAGCCAGGGCAGAATGCGCTAGCCGAAGCGCTCAACGCGCACCTGATCTCGCACGGTTTTGCCAAGTGGCAGTGCCCCGAGCGCTACGAGGTGATCGCGGCCGTGCCGCGCACCTCGACCGGCAAGTTCTGGAAATTGAAGCTGCGCGAGATGTTCCCGCGCTAACCCTTGCGCTGGCGGCGACACCCTCGGGGCGCTGCCCTGACCCTGATCGCCTGAATGCCTGAACAGCTCTCCCTGCTCACCCCGCCGCCCCAAGACCCGACCGACGCCATCACGCTGGCCCATTACGCCGAGCGTGCCTACCTGGAGTACGCGCTATCTGTCGTCAAGGGCAGGGCGCTGCCCGATGTCTGCGACGGCGCCAAGCCGGTGCAGCGCCGCATCCTCTATGCGATGGGCCGCATGGGGCTAGGCCACACCGGGCCGGGTGCGACCGGCGCGCCCAAGCCGGTCAAGAGCGCGCGCGTGGTCGGCGATGTGCTGGGCCGTTTTCACCCGCACAGCGACCAAGCGGCTTACGACGCGCTGGTGCGCATGGCGCAGGATTTCTCGCTGCGCTACCCGCTGATCGACGGCCAGGGCAATTTCGGCAGCCGCGACGGCGACGGCGCGGCGGCGATGCGCTACACCGAGGCCAGGCTGTCGCCGATCGCCAGGCTGCTGCTCGACGAGATCGACGAGGGCACGGTCGACTTCATCCCGAACTACGACGGCTCGACCGAGGAGCCGCGGCAGTTGCCGGCGCGGCTGCCGTTTGCGCTGCTCAACGGCGCGTCTGGCATCGCCGTCGGCCTGGCCACCGAGATACCCAGCCACAACCTGCGCGAGATTTCGGCCGCGGCGATCGCGCTGATCCGCAACGAGCACTTGGTCGACGACGAGCTCTACCGCCTGGTGCCTGGGCCCGATTACCCGGGCGGTGGCCAGATCATCAGCCCCTCGGACGACATCCGCGACGCCTACGCAACCGGCCGGGGCAGCCTGAAGGTGCGGGCGCGTTGGAAGATCGAGGACCTGGCGCGCGGCCAATGGCAGCTCGTTGTGACCGAGCTGCCGCCCGGCTGCAGCTCGCAGCGCGTGCTCGAGGAGGTCGAGGAGCTGACCAACCCCAAGGTCAAGACCGGCAAGAAAGCGCTGTCGACCGACCAGGTGCAGCTCAAGGCCAGCCTGCTGGCGGTGCTCGATGCGGTGCGCGACGAGTCGGGCCGCGAGGCTGCGGTGCGGCTGGTGTTCGAGCCCAAGAGCCGTGCGGTCGAGCAGGGCGAGCTGATCACCCAGCTGCTGGCCCACACCAGCCTGGAGACCAGCGCACCGATCAATCTGACGATGATCGGCGGCGACGGCAGGCCGACCCAGAAGAGCTTGCGCCAGATGTTGACCGAATGGATCGCATTTCGCGAGGCCACGGTGTCGCGCCGCACGCAGCACCGGCTGGCCAGGGTGTTGGCGCGAATCCACATCCTCGAGGGCCGCGCGCTGGTGCTGCTCAACATCGACGAGGTGATCCGCATCATCCGCCACAGCGATGAGCCCAAACCGGCGCTGATCGAGCGCTTTGCGCTGAGCGACCGGCAAGCCGAGGACATCCTCGAGATCCGGCTGCGCCAGCTCGCGCGGCTGGAGGCGATCAAGATCGAGCAAGAGCTCAAGACCTTGCGCGAAGACCAGGCTCGGCTCGAAGAGATTCTCGGCAGTTCGATCGCGCTCAAGCGCTTGCTGATCCGCGAGATCGAGACCGACACCAAAACCCACGGCGACGAGCGGCGAACGCTGATCCAGGCCGAGAAGCGGGCCACGGCCGAGATTCGCTTGGTCGACGAGCCCGTCACCGTGGTCGTCAGCAGCAAGGGCTGGGTGCGCGCGCTCAAAGGCCACGAGGTCGACACCATGACGCTGCAGTTCAAGCCTGGGGACGCGATCTACCGCAGCTTTGCGTGCCGCAGTGTCGACACCTTGCTGGTCTTCGGCAGCGCAGCCAAGGGCAGCGGCCGGGTCTACTCGGTGGCGGTGGGCGCGCTGCCAGGTGGCCGCGGCGACGGCGTGCCGGTGACCAGTCTGATCGACCTCGAGCCCGGCACCCAACCCGCGCATTACTTTGCCGGAGGTAGCCAGAGTTTGTTGCTGCTGGCCAACACCGGCGGCTACGGGCTGCTCGCCCATGCCGGTGACCTGCAGGGTCGGCAGAAAGCGGGCAAGGCGTTCCTGACGCTGGACGACAGCGAACAACTGCTCGCACCGGTCGTCGTCGGCGCCAGGCACAGCCAGGTGGCTTGTCTGGCGGCAGACGGCCGGTTGCTGGTGTTCGCGCTCGACGAGCTCAAGCTGCAGCCCCATGGCGGCAAGGGCTTGACGCTGATGGACGTGGACCCGAGCACACCGCTGCTGTCGGTGGCGACCTGTGGCGACTTGCTCACGGTGCTGGGCAGCGGTCGTGGCGGCAAGCCCAAGGACGAGGTGTTGCGCGCTGCGGCGCTGGCCAGCCACCACGGCAAGCGCGCTCGCAAAGGTCGTAAGGTCGAGGGATTGCTCAAGGTGCTGCGCCTGGTTTGAAGGCGGGCATACCTGTTTTTCCAATCACCAGGTTCGGGTTGCCCCGCAGAGGCGCAAGGCAGTGCGCAGCGTAGACTAGGGGTGTGTCATGGAATGCCCCGCACGGGTTGCCAAGATCGGCCCGCCGTGCCTATGGGCGCTCCAAACCAGGAGATCACCGCCCGTGCGCCCTACCGATGTGTCTGACCCGAACTATTTCCACAAGGTCGTCGATTGCCAATGGGCCTGTCCGGCCCATACTCCCGTCCCTGAATACATCAGGCTGATCGCGCAGGGTCGTTTTGACGACGCCTACATGGTCAACTGGGCCTCCAACGTCTTCCCCGGCGTGTTGGGCCGGACCTGCGACCGGCCCTGCGAACCGGCTTGCCGGCGCGGACGGGTCGAGGAAGAGAACGCCGCCAAGCCCGAGCCGGTGGCGATCTGCAGACTCAAGCGCGTTGCGGCCGATTTCAAGGGCGACGATGTGCGCGCGCGCATGCCGCGAGCCACCAGCAAGAACGGCAAGAAGGTGGTGTGCGTCGGTGCCGGCCCGGCCTCGCTGACGGTCGCCCGCGACCTGGCGACCCAGGGCTACGAGGTCACGGTGTTCGATAGCGAGAAGAAGGCTGGCGGCTTCATCCGCACCCAGATCCCGCGCTTTCGGTTGCCCGAGACCGTGATCGACGAGGAGTGCAACTACATCCTCGACCTCGGCGTCGATTTCCGCGCCGGCCAGCGCATCGAGTCGATGAACGCGCTGCTCGCCGAACCCTGGGACGCGGTGTTCATTGGCTGCGGTGCGCCGCGCGGTCGCGACCTCGACTTGCCAGGCCGGACCGAGGCCGCCGCGGCCATCCACATCGGCATTGACTGGCTCGCGTCGGTGTCGTTCCAGCATGTCACGAGCGTGAAGAAACGGGTGATCGTGCTCGGTGGCGGCAACACCGCGATGGACTGCTGCCGTTCGGCGCGGCGCCTGGGCGCTGACGACGTCAAGGTGATCGTGCGCTCGGGATTCGAAGAGATGAAGGCCTCGCCCTGGGAGAAAGAAGACGCCCAGCACGAAGGCATCCCGATCATCAATTTCCACGTGCCCAAGTCCTTTGTGCACGAAGGCGGCAAGCTCGTGGGCATGCGCTTCGAGGTGGTCAGCGCGGTCTACGACGCCAAAGGCAAACGCAGCCTGGTGCCCACCGGTGGCCCGGATGTCGAATTCGGCTGTGACGAGGTGTTGATCGCGGTCGGCCAAGAGAACAGCTTCCCCTGGATCGAGCGCGACTGCGGCGTGGACTTCGACAGCTGGGGCCTGCCGGTTCTCGACGAAAAGACTTTCCAGTCCAGCGTGCCCAAGCTGTTCTTCGGTGGCGACGCGGCTTTCGGCCCGAAGAACATCATCACCGCGGTGGCCCATGGCCATGAGGCGGCGGTGTCGATCGACCGCTTTCTGCACAACGAGCCGGTCACCCAGCGCCCGCCGCCGCACCTCAACCTGCTGTCCCAGAAGATGGGCATCCATGAGTGGAGTTATCACAACTCGGTGTCCGACGACCAGCGCTTCAAAGTGCCATGGGCCAATGCCGAGAAAGCGCTGTCCAGCATCAAGGTCGAGGTCGAGCTCGGCTTCGATCTGGCCACCGCTTTCAAGGAAGCCGAGCGCTGCCTGAACTGCGACGTGCAGACGGTGTTCCTCGACAAGCAGTGCATCGAGTGCGACGCCTGCGTCGACATCTGCCCGATGGACTGCATCAGCTTCACCGACAACGGCGAAGAAGCCGATCTGCGCACCCGGCTGAGCGCGCCGGCGAACAACGCCGAGCAAGACCTCTATGTCAGCGGGCCGCTCAAGACCTTGCGTGTGATGGTCAAGGACGAAGACCTCTGCCTGCACTGCGGCTTGTGCGCCGAGCGTTGCCCGACCGGGGCCTGGGACATGCAGAAGTTTCTGCTCCAGACCACCCAGGCCGGCTCGGCCTGCCGCGACAGCAAGCCCAGCGCCAAACGAGTGGAGACGGCCGCATGAAGCGTCTGGAAGCGGTCAACGATTTCGTCGTCAAGTTCGCCAACGTCAATGGCTCGGGGTCGGCATCGGCCAACGAGCTGTTCGCCAAGGCCATCCTGCGAATGGGCGTGCCGGTGAGCCCACGCAACATCTTCCCGAGCAACATCCAGGGCCTGCCGACCTGGTACGAGGTGCGCGTCAGCGAGCAAGGCTGGCTCGGCCGGCGTGGTGGCATCGACATGATGGTGGCGATGAACCCGCAGACCTGGACCCAGGATGTGGCCGAGGTTGAGCCCGGAGGCTACCTGTTCTACGACAGCACCAAGTCCTTGCCGCCGTCGGCGTTTCGCGACGACATCACGGTGATCGGCATGCCGGTCACCGCGATCTGCAACGCCACTTACGAGGATTCGCGCCAACGCCAGCTGTTCAAGAACATCATGGTGCTGGGCGCGCTGGCCGCGCTGATGGAGATCGACACCAGCGTCATCGAGGGCTTGTTCAAGGAGCAGTACCGCGGCAAGGAGCGTTTGCTCGAGTCCAACGTGCGGGCGCTGCATTCGGGCCACGGCTTTGCGCGCGACCACCTGCAGCCGCCGATCGGCCTGCGCGTGAAGAAAGCCGACAAGGTGGGAAATCGCATCTTCGTCGAAGGTAACGCGGCCGCCGCGCTGGGCTGCGTGTACGGCGGCGCGACGGTCTGCGCCTGGTACCCGATCACGCCGTCATCGTCTGTGGCCGAAGCCTTCGAGAAGTACTGCCAGAAGTTCCGGGTCGACCCCGAGACCGGCGAACACAGGTTCGCGATCGTCCAGGCCGAGGACGAGATCGCATCGATCGGCATGGTCACCGGTGCGGGCTGGAACGGCGCGCGCGCCTTCACCGCCACCTCGGGGCCCGGGGTGTCGCTGATGACCGAGTTCATCGGCCTGGCCTACTTCGCCGAGATCCCGATGACGATCATCGACGTGCAGCGCGGCGGCCCGTCCACCGGCATGCCCACGCGAACCCAGCAAGCCGACCTGCTGGCCTGCGCCTATGCCTCGCACGGCGACACCAAGCATGTGTTGCTGCTGCCACAAGACCCGAACGAATGCTTCGAGCACGCGGCCACTGCGCTCGATCTGGCCGACCGCTTGCAGACGCCGGTGTTCGTGATGACCGACCTCGACATCGGCATGAACCAGCGCCTGTGCGAGCCGCTGGCCTGGGACGAAGGCCGACGCTACGACCGCGGCAAGGTGATGAGCGCTGCCGAGCTCGAATCGGGCAAGGACTTCGGCCGCTACAAAGATGTCGACGGCGACGGCATCCCCTGGCGCACGCTGCCGGGAACGCATCCGACGAAAGGGGCTTTCTTCACCCGCGGCACCACCCGCGACCCCTACGCGCGCTACTCCGAGTCGGGCGTCGACTACACCTACAACGTCAAGCGCTTGCTGGAGAAGTTCGCCACCGCTGCCGATCTGGTGCCGCAGCCGGTGCAGCGCAAAGCGAGCCAGAATACTCGGCTGGGCGTGCTTTATTTTGGCTCAACCTCGCCCTCGATGGACGAGGCATTGGTGGCGCTGGCAGGCGCGGGCATCCACCTCGACGCGATGCGGCTGCTGGCTTTCCCGTTTCCAGCCAGCGTCAAGGCCTTCGTCGCCAGCCATGACCAGGTCTTCGTCGTCGAGCAAAACCGCGATGCCCAGATGCGAACGCTGCTCGTCACCGAGCTCGAGATCGACCCGGCCCGGCTGACCAAGGTGCTGCATTACGACGGCACACCGATCACGGCGCGCTTCATCACGCAGGCGATCACCCAGCATGTCCACGCGCTGGCGATCGCGCCCAAGCGCGAAAGCGTTTCATGATGCCCGCACGCTCACTTCGTTCGCTGCCTGTCTTGGCGGCGTCGGCCCGGCAGGAGACCGAATGACCTACATCACCAAGCCCAAGCTGCACCACCCGACCCTGGTCCGCAACAAGGTCGGCTACACCCGGCGTGACTACGAGGGCAAGATCAGCACGCTGTGCGCGGGTTGCGGCCACGATTCGATCTCGGCGGCGATCGTCCAGGCCTGCTGGCAACTCGACATCGCGCCGCACCGGGTGGCCAAGCTTTCGGGCATCGGTTGCTCTAGCAAGACGCCCGACTACTTCCTCGGCGCCAGCCACGGTTTCAACACCGTGCACGGCCGCATGCCCAGCGTGCTGACCGGCGCCAACCTGGCCAACCGCGACCTGCTCTACCTGGGCGTCTCGGGCGACGGCGATTCGGCGTCGATCGGCTTGGGCCAGTTCGCCCACGCGATGCGGCGCGGTGTTCGCATGGTCTACATCGTCGAGAACAACGGCGTCTACGGTCTGACCAAGGGCCAGTTCTCAGCCACTGCCGACCGCGGCAGCAAAAGCAAGAAGGGCGTGGTCAACACCGACTCGCCGGTCGACTTGATCGGCATGGCACTGCAGCTCGGCGCGACCTATGTCGCACGCGGCTTCTCGGGCGACAAAGGCCAGCTCGTGCCCTTGATCGAGGGCGCAATCGGCCATGGCGGCGCGGCCTTCATCGACGTGATCAGCCCCTGCGTGGCCTTCAACAACCATGACGGCAGCACCCGCAGCTACGACTATGTGCGCGAGCACAACGAGGCCGTCAGCCGGATCGATTTCATCGACCTGGCCAAAGAGATCCACGCCGCGCCCGACGCGGGCGAGTCCATCATGCTGCCCCAGCCCGGCGGCGGCATGATGCGCTTGAGAAAGCTGCGCGCCGACTACGACCCCACCGACCGCATCGGCGCGATGAACCAGGTGATGGCGCACCAGGCCCGCGGCGAGATCGCAACCGGCTTGCTCTACGTCGACCCGCAGGCCCAGGACATGCACCAAGGTCTGAACACCGTGATGCAGCCGCTCAACGACCTGGGCGAGGCCGAGCTCTGCCCGGGCACCTCAGCGCTGGCCAAACTCAACGAGTCGCTTCGCTGAAGCTGGCAATCAGCGCGCTGCGGCGCGCTGATTTGGCGCACTCTCGCGCTCCGGCGCGCTGAGCGTCACACTTGTGGCGCGCTGACATCGAGTGGCACGGCTTGCAGATCGAGTTGCGACCGGGCGACCAGGCGCTGGCCGACGCGGCGGGGATCAGCCTGCACTGCGAGCAGCAGCAAGACTTTGCCGACACCGCAGCGCTGCTGTCGAAGTTAGACCTGGTGATCGCCGTCGAAACCTCGGTGGCCCACTTGGCTGGCGCGATGGGCTTGCCGCTGTGGTTGCTGCTGGCGCAGCCTGCCGACTTCCGCTGGCTGCTCGACCGCAGCGACAGCCCCTGGTACCCCAGCGCAAGGCTGTTCAGGCAGTCCCGGCCCGGCGACTGGGGCGATGTGCTGCAAGCCATGGCCCAGGCACTGACCGAGCGCTGGGCGCCGGCCTCAGCAAGCTGCGCGGCATGAGCGGCATGAGCGGCGATGTGGTTGCAGGCTCAAGCTTTGAGCCCATCAGCGAACCTCATCGCCAGGAACCGGCGGCAGCTCAGGGCTGGCCGCGAGCCAGGCGTCGAAGCCCGAGGGTTCGCCGCGTGCCTGGCGCTCGCGGAAGTAAGCCTCGGTTTTCAGCGCCGAGACCTTTTCGGCAATCGCCGCGACAAAAAACTGGTTCATCGAGACACTCTCCTCTTGGGCGACTTGCCGGGCATAGGCCAGCAATGAGTCCGGCAGGCGCAAGGCGTAGTTCGACATCAGGTCTGTCCTTTGTTCAACTGTTGCAGGAACGCTGCTGGGGTCAACACCGGCAGTGCGAATTTCCGGGCGGCATCAAAGTCGTCGAGATTGAAGCTGATCAGTGCATCGGCGCGGCCGTTGAGCGCCGTCTCGAGCACCATTTCATCAGCTGCATCTCGCAGCTGAGGCCGCCAAAGGTAGAACAGGTGAACCGGTTCCGAATGCAAGGCCAACGCATCCAGGAACCGATCGACCATGCCGGCACTGCGCTTGCCCGCCAACAGTTGCTCAGGGCGTTTGAGGACAGCCTCGTACTCCAGGAACAAAGGCACCGAAACCAGCAGGCAAAACCGATCTTCGCGAAGCGCCTGCAGCAGCGCAAACGAAGCGCCGTTGCGACTGCGCCCGGCAGCCACCAGCACATTGGTGTCCAACACCACGCGCTTTGAAATCATACTGCCGATGATATCGATCTTGTTGAGACCGTCAAGCCATCGAGGCCATCCATGAAGCCGCTACTTGCATCGCAGGACGTCGCGCTGCTGTGGCAGCGGCTGCGGCTCGCGCCTGAGCAGGCCGGGCTGTGGCTGGACCTGGTGCAGGCCTGTGCGGCAGGCGGCCTTGTGGATGGGGGTGCCGGTGGTCACGCTGGCGGGAGGGCATGCCGCGCCGCGCTTGGGCGCGAGCTTGCTGCGCACGCTGGGTCAGCCCGGCTGGGTGGCCGAGGACGAGGACGCTTATGTCGCCACGGCTGTTCGCCTGGCGCGTGACGTCGCCATGCTGCGCCAGGGCCGCGCCGGCTTGCGCGAGCAGTTGGCGGGCTCAGCGCTGTGCGACATCGACGGCTATGCGCGCGATGTCGAGGCGCTGTGGCGGCGGATGTGGGCACAGCATTGCGCGGGCGGCGGGCAGCGGCTGCTGCGGGCCAGGATCGCCCAATCCCCGCGCAGACCGGTCCAGCCGCTCAGAGCAGCTGCACCGGTAGGCACAGCTGGTAACCCTCGTGGCGGATGACCTGCAAGGCCTGCCCGTTGAAGCCAACATCGCACAGTTTCTTGCGCAGCCTGGTCATCCGCACTGCCAGATTGGGCAGGCTGGCGCCTTCATCGCCCGGCGTCATGATCTCGAGCAACTGCCAGTAGGCCAGGCGCTGGCCAGGCGCTCGCGCCAGCGCTGTCAGCAGCGCCACCTCGACAGCGCTCAGGTCGGCCGGCCCGCCAGGACCTTGTGCCCTCAACTCAGCGACTTGCAGCGACAGCGTCGCTGGGCTGTCTGGCTGGATTCGGTCTGGTCGCAGCCGTCGCCCCAGCGACTGCACCGCCGCACTGAGCTCTTCGATGCTGACCGGCTTGGTGAGGTAGATGTCGGCGCCCGCCTCGTAGCCAGCGATCTTGTCTCGCACCGTGTCGCGCGCAGTCATCATCAGGATGCACAGCCCGGGCTGGGTGCTCCGCAGCCTGCGCGACAGGCTCACGCCGTCTTCGCCAGGCAGGTTCAGGTCGACCACCAGCAGGTCGATCATCGCCTGCGCGCCTTCGTCGCCGAGCTCCTCGGCGCAAGACAGACCCAGCACCCGGTGACCGAGTGCGGCCAGCACCTCGACGATGGCCTCGCGCAGGTCGTCGTTGTCCTCGACCACAACGATGTTCAGATGGGCAGCCACAGCACGAACCTCACATCGGTCATTTCGGATTGGTAGCGCAGTTCGCCGCCCAGGCGATGGGCGATCAGCGACGACAGGTACAGGCCCAGGCCCGAGCCTGCGTGGCGCGTTGCGCCAGCGCCGCGCCAGTATTTCTTGAACAGCTGTTCGGGGTCGGGCCGACCCGCGGCGCCAGGCGCGTTGCTCACGCTGAGTTGCAGGCCTGGCCGCGCACCGCGCGACTGCGGGCCGGCTGTGACCTCGACGACGCCGGCCTCGGCGCGGTATTTCAGCGCGTTGTCCAGCAGATTGCTCAGGATCACGCCCAGCAACTGCCGATCGGTGTTGCAGTCCGGCAGTGCGGCGTCGGTGTTCAGCGCGATGCTGGCACCGGCCGGCAGATGGTGGCGCAGCTCTTGCAGCAGCGCGAGGACGTTGACCGCCGCGACCTGCAGCACGGGATTGGCCGCCTCGAGCTCGCCGCTGAGCGCGCAGCGCGTGATGATGTTGCGCATGCTGTCGATGGCCCGGTAGCCGCGCCCACGCATTGGTGAAGCTGGACTCAGGCTGCCGATCGCGAGGTGGGCGGTGGCCAGCGCGTTGGTCAGCTCGTGCGTGAGCATGGTCATGAATTGCTCTTGCTCGCGCCGTCTTTCACGCTCCTGCACCACCAGCAGCTCGGCCAGCACGAGGTCGGTCTGGGCCTTGCGGCGGGCACTGGCTGCATGCCTTGCCCTGGCTCGCAGCGCGCCGAACAACATCGCCGCGCTGATCAAGCCATAGGCGATGGCGCTGTACATCGCCCAGGGCGGGCTGGGCAGCCAGCCCATGGCAGGCAATGCTGCGTAGCCCAGCACCAACACCATCAGCCCGTAGATCGAGATCAGATGTCGACGCGACAGCCTGGGCGGGTCGCCCGGCGCTGGTTTGTCGGTGCACCAGGCCAGCAGCAGCAGCAGCAGCGGGTACAGCAGCGTCATCGCCGTGACGATCTGGTGGGCTTGGCGCATCAGCCCGGCCAGCATCACCAACAGTGTCAGCGGCGTCGCCGCCGCCAGCCACTTCAGACAGCGCAGGCCCAGCGGCGGCGGCTTGAACTCACGCAGAAAATGCCAGTGAAACCAGACCACCGCCGTCGCGGTGATCGGAAACATCGCCGAGGTGATGCGGTCGATCGCCTGCGCCGTCAGCCAGTCGGACAGGTAGACCCTAGAAAACCCCAGCAGCGACAGCGCGAACAGCACCGAAAGCACTTGGTGGACGATGAACGCGCCGACCACGCGCTCGCGGCCCTCGAACCACACTGTCACGGCCCAGGCCAGGACCATCAGCAAGAAAGCGATCACGGCGCCCATGATCAGCTGCTGTTGCCGGTCTGTCGCCTCGGCCTCGTCCCAATACAGGGCTTCGACGTGGATGCCGTGGTGGCTGGTCGTGCGCAGTCGCAGCAAGACCTCGATCGGCTCGCTGGGCGTGGCGATCACGAGGTTCTGGTTGAACGACCGGTATTCGCCCAGTCGCCAGTCGTGCCGGTCACCGGCCAACGGTGCCGGCTGGTCGGGTTGACGGGGGTCGAACAGCGCGATCTCGTCGAGGTGACCGGGTTGTATCCGCAGCACCAGCCGGGTCTGCCTGTCGGCGCCGCGCTGTCCTGGGTCTGCCGGGGGGGCGATCTTCAAGCGCAGCCAGGTGGTCGAGTCGGTGTAGCCTCGCCTGAGCGGGCCGGTGTAAGGCGTCCAGCCCATCGAGCGCACCTGCTCGGGCCCCAGGCTGCCGGCCGGGTCGTCTAGCCAAGCGCGCGCGCTGATGTGGTCGCGCTGGTCGCGCGATGGCTGCGCCGGCTGGGCTAGCCCTGGCAACTGCCAGACCGCCAGCAGCCAGACCAGGCAGCAGCGCACCAGCGCTGCGATCAGGCGCTGACCTTGAGGCCTAGCGGAAGTGATTTCTATCATTTTAGTACCTTGCAGGATTATCCATATTTCTCAACAGGTTGCGTGTTCTTTTGGGCGGCAACCGAGCATCAACCGGCTTGAAATATCTTGAAATATCAATTTCATTGATGGAGGTATTTTTCACTTTTAAACAATTTCTTGTTGTCATCCATGGCCCTCACCCGAGCCGTCAGGCGAGCTGTTTCAGTGGCTCGGCCAACGCGCCCATTGCCGCTGCTGCGGATGCACTTGCTGACGCGGCTGAGTTTGGCGTTGGCGCTGTTGCCGCTGGCCGCCCAAAGCCAGCCGCTGGACAGTCTGATCACCGAGGCGGTGTCTGCACACCCGGCCACGCAATCGGCCCAGGCGCAGCAGGCCTCGGCCCGGGCCGGGCTGGCCAGTGCGCGCTGGCAGTACTGGCCGACGCCGTCGGTGCTGGTCGAGACCGCCGGCACCAGCGCCACCGACAGCGCCTACCAAGGCGACCACCGGGTTGCGACCCTGAGGCTGCAGCAGCCGCTGTGGACCGGTGGCCGTTTGAGCGCCGGCCTGAGCCGGGCCGATGCAGGTTTGGCCTACAGCCAGGCATCGCTAGACGAAGTGCGCCAGCAACTCGCGCTGCGCGTGGTCCAGGCCTACGGTGACTGGCTCGCTGCGCAGCACAAGACCGCGTCGCACGGCAAGACCCGCGCAGTCCACGAAGATCTGCAGGTCCGCGTCAAGCGCCGGGTCGAGCAGGGGATTTCGGCCGAGAGCGACCTGGTGATGACCGATGTTCGGCTGCAGTCGCTGGCCGCTGACCTGTCGGTCGCGCAACTCCAACAAGATACCGCGCTGGTGCGGCTGGGTCAGCTGCTGGGCCGACCGGTGCTGGGTGCCGAGCTGTCCGTCGCCGCGCCTCGCGCGGTCGACCCGGCTTGGTTGTCGCAGTTAGAGGGCGTGCTCGCCGACGGCGTCGACCTGCTGGTCGACCTGGGCGGCCACACGTCGACCCACCGGCTGGGCGTGTTCGCGCTGCGCGCGGCGCCGGTGCAAGCGACTTTCCTGGGCTACCCGCACTCGACCGGTTTGTCGGCGATCGACTGGCTGATCGGCGACGCGGTGGTCAGCCCGGCCGAGCACGGCCACTTGTTCAGCGAGGGCATCGCCCAGTTGCCGGGCAGCGTGTTCTGCTGGGCGCCGGTCGACGCCTACCCGCTGCCCGCGCCGCGCGAGCCCGGCGCGGCGCTGCGCCTGGGTTCGTTCAACAATGCGATGAAGCTGACGCCGCGAACGATCGCGCTGTGGTCGCGGGTGCTGCACGCATTGCCTGGCGCTGAGCTGCTGCTCAAAGCGCCGTCGCTGAAAGACGCCGAGGTGCAAGCCCGTTTTGCCGCACTGTTCGCGGCCCAGGGCATCAGCGCCGATCGCCTGGTCTTCAGGGGTCCGAGCGGCCTGGCCGACATGATGCAGGAGTACCGCGACATCGACATCGCACTCGACCCCACGCCTTACAACGGCGG
>RGQD01000101.1 GCA_010030205.1 Betaproteobacteria bacterium
TGGGCGTGTTCTGCGCCGCCGATGGTCTGCTGTTCTATGTGTTCTTCGAGGCCACGCTGATCCCGATGTACATCATCATCGGCGTCTGGGGTGGCCCGCGCCGGGTCTACGCAGCGTTCAAGTTCTTCCTCTACACGCTGGCGGGGTCGCTGTTGATGCTGGTGGCGCTGATCTACCTGTACTACAAGTCGGGTGGCAGCTTTGATATCGCGACTTGGCACAAACTGCCCTTGGACTTGCAGCAGCAGGCCTGGCTGTTCTTCGCGTTTTTCGCCGCGTTCTCGGTCAAAGTGCCGATGTGGCCGGTGCACACCTGGCTGCCGGACGCTCACGTCGAGGCGCCAACTGGCGGCTCGGTGGTGCTGGCGGCGATCATGCTCAAGCTCGGTGCCTACGGCTTCCTGCGTTTCTCGATGCCGATCGCGCCCGATGCCTCGCATCAATACGCCTGGGTCATCATTGCGCTGAGCCTGATCGCGGTGGTCTACATCGGTCTGGTGGCGCTGGTGCAGCAGGACATGAAGAAGCTCGTCGCCTACTCGTCGATCGCCCACATGGGTTTCGTCACCTTGGGGTTTTTCATCTTCAATGAGCTCGGTGTCTCGGGCGGCTTGGTTCAGATGATCTCGCATGGCTTCGTCTCGGGTGCGATGTTCCTGGCGATCGGGGTGTTGTACGACCGGGTCCATTCGCGTGACATCGCCAGTTACGGCGGCGTCGTCAACACGATGCCCAAGTTTGCGGCCTTTGCGCTGTTTTTCACGATGGCCAACTGCGGCCTGCCGGGCACCGGTGGATTCGTCGGCGAGTGGATGGTGATCCTGGGTACTGTGTCGGTCAATTTCTGGCTCGGCGCGATCGCCGCGACCGCGCTGATCTCGGGCGCCGCTTATTCGCTGTGGATGTACAAGCGGGTCTACTTCGGTGCGGTGACCAACCACCATGTTCGCGACCTGACCGATCTCAACGCTCGCGAGTTCGGCATCATGGCTGTGCTGGCCTTGGCCACGCTGGTGATGGGCGTCTATCCCAAGCCTTTCACCGATGTGATGCATGTGTCGGTGACCGAGTTGCTCAAACATGTCGCAGTCTCCAAGCTGCATTGACATGAAGCCCCCACGCTCACGTTGCTCGCTGCCTGTCATAGGGTTTGCGCCGCCTTGCGGCGCTGCGGCGGCGGCTGATTCGGAGCACAAGAAAACATGAACCCAATGAACTGGCCCGTCGTCTACCCCGAAGCCCTGCTGCTGCTGCTGGCTTGTGCTGTCGCGTTGGTGGATTTGTTCGTCACCGACCCCAAGCGCCGCCCGACTTTCTGGTTGACCCAGGCCAGCCTGGCGGCGGTGGCCGCATTGCACTGGATTTTCTACGACGGTGGCGCGACGATTTACGGCATGCAGCGCATGATGGTCGGCGATCCGATGGGCCATTTGCTGGCCTTTTTCGCGACGCTGGCGGTGATGGTCACGATCGCCTATGCCCAGCCCTACATCGCCAGCCGCGAGATGCTCAAGGGCGAGTTCTTCACGCTGTCGATGTTTGTGTTGCTGGGCATTTGCGTGATGTGTTCGGCCAACAACTTCCTGGTGGTCTACCTCGGGCTGGAGTTGATGAGCCTGTCGCTGTACGCGCTGGTGGCGCTGCGCCGCGACCACGGTGTGTCGACCGAGGCCGCGATGAAGTACTTCGTGCTCGGCGCGCTGGCTTCGGGTTTCTTGCTTTATGGTCTGTCGATGATGTACGGCGCGACCCGATCGCTCGAGATCAACGAGGTCTTCAACGCGATCTCGACCGGCCGCATCAACGGCACCGTGCTGACTTTCGGCGTCGTGTTCATCGTTGCCGGTCTGGCTTTCAAGCTCGGCGTCGTGCCTTTCCACATGTGGGTGCCCGACGTTTACCAGGGCGCGCCGACAGCGGTCACGCTGCTGATCGGCGGGGCGCCAAAGCTGGCGGCGTTTGCGATCACGATCCGCTTGTTGGTCGAGGGCATGTTGGGCTTGGCGGTGGACTGGCAGCAGATGCTGATGGTGCTCGCGGTGTCATCGCTGGTGATCGGCAATCTCGCGGCGATCGCGCAGACCAACCTCAAGCGCATGCTGGCTTATTCGACGATCTCGCAGATGGGTTTCATGCTGCTGGCAATGACGGCCGGCGTGGTCAGCGGCAACACGCTGTCTGCCGGCAATGCCTACAGCTCGGCGATGTTCTATGTCGTCAGCTATGTCATCACGACGCTGGGCACTTTCGGGCTGATCATGTTCCTGTCTCGCGCCGGTTTCGAGAGCGAAGAGATCAGCGACCTGGCCGGTCTGGCCAAGCGCGCGCCCTGGCTGGCCGGCATCATGACGCTGTTCATGTTCTCGCTCGCTGGCGTACCGCCGATGGTCGGCTTCTACGCCAAGCTGTCGATTCTGCAGGCTTTGATCACGACCAATCTGCCCGCTTACATCGTGTTGGCCGTGATCGCAGTGATGCTGTCGCTGGTCGGTGCGTTCTACTACCTGCGGGTCGTCAAGGTGATGTATTTCGACCCACCCACCGATGCCTCTCAGCCGCTGCAATCGGGTGGCATCAGCGCGCTGCTCGCACTCAACGGTGTGGCCGTGCTGGGTTTTGGCCTGCTGCCGGGTGGCTTGATGGCGATGTGTCGGGACGCGATCCTGCGTGCGCTGGCAACCTGAGACCGCTATTGCGCAGGGTCTGGCCCGGGTCGATTGGTGAAAGCCCCTGTTCGGCATGAGTGATGCTCACCTGATCGAGCGCCGGATCAGCGGCGAACAGGTCTATCGCGGCAATTTTCTCGATGTGCGGCGCGACATCATCGCCTTGCCTGACGGTCAGACGGCGGCGCGCGAGTACATCGTTCACCCCGGTGCGGTGATGGTGTTGCCGCTGCTAGCCGACGGTCGCCTGGTGATGGAGCGGCAGTACCGCTATGCGCTCGGGCGCGTGATGCTGGAATTCCCAGCCGGCAAGCTCGAAGCTGGCGAGTCCGCGCTGGCCTGTGGGCAGCGCGAACTCGCCGAGGAGACCGGTTACCGAGCCGCCGAATGGGCTCACGCCTGCCGAATTCACAACGCCTGCGCGTATTCCACCGAGGGTATAGAAATCTGGTTCGCGCGCGGTTTACAGGCGGGCGAGTCTGCGCTCGACCATGGCGAACTGATCGATGTCTGCTTGATGACCGAGGCCGAACTCGACGCGATGGCATCGCGTGGCGAACTCAGCGATGTCAAGACGCTGATCGCACTGCAGTGGTTGCAGAAATGGCGCGCTGGATTGTGGCCACTCGAATGGCAGTCCAACCCATGACGGCGTGCCGTCGATAATGCCTCCACGATGAAGGTCTTGAACTTGCGCTGCACCCACCACCACGCTTTCGAAGGTTGGTTTGGGTCTGAAGAAGACTTCCTGGACCAGAATGCCAGGAAGGCCATCGAGTGCCCGATGTGCGCCGACAAGTCCATCAGCCGGTTGCCCAGCGCGCCACGGCTCAACCTATCGGGGGCGCGTGAGCCCGCGCAGCCCGCCGCCGACAAGTCAACAGCTGTTGCCAAGACTGCGGCGTTGCCAGCCGAGTTGTCGCCGGCCGACATGCAAGCGCTTTGGTTGCAAGCGGTCGACCATGTGTTGCAGAACACCGAGGACGTCGGCGAGCATTTCCCCGAGGAAGCCCGGCGCATCCACTACGGCGAGTCCGAGCATCGCGGTATCCGTGGCCAAGCCACGCCGCACGAGCGCGCCGCGCTCGCCGACGAGGGCATCGAGGTGATGGCCTTGCCCTTGCCGGCCGGGCTCAAAGGCCCGGCCCATTGAGGCTTGAGAGCGCCAAGGCCGGCCGAAGCCGGCCGAAGCCGGCCGTCCTCCGTGGGGATCAAGCCGCAAAGCCACATTTGCTTGAGAGCGCCTAGCGCTTAAAGCAAGCGCCCTGGATTGAGCCTGCCCTGCGGGTCAAGTGCATGCTTGATTGCACGCATCATGCCCAGCGCCACCGGTGATTTGCGCTCGGCCAGCGCGTCGCGCTTGAGTGCGCCGATGCCGTGCTCGGCTGAAAACGACCCATTGCAGGCCTGCACGGCGTCGAAAACGATTCCGTTGATCGCTTCCTCATGCTGGTCCAGAAATGCCAGCCCTTCGCCGCCCTCGGGACACTGCACGTTGTAGTGCAGGTTGCCGTCGCCCAGGTGGCCGAAATTGACCAGCCTTATGCCTGGAAAGGCCTCGGCCAGCGCCGCGTCAGTGCGCTGGCAGAACGCCGGGATCGCGGAGACTGGCAGCGCGATGTCGTGCTTGACGTTGAGCCCCTCTTCGCTCTGCGCCAGCGGGATGGATTCGCGCAGATGCCACATCGCCGCCGATTGCGCCAGACTCCCGGCCAGCGCAGCGTCGGCGATCAAGCCCTGGCCCAGCGCGGTCTCCAGCAGCGACTCGAACCGCGCATGGGCCTGGGCTTGGTCGTCGGCGCTGGCGTATTCCAGCAACACGGTCCAGGGCGCCGGCGGCAGCGGCTGCGCCAACTGATCGAAATGGCGCCGCACCAGCGCCAGCGAAAACTGGTTCATCACCTCGAAGCCCGTCAGGCCGGCACCCAGTTGCGACTGCGCCAATCCCAGCAGCGCCACGCATTGCGCGAGATCGCTGCAGCAGGCCAGCGCGGTGACGCTGGTCGCGGGTTGTGGAAACAGCTTGAGCGTGGCGGCGGTGATGATGCCCAGCGTGCCCTCGCTGCCGATCATCAGGTCGCGCAGGTCGTAGCCGGTGTTGTCCTTGCGCAGGCCGGACAGACCTTCCCAGACCTCGCCGTCGGCCGTCACCACCTCGAGTCCCAGGCAAAGCTCGCGTGCATTGCCGTAGCGCAGCACCTGGGTGCCGCCGGCGTTGGTCGCCAGGTTGCCGCCGATGGTGCAGCTGCCTTCGGCCGCCAGGCTCAAGGGGAACAGCAGCCCGGCGTCTGTGGCGGCCTGTTGAACCGATTGCAGCACGCAGCCGGCCTCGACCGTCAGCGCCAGGTTGGCGCGGTCGACCTCGCGCACCCGGTTCATCCGCGCCAGGCTCAGCAGCACCTGGTTGCCGCTGGCGTCGGGCACGCCGCCGCCGACCAAGCCGGTGTTGCCGCCTTGCGGCACCAGGGTCGCACCGTGCCGCGCGCAGGCCTTGACCACCTGGGCGACCTCGGCGGTGCTGCCCGGGCGCACGACCGCCAGCGCCTTGCCACGCCAGCGCTTGCGCCAATCGAGCTCCCAGGACGAGAGGTCGCCATCGGTCAACACCTGGGTAGAGCCCAGCAGCTGGCGCAATTCTGAGATCAGGTTCTGCGGGTTCATGGGCTGAGCTCGGTCAAGGGTGAAGGGTGTTTGAGTCGCCAGCGCACATGCGCGGCACAGGCGATGAACAAGACCGTGCACAGCAGCACTTGGGTCCAGGCCAGCGCGACATCCAGACCGGCTGCGGCGCCGCCGGGCAGGCCGGTGGCGCGAACAATGCCTTCGGTGAAGTACAGCCACACCAGCAAGCTGACCCAGCGGTAGGTGTAGAGCCGGTGTTTGAGCAAGCCTGCCAGCGGGATCAGCAAGGGCAGGACTTTGAACGCCAGCCAGCGCGAACCGGTGGGCGCGAGCCACAGTTCCCAGGCCAGGCCCAGCCCTATCAAACCGAGCAAGGCGAGCACGGCTGCTGCGCGGGTGGCCAGCACGAAGCTGTGCGGCGGGTTTCGGGTGTCGGACCTGGCTGTCGGCAGGTCCAGGCTGGGGTGGGGCAAGTCGGTCTTGATCACGGCTGGCATCATAGACGGATGACTTCAAGCTCCACAGTGCCCGGCCGCTGGCGCGACACGCTCGACGAGCCACCACAGGCTAGACGCACCGAAGCTGTGCCAGCTTCCGAGAAGGCCTAGTCCAAGCGCACGAAGCGCGGCGGCGTGAACGCCGTCAAGGGCGGGGCCTCGCCCACGTGGCGCTCCACTTCCACCAGGCAGGTCTGCGCCACGCAGCCTTGCGACAGCTCCGAAGCACCGATGTCGAGCGTCAGCGCGTTCGGGTTGCCGTGCTTCTCGAGCGCCCGCTCTTCGTTCCAGGCCGACGGGTCGAACCAGGCGCCGGTCGAGAGCTTGACCACCCCCGGACTGATCAGGCTCGACAGCCGCGCGCCCGCCAGGCAGCTGCCTCGGTCGTTGTAGACCCGCACCAGGTCGCCCGCCGCGATGCCGCGCGCCGCCGCATCGGCCGGGTTCATCGAAACCGGCTCGCGGCCATCGATCTTGTTGCCCTGGCTGTAGCTGCCGTGGTCGAACTGGCTGTGGAGCTTGTTGAACGGCTGGTCCGACAGCATGTGCAGCGGGTAGCGCGCGGCCCGCGTACCGCCCAGCCACTCCTGCGGCTCGTACCAGTGCGCATGGCCGATGCAGTCGGCGTAGCCGAAACTGGCGATCTGCTCGCTGTAGATCTCAATCTTGCCGGTCGGTGTCTTCAGGCGATGCGCGACCGGATCGGCCCGGAAGTCGGCCAGCATCACGTGCGGCTGATCGACCGGCGCCATGTCGAAGATCCCGGTGGCCCAGAAAGCATCGAAGTCGGGCAGCGGCACGCCAGCCTTGCGCGCGCGGTCCAGGCACTCGTCGTACAGATGGCGCACCCATTCCTGCGCAGTGCGACCTTCGGTGAACTCTTCGCGCTTGCCGAGGCGCTCGGCGATGTCGGCGAAGATCTCGAAGTCGTCGCGGGCCTCGCCGATCGGCGCGATCACGCGGCGCATCGCCACCAGGTAGCGCTCCGGCGCGGCATAGCCGATGTCGTCGCGCTCCAGCGTGGTGGTGACCGGGAACACGATGTCCGCGGCCTTCGCGGTCGGGGTCCAAAACTGCTCGTTGACGATCACGCTGCGCGGACGGCGCCAGGCGCTCAGCAGGCGGTTCAGGTCTTGATGGTGGTGGAACGGGTTGCCGCCGGCCCAGTAGATCAGCTCGATGTCGGGATAGTGCAGCGCCTGGCCGTTGTAGTTGAACGGCTCGCCGGGGCGTTCCAGCATGTCGGTGATGCGAGCGACCGGGATGAACTCGCGCACCGCGTTCGTTCCTTGCGACAGCGTCGGCCCGCCGAAGCGCGGGACGACGTTGCCGATGCCGTTCGTCGAGCCGTAGCCGACGCCGAAGCCGCCGCCGGGCAGGCCGATCTGGCCCAGCATGCAGGCAACGGTCAGCAGGGCCCAGAACGGCTGCTCGCCATGGTGCGAGCGCTGCAGCGACCAGGAGATCGTGACCACCGAGCGCACCGCCGCGAGTTCGCGCGCGAGGCTGCGAATGCGCTCGGCGGGCACGGTCGTCAGCGCGGCGGCCCACTCGGGCGTCTTCGCGAGGCCGTCGGTCTCACCCAGCACGTAGGGGATGAATTTCTCGAAGCCTGAGCAGTGCGTTGCCAAGAACTGCGCGTCGTGCAGGCCCTCGGTGTAGAGCGTGTGCGCGATCGCCAGCAACATCGCGGTGTCGCTGTTTGGGCGGATCGGGATCCATTCGTGTGGCGCACCGGTGTCGAGGTCGCTGTCGACCGGGCTCACGTTGACGAAGCGCACCCCGGCTTCGGCCATGTCGCGCAGGCCTTGATTGACATTGTGGTGCCCGACCATGCCTTGCGAGATCTGCGCGTTCTTGGCCGGCACGCCGCCGAAGCTGACGAACAGCCGGGTGTGCTCGGCCAGTACGCCCCAGCTTGTGTGCGTCGCCATCAGCTGGTCCATCGTCGCGACCAGGTGGGGCATCAGCACCCGCGCCGCACCCAGGCTGTAGGAGTCGGCATGGCGCACGTAGCCGCCGAGCGCGTTCAGGAAACGGTGGACCTGGCTCTGTGCGTGGTGGAAGCGGCCGGCGCTCGACCAGCCGTAGGAGCCGCCGAAGATCGAGCTGTTGCCGCGCCGCTCGATCACGTCCTTCAACGCGGTGGCCGCGAGATCGAGCGCGGTCGCCCACGGCACCTCGACGTAGGGGTCGATGCCGCGCCGCTCAGGGTGCGCGCCCCAGCCGTGTTCGAGCCAGCTGCTGCGCACTGCGGGCCGCCTGACCCGTATCGGGGCGCGGCTCGCGTCGAGCTGGGCCAGGCCGATCGGTGACGGATCGGGGTCGGGCCCGAAGGCCTTGAGCACCGGATCTGCGGTGTCCGCTCGCTCGACCTCGTAGATGCCCCAGTGCGAGGCCGTGTAGCGGGTCACCAGCTTGCTAGCTCACCAACGCCGGCTGGCCCGCAGGCGCGCCGATCACGCCGTTGGCGCGCAGCTCTTCGATCGCCTCGGGGCCAAAGCCGGCTTCGCGCAGCACCTCGTCGGTGTGCTGGCCGAGGGCTGGCGCCGGGGTGCGGATGCCACCGGCGTCGTGGGCGAGCTCGAAGCCGCTGGTGGCGAGCGTCTGGCGGCCGTGGGGGGAATCAACCTGCTGCAGCAAGGAGCGCGCCTTGAGCTGTGGGTGGTGCACGATCTCGTCGATCGAGAGCACGGTGGCGCAGGGCACGTCGGCCTCGGTGAGCCTATGCACCCAGTAGGCCGGCGTGTGCCCGACCATGCCGCTTTCGATGATCTCGCGCAGCGCCGCCTCGTTCTCGGTCCGGCTGAACCAGTCTTTGAAGCGCGGGTCGGCGACCGCATCGGCGCGACCGAGCGTGGTCAGCAGCTTGGCGAACTGCTTTTCGGTCAGCACCGCCAGCACGATGTCGCCGCCGCCCGCCTTGAAGCGGTGGGCCGTCACCTTGCGGCTCACCGAGAGGTTGCCGAACTGGCGCTGCTTGTGGTCGGTGACGGTGTATTCGGCGACCTGCGACGACAGGAAGTTGAGGGTCGCGTCGAGCATCGACACGTCGACGAACTGGCCCTGGCCGGTATGGGTGCGCTGGTAGAGCGCGGTCGCGACCGCGAACGCGGCGGTCATGCCGCCGATCAGGTCGCAGACCGCGAAGCCGGCGCGCATCGGGCCGCCGGCAGGGTCGCCGGTGATCGACATGATCCCGGACATCGCCTGGATCTTGCCGTCGAAGGCGGCGGTGAACTGCTCGGGGCCGGAATGTCCGAAGCCCGAGACCGAGCAGTAGATCAGCCTCGGGTTGAGATTGGACAAGGTTGTGTAGTCGAGGCCTAGCCTCTTCATCACGCCGGGGCGGAAGTTTTCCCAGACGATGTCGGCATCCGCGACCAAGCGCTTGACCAGCGCCACCGCCTCGGGCTTGCGCAGGTCCAGCGTCATGCTGCGCTTGTTCGGGTTGACGGCCATGAAGGCCGGCGACATCTTCTCGGCCGCGAGTTGGCGGCTGATGGTGGTGGTGCGGGTGTCGTCGCCTTCGAACGACTCGATCTTCACCACATCGGCGCCCTGCAGCGCGAACTGGTGGGTGCCGAATGGGCCGGCGAGGAAGCGCGTGAAGTCGAGGATGCGAACGTTGCTGAACGGCGTGCCGGTCGTTGGCCGGGCGGTCTGCGGCTCGCTCATGCAGTCTGCCCCTGCACCGCAGGTGTTTGATCGCGGATCTCCTTGGCGATCTGCTTGGCGCGGTCGGACTCGGCTCGCAGCCGGGAGATTTCCTCGGGGCTGACGCGATCGATGTTGGAGAAATCGAGCTTCCAGTGCCAGTCATCGCTCCAGCGCTGTGGCGACTGCACCATGGTGCGTGCGGCCGGGGCGCTCTCGAGCGTGCGCAGCGCGAGTTCTAGCGTCGCGGCCTGCGAGGCCGCGTCGTGCGGCTTGCCGGCGGCGTTGCCGAGCGGGAAGTCGCTGAACAAGGCGCGCGGCACGCCGACGTGCTCGACGATGTCCTTGGCGCAGGCCATCACCACGGTCGCGATGCCGTGAGCTTCCAGATAGCGGGCGACGAGGCTCAGGGTCTGGTGGCAGACCGGGCAGTTCGGGACCAGCAGCGCGACGTCAACCCCGTCTTCCTGGCAGCGTCGCAGGATCTCCGGGCAGTCGATCTCCAGCGTGTGGCGCTGGCTGCGGTTGGTCGGCGCGCCGTGGAAGCGGTGCGCGAGCTTGGTAGGGCGCTGCGGTCGTGATCAGTGTGACCGTCGAATCGGCGAGCGGCTTGTTCAGCGGCTGGAACGGCACGTCCAGGTAGTGAGCCCAGCGGTAGGGGTTGCCGTAGCCGAGCGCGAGGTACCAGTCGCGGGTGCGCTGCATGTACGAGGTCGCTTGGTCGGATTCGGGCGCGAAGCCCAGGTCGGCATCCGGATCGAGGGCGGGCGTGGAAGCTTGGTCGGACGTCATGGCAGTCTCCGAGTGGTTCCGGAGCCGAGATCTTGCGCCCGTCCGGTTGGTTTCCATAATACTCGGATCCGTGACCCGAAATCAGGCAGCCTTGGCCAAGTCGTTGATCTGATTGAGGAATGAATCAGGATTGTGGCTGACCAGGTGTCACCCTGCGGCTGAGTTGAGCGGGGCTTCGATTTGGATCGCTTTGAATCATCAACTCGGGTTTTGACTCGGTCGCGATTATTTGCGATCGGCACGAAGCTGTGCAGCGGGTTTTGGGTGTCGCACCTAGCTGCCGGCAGGCCCAAGCTGGGGTGAGACAAGCCGGTCTTGATCACCGCTGGCATCATAGATGGATGACTTCAAGCTCCACCGTGCTCGGCCGCTGGCGCGATGCGCTCGCCGGACTGGCCCGGGCGCTGCGCCACTGGCCCTGGTATGCAACGCTGCGCACGCTGCGGCTGCGGTTTCGCGAAGACCATCTGGCGCTGACCGCGAGCAGCCTGACCTTCACGACCTTGATCAGCCTGGTGCCGCTGATGACCGTGACGCTGGCGCTGTTCACCGCATTTCCGATTTTCTCGCGCTTCCAGCTGGCGCTGCAGCAGTATTTGCTGCAAAGCCTGGTGCCCGACAACATCGCCCGTCCGGTGCTGCAGGCGCTGACGCAATTTGCCGGCAAGGCCAGCAAGCTCGGCAGCGTCGGGCTGATCGTGCTCGGTCTGACGGCGCTGGCGCTGATGTTCACGATAGACCGCACGCTCAACGCGATCTGGCGCGTGCCCAAACCCAGACCACTGGCCCAGCGCGTGCTGCTGTACTGGACGGCGCTGACGCTGGGCCCGCTGCTGCTGGGGGCCAGTCTGTCGATGACCTCTTACGCAATCTCGGCGTCGCGGGGCGTGGTCAGCGAGTTGCCGGGCGGGCTGGGCTTGCTGCTGTGGTTGGTCGAATTCACGCTGCTCGCCGCCGGCATGGCCAGCCTGTTCCGCTTCGTGCCCAACACCCATGTGCGTTGGTCTCATGCGGCGGCGGGCGGTTTGTTCGTGGCCGTTGGTTTCGAACTTGCCAAGCGCGTGCTGGCTTGGTACGTCGCGCTGGTGCCGACTTATTCGGTGATTTACGGCGCTTTTGCGACCTTGCCCATTCTGCTGCTGTGGATCTACCTGGGTTGGGTGATCGTGTTGCTCGGTGCGGTGATCGCGGCTTATGCGCCCAGCCTGGCGCTGCGCGTATTGCGACTGCCGGATCGGCCGGGTGAGCGCTTTGCGCTGGCGCTCGCGGTGCTGCAGGCACTGTATGCCGCCCGCAGCAACGAGCAGCGAGGGCTCAGCGCCGAGGCCCTGGCTGGTGCGCTGCGCGTCGATCCGCTACAGGTCCAGCCCGTGCTTGACGATCTGCTGGCACTGGGCTGGTGCGGCAGGCTCGACGAGGAGGGCGCCCAGCGCCATGTGCTGCTGATCAACATCGCCCATACGCCGGCCCAGCCGCTGGTGGATCAACTGCTGTTGCGCGACCAGCGGTTGACGAAGTCCTTCCGCCACAAGGCCGGCCTGGCGACGATGATGGTGGCCGATCTGCTGGCTTGATCCGCGCGGGGGATAATGCTGCGCTCTGTGAATCCGCCCGCTGACCCGGTGCGGCCACCTCGGATCGATCGCCCGCCGCGCCCAGAGCGTCCGGCAAGGCAAGATCGCCCGCCGCGAGTGGCCACGCCTATCCCTAAGATCACCTATCCAGAATCGCTGCCGGTCTCCGCCCGGCGCGAGGAGATTGCCCGTGCGATCGCCGACCACCAAGTGGTGATCGTCTGCGGCGAGACCGGCTCGGGCAAGACCACCCAGTTGCCCAAGATTGCACTCGAGCTCGGCCGTGGCATAGGCGCTGGCGGGCGCGGGCTGATCGGCCACACCCAGCCGCGCAGGTTGGCCGCCACCAGCGTGGCCAAGCGCATCGCCGACGAGTTGCAATCGCCGCTGGGCGATGTGGTGGGCTACAAGGTGCGCTTCCAAGACCGGTTCCAGCCCGGCGCCAGCGTCAAGCTGATGACCGACGGCATCTTGCTGGCCGAAACCCAAGGCGACCCGGAGCTGCGCCAGTACGACACGCTGATCATCGACGAGGCGCACGAGCGCAGCCTGAACATCGACTTTCTGCTCGGCTACCTGCGCCAGCTCTTGCCGCGTCGGCCTGATCTGAAAATCATCGTCACCTCGGCGACGATAGACGCTGACCGCTTCGCGAATCACTTTGCGTCGATTCGTGGCTTGGCGCCGGTGATCCAGGTCAGCGGCCGCTTGTTCCCGGTCGAGCAGCGCTGGCGGCCGTTCGAGGACAAGCGTGAATACGGCCTCGACGAGGCCATTGCCGACGCGGTCGACGAGCTGTGGCAGGGCGGGGCCAGCGGCGACATCCTGGTCTTCTTGCCCGGCGAGCGTGAGATCCGCGACGCCACCGACCACCTGCGCCGGCATCTCGCCAAGCAGCACAGGGGAGGGCCGCAGCCGCAGATCCTGCCGCTGTTCGCGCGACTGTCGCAGGCCGAGCAAGAAGCGGTGTTCAACCCCGGCAACGGCCGGCGCATCGTGCTGGCGACCAACGTCGCCGAGACCTCGCTGACGGTGCCTGGCATTCGCTATGTGGTCGACACCGGGCTGGCGCGGGTCAAGCGCTACAGCTACCGCACCAAGGTCGAGCAGCTGCAGGTCGAGGCGATCAGCCAGGCCGCGGCGAACCAGCGCTCCGGGCGCTGCGGCCGTGTCGCCAACGGCATCTGCATACGCTTGTACGACGAGAAAGATTTCACCGGCCGACCCAAGTTCACCGACCCGGAGATCCTGCGGTCTTCGCTGGCCGGCGTGATCCTGCGCATGAAGAGCCTGCGCTTGGGGCAGGTCGAGGATTTCCCCTTCCTCGAAGCCCCGCGCGCCAAGGCGGTCGCCGATGGCTACGACTTGCTCGGCGAGCTCAACGCAGTCGATGATGACAACGAATTGACGCCGATCGGCCTGGAGCTCAGCCGCTTGCCGCTCGACCCGCGGGTGGGCAGGATGATCCTGGAGGCGCGTGACCGCCAGGCGCTCAACGAGGTGCTGATCATCGCCAGCGCACTGAGTGTTCAGGACGTTCGCGACCGACCGATGGAGGTGGCCCAGGCCGCTGACGAGAAGCACAAGAAGTTCGACGACGAGAAGTCCGAGTTCATGGGCTACCTCAAGCTCTGGGCCTGGATCGAGGAGGGCCGCGGCGTGCACGGCCATCCGGCGGCCAAGGCCGGTGCAGCGCCTGGCATTGACAGCCACAAGCTCAGCCATCGACAGCAGGAGCAGCGCCTGCGCGAGAGCTTCGTCAACCCGCGCCGGGTGCGCGAATGGCGCGACATCCACAGCCAGTTGCACACCGTGGTGGCCGAGCACGGTTGGCGGCTGAACGGGTCTGCTGCGACCTACGAGCAAGTCCACCTGGCGATGCTGGCTGGGCTGCTGGGCAACATCGGTTGCAAGAGCGATGACGAGGACTGGTACCTGGGCGCTCGCGGCATCAAGTTCTGGCGCCATCCCGGCGCCCATCTGAGCAAGAAGCCCGGCCGTTGGATGATCAGCGCCGAGCTGGTCGAGACGACCAAGCTTTACGGTCGTGGCTTGGCCGGCATTGAGCCGCAGTGGATTCCGCTGGTGGCAGGTCACCTGCTCAAGATTCAGCTGCTAGAGCCGCATTGGGAAAAAAAAGCCGCCGAGGTGGTCGCGCTGCAGCGCGCCACGCTCTACGGTGTCGTGGTCTACAACAACAAGCGCGTCAACTTCGGCAATGTCGATCCACGCGCCGCGCGCGACATCTTCATCCGCAGCGCGCTGGTCGAGGACGATTGGGACAGCCAGCTGCCATTCTTGGCGCACAACCGCAGGCTGCTGGCGCAAGTCGAGGAGCTCGAGCACAAGAGTCGGCGCCAGGATGTGCTGGTCGACGACGAGCTGATCTACGCCTTCTACGACCAGCTGCTGCCGGCTGATGTGCACTCGGGCGCGACGCTGGAGCGTTGGTTCAAGCACCAGAGCCGCAGCCACCCGAAGCTGCTGCAGCTCACCCGCGACGAGTTGATGCGCCATGAGGCCGCCGGCATCACCGGCAGCGCCTTCCCGAAGATGCTTCGGCTGGGCGGCGTGGACTGCGCGGTGGCCTATCTGCACGAGCCTGGCGACGCCAAGGACGGCGTGACGGTGACCGTGCCGATCTATGCGCTCAACCAAGTCAGCGAGGAGCGCTGCGAATGGCTGGTGCCCGGCATGCTCGCCACCAAACTGACGGCGCTGCTCAAGAGCCTGCACCAGCGCCCGCGCACGCGGCTCGTGCCCTTGCCGGCCTACGTGGAGGCGTTCATCGCCGAGCATGTATTCGCGCAGGGCGCGCTGATGGACCAGTTGCTCAAGGCGGTGCGCGAGCGCACGCAGATTGCCGTGCAGCGCAATGACTTCAAGCTCGATATGTTGCAGCCGCACCTGTTCATGAACTT
>RGQD01000102.1 GCA_010030205.1 Betaproteobacteria bacterium
GCCGCAAACGGACTGGTCGGCAACTCGCTCGGGAGGGTCGACGAGGGCATGGCAGATCCTTTCAAGAAAGAGGTAAATGGTTTATACAGTATACATCAATTCTGCGTTCTGCAATCGATCGACGCATCGCAGCAGCCCTGCGCAGGACATCTTTGTCGCAGCTGCTTGCGTTGGCTCAAAAATTGGAACACCACGACGCTGATGTCTGCACCTTTGGGTCCTGCTGCCGACGTCATGTTTTTGACACGATGACTTCATCCAAGCGTCACGGACGGACGCGACGATAGCGGTATGAACCCTTCGCAAAATCTGCGTCAGGCCGGGGATCTCGGCGCTGGCGGACCTGTCTCGCAAGGTCTTGGCTACACCGCACCCGTGCCGCGGTTGGAGGCCGTCTGGGCCGTGCATGAGGACGAGGTCCGCGAAGCCCAGCGGCTGCGCTTCCGGGTTTTTGCCGACGAGATGGGCGCGCGCCTGACGCCGCCCGCAGGCACTGCCGCCGGACTTGATGTCGACGCCTTCGACGCCTGTTGCGAACACCTGTTGGTGCGCACTGTTGAGACAGTCGATGCGCCTTCACAGCTTGTGGCCACCTACCGCGTTCTGACGCCAGCGGCCGCACGCCGGGTCGGTGGCTTGTACATCGACAGCGAGTTCGATCTGTCGCGGCTGGACGCGCTGCGGCCTCGGATGGTCGAGATGGGCCGTACCTGCATCGCCGCTGACTGGCGTTCCGGTGGCCTGGTGCTGATGCTGTGGTCGGCGCTGGCAGAGTTCATGTTGCGCAGCCGGCTCGACATCACGCTGGGCTGCGCCAGTGTGCCGATGCGCGACGGTGGGCACCATGCCGCCAGTGTCTGGCACGGCCTGCGCCAGAGCTACCTGGTCGCGCCCGAGTTGCAGGTGCTGCCGCGTCTGGCTTTGCCGGTGGACGACCTGGGTGGCGATCTGCAGGCCGAACCCCCGGCGCTGATCAAGGGTTATTTGAAATGCGGCGGCAAATTGCTGGGCGCGCCGGCCTGGGACCCCGATTTCGGCACCGCCGACCTGCCGATGATGCTGGATCTGGCTGACCTGCCCGCGTCCTACCGCCGGCGCTTCATCCGCGCCTGAGGCCGGCCGCGGTCCAGCCGATCAGCGCCGCGTCAACAGCGCCGGCAAGCCAGTGGCCAACAGCGGCAGCGCGGCGATCAGCAGCGTGCCGATGAAGATGGACAGCAGCGCCGGCAGCACCGACCGGGCGACATAGCCTATCGGCTTGCCGAACATCGCCGACGCGAAGTACAGGTTCATGCCGGCCGGCGGGCAGAGGAATCCCAGCTCCATCGCAGCCAGGAAGACGATGCCGAAATGCAGCGGGTCCATGCCGTAGCTGCGCGCCAGCGGCAGCAGCAGCGGCACCAGCACGACGATGGCCGCGAAGATCTCCATCAGCGCGGCCGCCGCGCACAGGAACAGGCACAACCCGAGCACGAAGACGAACTTGTTCGGCACGGCCGCGCGCACTGCGTCAATCGCGGCATCGGGAATGCCGGCGTCGACCAGGTAGTTGGTCAGCGCCAGCGCCATGCCCAGGATCAGCATCACGCCGCCTATCAGCCGCGCGCAGTCGCCCAGGCAGCTGCCCAGCAGGCGCCAGCCCAGCTCGCGGTGGGCCAGCGCCTGGGTGGCCACCGCATAGGCAGCGGTCAGCGCCGCACTCTCGGTGGGCGTGGCCAGGCCGCTGAGCAGCGCGCCCACCGCCAGCAGCGGCGCCAGGATTTCCCACTTGGCCCGCCATGCCGCCGCGCCCACACCGGCCAGCGCGCGCCCGGCCTGCGGTGTGGCCGGCGCGGCGTCGCCCGGAACAATGTCTGCGCGCTTCAGAAAGCCACCGAAGACCAGCAGGCAGGCCACCATCACGCCGGCCGGCAACAAACCGGCCAGCAACATGTGCTGGATCGGCACGCGGGCGATCACTGCGACCATGATCAGCGGCACCGACGGCGCCAGCAGCACGCCCAGCGCGCTGGCGCTGGTCACCAGGCCGATGCCGCGCTGCTCGGGGTAGCCGGCTCGGCTCAGCATTGGCAACAGCAGGCCGCCCAGCGCCAGGATGGTCACGCCACTGCCGCCGGTCAGCGCCGTGAAGGCCGAGCACAGCAGCGCGGTGGCGAGCACTGTGCCGCGCACCGCGCTGCCGAACAAGGCCAGCAAGAGCTGGCTCAGGCGTTGCGCGGCGCCGGTGCGGGCGAAGACCAGGCCGGCCAGCGTGAACAGCGGCAAGGCCGGTAGCGACGGGTTGACGGTGATCGAATAGTGCGACAGCGCGACCGACGCCAGCGGCAGCGCGTCCTGCCAGAACAGCGCCAGCGCCAGCCCGCCCAGCACGGCAAAAACCGGCGAACCAGCCAGCAGCGCGGCCAGCAGCACCGGCAGCAGCAGCGCCAGCGGCACGGCCTGGCCGTCGAAGACCGACCCCAGCATCCAGCCGGCCAGCGGCAGCGCGACGGCGCAAGCCGCCCGCGCCCATGGCTGGGCGCTGCAGCGCGCGCCCAGCTTGACGCCCAGCAGCCCGAAACCCAGCGGCATCGCCGCCTGCACCCACCAGACCGGCACGCCATAAGCCAGCGACTGCGCGGCGCTGATCTCACTTGCCACAAAGCGCCAGCTGGCCAGCGCGAGCAGGCCGCAGACCAGCGCGGCGCTGCCTTTGGCGAAGGCCTGCACGGCGGCCTGGACGCGCGCACCACCGACCCGCCCCAGACTGCTGCCCAGCGTCGAGAGCTCGCCGCTGCGCTCAGCCGCCAGCGCGCCGGCCATCGCCAGTACCAGGCCCAGGTGTTGCACCAGCACCGACGCGTTGTCCACGCCCCGGCCCAGCAGCGGCCGCAGCGCCACCTCGAGCAGCGGGATCAGCACCATCAGCGCCAGCGCCAAGCCGCCCAGCCCCGAGTCCAGCCGGTCCAGGGTTTTCAGCCGCGTGGTCAGGCGCGTCGCCATGGCCTAAAGGCCTTTGCTGGCGCGGTAGGCCTTGAGGTGGCTGAACACCTCGTCGAAGGTCTCGGCCGGCACCATCGTGCCGCGGATGCGCGGATAGAGTTTGTCGGCCAGGTCTTGCCACTCGCGCAACTGCTCGGGGTTGGGGCGGTTGGCGACCAGGCCGCGCTTTTTCATCGCCGCCACCGCCTCGTCCACCTCCTTGCGAGCCTGGGTCCGCATCGCGACGCCGGCCTTCTCGCCGGCCGCGCGCAGCGTGGTCTGTGCCGCTGGCGCCATCTCGTCCCAGGCCTTGCGCGTGACGACCAGCGCGCCGACGATGGGCGCCCAGTTGATCTCCAGCATCTGGGGCGCGGTCTCGTAGATCTGGCTGGCCAGCGCGAAGTAAGGCGTCGACGGCACCACGCTGATCATGCCGGTCTGGATCGCGGGCAAGATGTCGGCGGTCTCCAGCGGTACCGGGGTGTAGCCCAGGCTCTTCATGATGGCCTGCTGCTCGGGCTCAGAGCCCCAGGCGAAGAACTTCATGCCCTTGAAGTCGTCGGGCCTGAAGGCGGCCGTCTTCGAGAAGAAGCGCACCCAGCCGGCGTCGCCCCAGCCGAGCACGACAAAGCCCTTGTCGAGAAACTTCTTCTCCATCGCCGGGCGCATCTTCTCGCGCACATAGTCCACTTCGTCCCAGTTCTTGAACAGCAGCGGCAGGCTTTGCAGCGCGTTGATCGACGGCTCGATCTCGCGCAGCCCGACCACCGACAACAGCGCACCTTGCAACTGGCCGATACGCATGCGGCGCGCCAGTTCGGCCTCGCCGCCCTGGCTGCCATCGGTGAAGACAACGAACTTCGCGCCCCCGCCCTGGGCGGCGCGCCAGGCCTCGCCCAGTTCCAGCAGTTGCTGGTGGTAGAGCGAGTTCTTGGGCACCAAGCTGGCGATCCGCAGCGCGCCTCCGGCGGCATGGCTGGCCAGCGGCAGTGCGAGCGCTAGCCAGAGCAAGGCGGCGAATCTTTTCGAGCGGTTCATGAGGGCAGGGTCAGGTCGTTGGAATTCAGAACCGGTCGTCGGCGCTGGCCAGCAGCCATTGCGCGCGCTCGCGCATCAGCGCGTTGGCCAGGCTGGGGTGGGCGGTGGCGATGCTGATCGCTTGACGCAACAGCGCTTCGAAGCCGGCGCGGTCGCCCACCGCCAAGGCCAGCGTCTCGGCCTTGGCGACCCAGGGCCCAGCGTTGCGGCCGGCGCCGGCAGCGATCGCGCGGTCGAAATACGCCTCGGCTTGGCGCATCGATCCGCCCGGGCGCGCCGCCTCGAAGCTGCCCATCAAGCTGGCCAGCGCGCCGTCGCCATGGTCGGGGTCGCGCGCCCAGGCCAGCCGCGCGAGCGCGACGGCCCGCGGCAGATCGGCCACCGCGTCGGGCTGGTCCTTGGACAGCGAGATGTGAGCGCCCCAGGCCGCCGCCGCCCAATAAGCCACCGCCACCTGGTCGGCCGGCAACTGCAGCGCCGTGGCCTTGCCAGCCAAGGCATCGGCGAATCCTGGCCGGTGCTGCTCCAGCGCGGCCATCGCATGGCGCAGTGCGCGTGCATACAGACGAGCCGCTCGCTCGCGCAAGCGCTGGGCCGCCTTGGCATCGGTCGATTCGATGCGATCAGCTTCTAACTCTACGAAGGCGTAGGCGTATTGGGTGAAGCCGCCGGCAACGGCCTCGGCCAGCGGCAGGTGGCCCGGTGTCTGGCGCAGTACCGATTCGGACAGCTTGAGGTAGAAAGCACTGGCGTCGCGCGCCAGCAAGAGGTCTTCCTCGCTGGCCTGGCCCTGGCCGGCCAACTGGTCAGCTGCTGCGCGCAACAGCAGCGACTGCGGCGAACAAGCGCACAGCCCGGTGACTGCGGCCACGGCGGCTACCCGCCAGATCGATGACCAGATCGATGACCGAGCCGATGACCAGGCGTCCAGGGCGCCATTGCCAAGCCCGAATTTCATCATGGGGTTCGCGGCTTCAAACCGGGCTGGCCGGGCGCTCGATCGCGCTGTTTCCCCGCATGGCGGCGCCCAGCCCTGGGGTGGCTGCTGGCCGCAGGCCTTTGGCCGGCGCTCGCGCGCCCAAGGCGACCCGCGAGCGGTGCGCCGACCAGTCCGCGATCTCCAGCCTGCCGTCGGCGTGTTCGACCAGCGCGGTCAGGCTCTCGACCCAGTCGCCGTCGTTGCAGTACAGCACACCGTCGATCTCGCGCATCTCGGCGTGGTGGATGTGGCCGCAGACAACGCCTTGCATGCCGCGCTTGCGCGCTTCGCGGGCGACCGCGACCTCGAAGTCGCTGACATAACTCACCGCACGCTTGACCTTGAGCTTGAGGTAACTCGACAAGCTCCAGTACGGCAGGCCGAGGCGCGCCCGCGCGCTGTTGAACCATTGGTTGAGCTTGAGCGTCACGCCGTAGGCCGAGTCGCCAAGGTAGGCCAGCCATTTGGCGCACTGGATCACGCCGTCGAACAAGTCGCCGTGGGTGATCCACAGCTTGCGGCCGTCGGCAGTGACATGCACCGCGTCCTCGACGACCTCGACGCCGCCGAAAACATGCTCGACATAGCGGCGTGCAAACTCGTCGTGGTTGCCGGGCACGAACACCACGCGGGTTCCTTTGCGGGCTTTGCGCAGGATTTTCTGCAGCACGTCGTTGTGGGCCTGCGGCCAATACCAGGTACGGCGCAGTTGCCAGCCGTCGATGATGTCGCCGACCAGGTACAGCGTGTCGCACTCGACCCGTTTGAGAAAGTCGAGCAACGCACTCGCCTGGCAGCCCGGTGTGCCCAGGTGCAGGTCGGAGATCCAGACGGTGCGAAATCGCATCGTGTCGTCCAGTTCGGCCTGGTCATCGCTCATGTCGTCGTTCGGCATGGGGGTTGATCGTCGCCTGGGGCTGTGACAACGGCGTGAAAACTGCTTTTTGCGACGTGCCGTCACCAAACCGTTGCACAAGCCTGCGAGCATCGCCGGCAATGTCCAACGCGCTCGCTCCCACCGCCACCGCCGGGCCGATGCCGCGCGGCTTTTACCGCTTGATCGCCGCGCAGTTCTGCTCGGCATTGGCTGACAACGCGTTGCTGATCGTGACCATCGCGCTGTTGCAGGCTCGCGGCCTGCCTGGCTGGCTCGCACCAATGCTCAAGTTCTCCTCGACCTTGTCCTATGTTTTGCTGGCGCCCTGGGTCGGGCCGCTGGCCGACGCGGTGCCCAAGGCCAGGCTGATGGCCTGGACCAATGGCTTGAAAGCCCTCGCGCTGCTGGGCTTGATGCTCGGACTGAACCCTTTGCTGTGTTTCGGGTTGCTGGGTTGCGGTGCCGCGGCCTATGCGCCGGCGAAATATGGCCTGGTCACCGAACTGGTGCCGGCGCAGCGCCTGGTCGCAGCCAATGGCTGGATTGAGGTCTCGGTGGTTGGCGCGGTGCTGCTGGGCACGGTGCTGGGCGGCTTGCTGGTCAGCGACGCTGCGCAGTTGTTCGCAGCCTCGGCGATGGCCTGGCTCGCACCGCCGCACGCGCTGTGGCCGGCGCTGGCCTTGTTGCTGACGGTGTACGCGCTGTCGGGTCTGCTCAACCTCGGTCTGCCTGACAGCGGTGCACGCTACCCGGCCGCCAGCCGGCGTCCGGCGCAGTTGCTCAAGGAGTTCGGCACCGCGAACCGCTTGTTGTGGCGCGACCCGCTGGGCGGACTGTCGCTGGCGGTGACGACCTTGTTCTGGGGCGTGGGCGCGACGCTGCAGTTTGCGGTGTTGCGTTGGGCGGTCGATGCGCTCGGGCTGTCGCTGTCGCAAGCGGCCACGCTGCAGGCGGCGGTGGCTGTGGGCGTGGTGTTCGGCGCCGCTGCGGCCGGACGTTTCATCGCGCTGGCCCAGGCGCGCCGGGTCTTGCCGGCGGGTATCGTGCTGGGTCTGGGCATCGCGCTGGCGGCGAGCCTGCCCAGCCGTGTCGCTGCCATGCCGATGCTCGTGCTGATCGGCGCGGTCGGTGGCTTGCTGGTGGTGCCGATGAACGCGCTGTTGCAGCACCGAGGCCAGCTGTTGCTGAGCGCTGGGCGTTCGATCGCGGTGCAGAACTTCAACGAGAACCTCAGCATCCTGTTGATGCTGGCGGGCTATGCCTTGCTGCTGGCGCTGGATGTGCCGATCGTGCCGCTGATGCGCTTGCTGGGTTGGGTCACGGCCACGCTGGTGTTGTTGCTGATGCTGCGACAACGGCTGATGCCAAGGCCGGTGCCAGCGGCTGCGCCAGAGCCTGACGCAGCAAGTCCTCAACCTGCCCGATGATGCGGTCCCAACCCTGGGCATGCATGGATTCGCGCGCCCGCTGACCCATCGCGGCTAGGCCCGCCGGGTCGCAGGCCATGGTTGCGGCGCGGGCGATGAACGACTCGGTCTGATCGTACGGGGCCAGCATCCCGTTGTCGCCCGAACGGATCAGCTGTGCTGCCGCCGCGTAGTCGTAGGCCAGCACCGGCAAGGCGCTGGCCATGGCCTCGGGGGTGACATTGCCGAAGGTTTCGGTGGTGCTGGGGAACAGCAGCAAGTCGGCCGAGGCGTAGTGCGCGGACAAGTCCAGGCCGCTGCGCAGACCGGCGAATGAGGCGTCCGGGCAGGCCGCCTGCAGCTCGCGCCGCGACGGGCCATCACCGACCAGCAGCAGCCGGCTGTCGGCCCGACAGGCCCGGATCGCCGCGAAAGCCTGCAGCAGGCAGCCCAGGTTTTTCTCTGGTGCGAGCCGGCCCACGCAGGCGACGACCAGGGTTTGCGGCCCGGCCCCCCAGCTCTCGCGCAAGGCTTGGCTGCGGTGGATCGGCGAAAAGCGGTCGGTGTCGACGCCGCGCCCGACCACCTGCACGTGACGAAAGCCGCTCGCGACGAGCTTGGCGCACAGGTCTTCGGTGGGCACCATGGTCGCGAGGGTGCGGTTGTGGAACTTGCGCAGGTAGGCCATGATCGGCTTGCGCAGCCAGCCCACGCCGTAGTGCCGGCTGTAGGCATCGAAGTTGGTGCGAAAGTCCGAGGTCAGCGGCAGTTTCAGCTTGTGCGCGGCCTGCAGCGCCGACCAGCCCAGCGGGCCCTCGGTGGCGATGTGCACGATGTCGGGTCGGCGCAACGACCACAGCTTGGTCAGCGTCGGTTTGGCCGGCAAGCCCATCTTCAGGTGCGGGTAGCGTGGGATCGGCAGGCCGCGCAACAGCATTTCGTGGAAGCGCTCGCCGCTGTCGGCTTGGTCATCGGCTTGCTGGCGCGGGCGTATCAGCTGCAGGTCGTGGCCGCGGTCGCGCAAGCCTTCGACGACGCGAGCGATCGTCAGCGACACACCGTTGACTTCGGGCGGGTAGGTCTCGGTGACGACGGCGATGCGCAGCGCGCGGCGCGCGGCTTGCAATTCGTCGACCACGACATCGGCAGCGATATTCGACATGGCATCAGCGTCCGTTGGGGATCGCATATCGTCGTTCGCGACTGCAACAACTTGATGACGGACCGACTGTCTTTGCAGGGACATGAATTTGTCACCCCGTCGTCACGGCGCGCCATCACCATGGCGGTCGGCAGCGCGGTCTTGACGATGGGTCCGCGTACGAGCCCCGCTCTTTCAGACCAAGGAAGCGAACATGAATGAATTTCTGCGGACCCTCGCGGTCCAGCGCTGGGACGACCACCGCTATTACCACCACAGCCGCATCAACCAGGCGCTGCACCTGCTGTCGGCGCTGAGCTTCATCGCCGCCTATGCGATGTTGTTCATCGACCCGGCTGTGGCTGGCCTGCTGGCCTGGCTGGTGTCGATGAGCAGCCGCCAGATCGGTCATTTCTTTTTCGAGCCTGACGGTTACGACCATGTCAACCAGGCCAGCCACGAGCACAAGGAAGCCATCAAGATCGGCTACAACCTGCGCCGCAAGATCGTGTTGATTGCGATCTGGGCCGCTTCACCGGTGCTGGTCGCGCTGCAGCCTGGGCTGTGGGGCTTGGTCGCGCCGCACAGCTCGTTCTCAGGCTATGCGCACCAGGTCGGTTGGCTGTGGTTGTTGATCGGCGCGGGCGGCCTGTTGTTTCGCACCGTGCATCTGTTCTTTCTGTACAACGTTCAAACCGGCCTGGTCTGGGCAACCAAGATCCTGACCGACCCCTTCCACGATGTCTGGCTCTACCACAAGGCGCCGGGCGCTTTGCTGCGCGGTGAGCTGATCGACCCGATGGGGCATGTGGCGCACGAAGCGCCTCAAGCCTGAGTGCGAAGACTCGGTTCGGTGCGCGCCGCGGCCGCGGCCGCCGCGCCGCGCCGGGATTTAGAACCGGTGCGCCAGCAACTCGCGCAGGATGCCGCGCTTGATCGATTTGTCGGTCAGCGTGGCGTCCTGCCACCACCAGCCGTCGGCCTTCATCGCGCAGCCGGCGGCCACGAAGCGCTGCAGCGCGGTCTCGAAATCAGCATCGCTGTAGTTCAGGCTGAAGATCAGCCGGCCTGTGCCTATCCAGCTCAGCGCCAGCCCCTGGGCCCGCAGGTAGTACTGCAGCAGCCAGTGGTAGCGCCCGGGCTGGGTGTAGCAAACCGTCCACACCGACTGCAAGTGCGCCACCCGCAGCGGCAGGCCGGCGGCGGCCAGGCGCTGGTTGAACTGCGCGGCGCGGGCGTCCCAGCGCGCATCCTGGCCGTCGTAGATCGCGCGCACCTCGGCGCTGTCCAGGCGCTCGAGAAAGACCTGCATCGCCGCCATCACATAGGGGTGGGCGTTGAAGGTGCCGCGGGCGAAGCAGAGGTCGGCCGGGCGGTCTTCGCGGAAGCGCTTCATCAAGTCCTTGCGGCCGCAAACCACGCCGACCGGCAGGCCGCCGCCCAGCGTCTTGCCATAGGTCACCAGGTCGGCCTTGACGCCGAAAAACTCCTGCGCGCCGCCGGGCGCCAGGCGAAAGCCCATGAACACCTCGTCGAAGATCAGCACGATGCCGCGCTCGGTGCAGACCTGGCGCAGCTGCTGCAACCAAGCGGTGTAGGCAGTGCGGTCGAAGCCCGCGCCCTGGCGGCTGGTCATCAGCGACGAATCGCCAGGCGCGCCCTGGTTGGGGTGCAGCGACTGCAGCGGGTTGACCAGCACGCAGGCGATGTCCTGGCGGCTGCGCAGCACGCGCAGCGTGGCCTCGTCCATCTCTTTGAGCGTGTAGGTGGCTTCGGGTCGGGCCGGGTTGCCCGGGCCGGGCTGAACATCGTCCCACCAGCCGTGGTAAGCGCCGCAAAAGCGCACCAGGTGGCTGCGCCGGGTGTGGTAGCGCGACAGCCGCACCGCCTGCATCACGGCCTCGGTGCCGCTCATGTGGAAGGAGACTTCATCCAAGCCGGAGATCGCGCGCAAGCGCTTCACGTTGTCGGCCACGCAGGGCAGGTAAGCGCCCAGCACCGGGCCGAGCGCGGCAGCGCGCGCGCTGCCCTCGGCGATGCACTGCTTGTAGAAGTCGACGCCGAACACGTTGACGCCGTACGAGCCGGTGAGGTCGAGGAAGTCGTTGCCGTCGAGGTCGGTCATCTGCACGCCGCTCGACCCGGCGACGAAGGCCGGCATCCGGATCTGCTCGCGCAGGTAGCGGCTGTACTGGAAGGGCACGCGGTAGCTGGCGGTGAACTGCAGGTCCGACAGGCCGTCGGCGGTCTCAGCGGTGAGCCCGGTCGAGCGCGGGAAGCGCGCGCGGAACAGCTCCGCCAGCTGCTGCAAGCCGACGCGGCGCTGCGCCACGACATCGGCCGGTGCGCCGTCCGAGTTGAAGAAGCGCGTCTCGTCGTAGCTGTAGCCCGGCACCTGCGCGGCCACGCGCTTGGCCATCCGCGAATGGCCGGTCAGCGAGGGATGCTTGGCAGCAGAGAGTTGCAGCCGGCGCCTTGCGGCCGGCAGGACCACGGCCAACGCGGCCAGCGCCAGAGCAGACAGGGCAAAAGTGGGGTTCATCGCGTCGCGCGCTGCGCGCTTCAAGTTTAGATGCCCCAGGTTTATCAGAGCACTTTGACAACACTATGAAAATCAATCACGCCTTGCGTCAATTTCGGGACCTGCTGCTGCAGCAGGAGGACCTGAACTTCCTGCTGACCAACCGGCTGCCGCGAACGGCTGTCACCCGCTTCATGGGTTGGTTCAGCCAGATCCGCCAGCCCTTGGTGCGTCGGGCCTCGATTGCGGCCTGGAAGCTGTTTGCCGACCTCGACCTGTCAGACGCCAAGAAGCAACAGTTCGACAGCCTGCATGACTGCTTTATCCGCGAGTTGAAGCCTGGTGCCAGGCCGATCGATGCCGACCCGACGCGATTGACCAGCCCTTGCGATGCGATCGTCGGTGCCTGCGGCGCGGTCGACGGCGAGCAGGTGTTCCAGGCCAAGGGCTTTGCGTACACGCTGACCGACTTGTTCGGCGCGCGGGCGGCCGAGGCCGCCGAGGTCTACCGCGACGGCTGCTACGCCACGCTGCGGCTGACCTCGAGCATGTACCACCGCTTCCACGCGCCGCAGGACTGCAGCGTTCAGCATGTCACCTACCACTCGGGCGACACCTGGAACGTCAACCCGATCGCGCTGGCCCGCGTCGAACGCTTGTTTTGCAAGAACGAGCGCGCGGTGATCCACACCACGCTCGAGCGCGGTGGCCACCCGGTCGCGCTGGTGCCGGTGGCGGCGATCCTGGTGGCCTGCATCCGGCTGCACTGGCTAGACACCTTGCTGCACCTGCGCTACCGCGGGCCGAACGAACTGCCGGGCGGCGCCCGCTTCGCCAAGGGCCAGGAGATGGGCTGGTTCCAGCATGGATCGACCATCCTGGTGTTTGCGCCGCGCGGTTTCAGCCTGGCTGCCGGCATCGCCCCTGGTGTGGCGATCCGCATGGGTCAGGCCTTGATGACACTGCCCGAAGCGGGCTGACCCGCTGGGCGCGTCGATTGAGAGTTATTTCACGCCACCCAACAGCACCTGCCCGAGCTTGAAGAACACGTCGGTGTTGTCGTACAGGCCGGTGAACAACATCGCGCCGCGGCCGAAGGCCGACAGTGGCACATCGGTGGCTGTGTGCGCTGCTTGCGAGCCGGGCACCTGGCCGGTGACCAGGTAGCCGGTGGTGTTGTTGCGCTGGGCCGGGCTGGCCGGGTAGCTGTTGAGCGGTGCCTGGTCGGCAAAGGGCTGCTGTTCATCGCGGGTGGGTTGCGGGTTGGACACCCAGGCCTCGTAGCGGTCGGCATTGGCGCCGTAGCCGATCAGCATCTTGCGGTCGATGTCGGTGCTGGCGGGGTAACCGTCGGCCAGCATCGTGTACTCGGGGAAGCGTGCGGCTTCGTAGACGCCGACCACCTTGTCGCGCATCTCGGCGGTCGTCGCGGCGCGGCTGCGCAGTACCGCCTCGGACACCGTGGCCGAGCCGATGATCGCAGCACCCGCGCATTCGTGGTCGGCGGTGACGATCACCAGCGTGTCGGGGTGGGTCGTCGCGAAGTCTCTGGCCAGTTCCACCGCGCGGTCGAATTCCAGTGTTTCGAGCAGCCAGCGGTCGGTGTCCATCAGGTGCGACTGCTTGTCGATCGACGCGCCTTCGACCATCAGCACGAAGCCCTTGGCGTTGTCCTTGGCCAACACCTTCAGCGCCGACGCGGTCATCTCGTCGAGCATGGGCTGGTCGGGGAAACCGTAGTCGGCCACCACGCTGGACTTGCCGCGTCGGCCGTTGATCTTGTCGAAAGCCACATTCATGTTGGAGTAGGCAAACAGGCCCAGCAGTTTGTCGGGCGTGCCGAGGCGATCGAGCACGGCGCGGTCGCTGGCGTAGGCGAAACCGGCGGCCTGGAAGTCGGCGATCAGGTCGCGACCGCTGTCGAGCTTGCCGGGGCTGGCCTTCCAGCCCGCCACCAGGTCTGGCGGCAGGGTGTAGTCGCTGGCGTCGCGCCGCTGCGAGCCATTGACCGCCTGGCGCTTGTCGGCGCTGCCCGGGTTGGGCAGAAACCACTTGCGCCCGCCGCCCATCAACACCTTCAGCCCGGTCAGGTGGCGATCGTCCAGGTACTGGTCGACGATGCCGGTGCCCATGCCGCGCGACGCGGTGTGCACCGCGTTGGCCGCCGGCGTGGCGTCAAACACGTCGGACGTGGTCACCAGGCCCAGCGCGCTGCCGCGCAGTCGGTGCAGGTATTCGGACAGGTACTCGATGCGTGGGTTGTCGAAGGCCGAGACAGTGTCGTCCGGGAACACACCTTCCTGGTTGTTGGCGGCCTTGTTGCCGTTGACATAGCTGGCCATGCCGGGTGCCGAATCCGTGACGATGGAATTCAGCGAGGAGGTCATCACCATGCCGGTGACCGGGAACTTGTCCATCGCCAGCCGGTCCTGCGTCATGCCTTGCAGATAGCCCTTGGCCATGATGCGCGCGGCGGTGCGGTGCGATGCGCCCATGCCGTCGCCCAGCAAGATGATGATGTTCTTCGCGACCTGGCCCTGGCCGGTCTGAATCGGCACCACCTCGAAGCTGCCTTGGCGGGTGCTGGTGTCGCCGCGGCTGTCGGTGGCCGTGACGCTGAGCCAGTGCAGCCCCGGCTGGCTGTTGGCATAGGCCCGCAACGAGGCGACGACCGTGCCCTCGGCCAAGTCCTTGACCAGGCCGTTCTTGACCAGGCTGGTCTCGCCGCCGAACTGATCCACCGCGCTGCCATCGTGCTGCAGATCGGCCACCGGTTGGTCGTCGACCGCGAAGCGCACGCGCGTGATGCGGGTGCCCGCGCTCGGCTGCACCGTCGCCTGGAGGTCGAACTTCTGACCCGGCAGGAAGCGCGCCAGCGTGGTGGCAGTGGCCAGCCGCGGGTTGGACGGCGGCGTCAGGCGCGAGATCGTGGGCGCAGCCTGGGCCGCCAGGGTGGCGCCCAGCGTCAGCGCGAGCAGCAGCGACTTGGCGGCCAGCGCTGACCCGTGGTGAAGGTATTCAGAAAGCGAGGGCATAGCATTCTCCGGCTGGGGATGGATAGGTGGGACTTGCCGGCTCGGACCGGCCAAGCTCAGCGCAGGCGACGCGGGGACGCCGGCGGCAGCAACTGCTGCGAAGCCTGTTCGTCGAGCATCAATCGCACCGACGACAGGTGGCCGTCGGGCTCTTCGCTGGCGCCGACCGACAGCCGCCCTTGCAACTGGATCAGTCCGCTGTAATTGGGCAGGGTATGCGCTGCGGCCGGGCCACTGAGGTGGACAAAGATGGCTTGCGCGGGCAGGTCGTCGGCCAGCGGCTCATCCTCGTCGCTCAAGGCGATCGGCAGCGGGGACAGGATCAGCCGCCCCGGGGTTGGCGATTCGGCGCTCGCCATGTAACCGACCAGGCGTACCAGCAGGCCGTCGAGCGCGAGCAATCGCGCACTGGGCTCCAGCCCCTTGGGGCCGACCGGGCGCTGGAACATCTCGTTGAAGCGCAGTTCGGCCACGCCTGCCGGCGGCGCGGGCAGCACGCCCGACACGGCCAGCGCGGTCGGAGCCCCCAGCGTGGCCTGACCGCCATGCGCCAGCACCAGTGGACAGACCAGCAGCGCTGCAATGGCCACCACAGCGGGCATGACGAACCGCCCGTCAGCAGTTTTTGGAGGTCTCGGGAAACACCACGCTGCGGTCATCTCTTCAGTCTGGGCTCGTGACGCACGGCCGCCAAGGACAGTCGCCACCGACCAGCGCCAGTCACAGGCTCAGGCGCAGCTGACCGCGCCCGAAGCCGTGAC
>RGQD01000103.1 GCA_010030205.1 Betaproteobacteria bacterium
ACCCCGTTGCGCCAAGGCCAGCCGCGGGCTGTCACATGACCGGCCTGTCAGACCCCGCCGCTGGCATGGCGCAAGACCGCGCGGCGCCGGTGCTCGAAGCCTGCGACCTGCACCGCGACTACCCGGTGCGGCGCGGCCTGTTCGCGGCGCCCGCGGTGCTGCATGCGCTGGCCGGCGTGTCGTTCACGGTGCACGCAGGCCGCACACTGGCCGTGGTGGGCGAGTCGGGCTGCGGCAAGAGCACGCTGGCGCGGCTGCTGACGATGATCGAGCCGCCCAGCCGGGGCCGGCTGCTGATCGACGGCGCGGACGTGGTCGACCGGGCCCATGCCGACGACGCTGCCCGCAGCCGGCTGCGCCGCGCGGTGCAGATCGTGTTCCAGAACCCCTACGGCTCGCTCAACCCACGCCAGACCGTGGGGGCGGCGCTGATGGAGCCGCTGCTCGTCAACGGCGTCACCGATCAGGCAGAGCGCGAGCACGCCGCCCGCGCGATGCTGCGCCAGGTGGGGCTGCGCGAGGAGAGTTTCAACCGCTGGCCGCACATGTTCTCAGGCGGCCAGCGCCAGCGCATCGCGATCGCCCGCGCGCTGATGCTCAAACCCCGCGTGCTGGTGCTCGACGAGCCGGTGTCTGCGCTCGATGTCTCGATCCGGGCCCAGGTGCTGAACCTGCTGGTCGACCTGCAGCAGGCCACGGGCGTGGCCTATGTCTTCATCTCGCACGACCTGGGCGTGGTGCGCCATGTCGCCGATGAGGTGATGGTGATGTACCTGGGCCGAGTGGTCGAACAAGGGCCGCGCGAGGCGATCTTCGGCAACCCACGCCACCCCTACACCCAGGCACTGCTGTCGGCCACGCCGACCGTCAATCCAGCGCTGCGGCGCCAGCGCATCCTGCTGCAAGGCGAACTGCCCTCGCCGATCAACCCGCCTTCGGGCTGCGCTTTCCACACCCGCTGTCCGATCGCCGAAGCCCGCTGTCGGCAACATACCCCGACGCTGCAGCCAGCCGGTGCCCAGACCGTCGCCTGCCTGGCGGTACAGGCGGCCACGGTCTGATGGCTTGCGGCATGGCCAGCGCCAGCCGCTCATCGGTCATCCGGCCGGCGGCGGAACCGGATCGACGCCCTCCAATGGCAGCGCCGCAGCGCTGGCAGCGCCGCAGCTCTGCCGGGCGGCAGGAGCCGGATCCGCGCGCCAGCCAGGCTGACCACTTGCCCGGCGCGCAGCTTCGCGGTCTTGCGCAGTTCGTCACGGCCATCCACCTGCACCCGACCGTCGGCCACCATGGACTTGGCGCCACCGCCGCTTGCGGCCAGGCCTGTGGCCTTGAGCAGGCGATCCAGCGTGATGAATTCAGCACGCAACTCGAAAGGGATGATCTGCATAGTGGGTCTCGCCAGCCTCAAACCTGTATTGTGATCTGCCGCCGCAGTGGCGCCATGTTTGACTCGCCAAACTTGACTCGCCAAACCCTGGGCTCGAACCACTGCGACCGAGCGGCGTGGCAGACTGCTGGCCCTATGCCATCCATCGCCCAAACCAACGACTCCTGCCGGACCAGCCCTGCGGCGGATCGCAACAAGAGCGTGATCCTCGAAGCGCTGCAGCGACTGCTGCCAGCCAACGGCAGGCTGCTGGAGATCGCATCGGGCACCGGACAGCACGCAGCGCACTGCGCCGCCGGTTTGCCAGGCTGGACCTGGCAGCCCAGCGACCCGGACCGATCCGCCTTGTCGTCGATCGCGGCCTGGGCCGCGCAGCAGCCGTCGCCAGGCCTGCAAACGCCTTTGATGCTCGACGTTCTTGCCGAACCCTGGTCGCTGGCGCCCGACCAGTGCTTCGACGCGGTCTTCTGCGCCAACATGCTGCACATCGCGCCCTGGGCCTGCTGTGGCGCGTTGATGCGTGGCGCGGCGAGCCTGCTCGCACCGCAAGGCTTGCTGATCACCTACGGTCCCTACCGGGTCGAGGGCGAGCCGATCGCTGACGGCAACCTGAGTTTCGACGCCGACCTGCGCGCACGCAACCCGCAATGGGGCATCAGGTGGCTGCACGAGGTGACGGCCCAGGCGAACACAGCAGGCCTGCGACTGGACCATCGCCTGGCGATGCCCGCCAACAACCAGTTGCTGGTATTCGCCCAGGCCGGCCAGGATGCCTGAACATGGGCCAGCCGCAGCGTGGCCCGGCCATCGGCTGACCCTGCTGCCCGCCGGCTGGCAACTGCCCGTGCCGGCGGGCAAAAGCCTGCTTCATGCCGCCATCGCAGCAGGCATTCAGCTGCCCAGTTCCTGCCGCAACGGCACTTGCCGGGCCTGCCTGGCGCGCCTTGTCAGCGGCGACATCGTCTACCTCGTCGACTGGCCCGGCCTGCTGGCCGATGAAAAAGCCGAGGGCTGGATTCTGCCCTGCGTGGCCAGCGCGCTCAGCGACCTGGTGATCGAGGCACCGGCTGCCAGACAGATGGGCTGAGTTTCAACGTATCGCGCGCTTGCCGGGCTGCAGAGCCTGGTGCAGCGCAAGATACTCCAGCGTGAGCTTGTGGCGTGCATCCAGGTGCACCATAGGCAGCGACTGTTCGTGCGATTCCTTGACCTTGACGCTGGCGCTGAGGTAGGGCTGGAGCACCGGCAAACCCTCGGCGATCAACTCCTGCACCAGGCGCTGCGGCAACGTGGCGCGCGGCTGGAACTGGTTGACGACAATGCCAGTGACTTGCAAGTCGGGGTTGTGGTCAGCCTGGATCTCTTGCACGCTTTCCATCAGTGAGTACAGCGCGCGGCGAGAGAAGTCATCGCAGTCGAACGGGATCAGGCAGCCTTGGGCGGCAATCAAGGCCGAGCGGCTGTAGAAGTTCAGCGCCGGCGGCGTGTCGATGTAGACACGGTCGTAACCCACCATCTCAGCCAATGCATCGCGCAGTTTGTAGAGCTTGTAGCGCGACTCCAATTTGCCATGCAACTCCTCTAGCCTGGGGCTCGAAGGCAGCAGATGCAGGCGCTCGAAAGGCGTTGCGATGATGAACTCGTCGATGGCCTGGGCTCGCAGCGTGAATTTCAAGGTCTGGTCGAAGAACTCGGCCGCTGTGTCGCGAACCTCGTCGGCACCAGTTCCCAACAGATAACGCGTGGAGTTGCCTTGCGGGTCGAGGTCGATCAACAGGGTGCGAAGGCCCTGCGATGCACTGATCGCGGCGAGATTGCAGGCGATGGTGGACTTGCCGACGCCGCCTTTTTGATTGAACACGACATAGCGCATGGCGCGAGAGCTCCGGTGGACTGGGATGAGCATGAAGAACAGGCTCATTGTGCACTGCAGCATTACCGACAAAGTTCACTGAACCGCGAAAAAACGCCAGCAAAGCCTTGTGGCTCGTCATGTCAACGTCATTCGAACGCGTCACAATAGATGCGTCTAGGCCAAAACCGACCGCACCAATGGGCGGATCACCGGAACCCGTCACCGGCGCCGACACAACCGGTCTGGGCTGATGCCCTGTCCGTCAGCAAGGGCCACCTCGGTGGCCCTTGGCTTTTTCTTGACGGACGCGCAGACTCGGTCGCATGGACTGCAAGCCCCCGTTGGCGAATGCCTTATGCTCTGGCCCAGTTTCGACGCGCGACCGGCGCGCGCCAGCCATCTAAAGGAGTACCGCCTTGGCGACCCCGAATTACTCGTACGAGAAACGTCAGCGCGAACTGGCCAAGAAACGCAAGAACGAAGAAAAACTGCAGAAGAAAAAGCAAGGCCCTGGCAGCGAGGATGGGGGTCAGGACCAGGAGCCAGCGCCTCCCGCAGAACCCGGCCTGGCAGCGCCGCCGCCGGCTGCCTGAACCACCCTGCCCCGCACGCCAGGGCGGGCCGGACGAAAAAAAACCGCGACCTTCACAGGCGCGGTTTTTTTGTTTATCGGGCAGCGTGACCGCCCGATGAGGTCAGGACACCGTTGGTGCCCTGGACCGGCTTACAGCGGACGGATGTTCGCGGCTTGCAGACCCTTCGGGCCTTGCTTGACTTCAAATTCGACGCGCTGGTTTTCAGCCAGGCTGCGGAAGCCGCCGTTGTTGCGGATTTCGCTGAAATGCGCGAACAGATCCTTGCTGCCGTCTTCAGGCGTGATGAAGCCGAAGCCCTTGCCATCGTTGAACCATTTGACGACGCCAGTTTGTGTGGTGCTCATGGGGAAGTTCCTTTTAGAGTCTGTTGATGAAAATAAAACCACCGCACAAGCTTACGCACTGCGCGGACAGAGACACTCAAGAAACGTCGAACCGGGAGTTCAAACCTGGACGGGCCTTTTGAGCGCCGAAGCAAAACTTCGATTCGGCGACATCAGGCGGTACGGGAATAAGACCTTGTGGAAACGGCCTCGTGCATGTCTGTGACGGTAATGTAACAGCTATTGCGACTTCGGGCTTTCGACCCACAAACACGGGTCAGTTCGCACCAGCACAGCAAGCTGGCGGGCTGCCGCACAACACGGGTCGCTATGATGTTTGCATCGGTCCGCCGCTGGGCCAGTGACAGGCAGGAGACATGCATCCATGTTCGACTATGTGGTGATCGGTGGCGGATCGGCCGGCTGTGTGCTGGCGGCACGATTGAGCGAAGACCCGGCGGTGAGCGTGGCGCTGCTCGAGGCCGGCGCGGTCGACAGCAGCGTGCTGATCCACTGCCCAGCGGGTCTGGCTTTGATGGCCAAGGTCAAGGGCTTGAACTGGGGCTTCGAGACCACACCGCAAACCGGGCTGAACGGTCGCCGCGGTTACCAACCACGCGGCAAGGTGCTGGGCGGGTCGAGTTCGATCAACGCCATGGTCTATGTCCGCGGCCAGGCCGCAGATTACGAGGGCTGGGCTGCCGAAGGCAATCCAGGCTGGGGCTACGGCGATGTGTTGCCGTATTTCAAGCGCTCGGAGCACAACACGCGCGGCCCGGACGCCTGGCACGGCAGCGGCGGCCCGCTGCAAGTGCAGGACCTGCTGCAGGCCAACCGCTGCTCATCACTGTTCATTCAGGCGGGGCAACAAGCCGGCCACGACTTGAACCCCGACTTCAATGGCGCCAGCCAGGAGGGCGTGGGCCCGTTCCAAGTCACGCACCGAGGCGGCGAGCGCTGCAGCGCGGCCAAAGGCTATTTGACGCCGGCGCTGGGCCGGCCAAACCTGCAGGTGATCACCGGCGCACAGGCCACGCAAATCCTGTTCGACGGCAAGCGCGCGACCGGGGTCGAATACCTGCAGAACGGCACCAGGCACCGGGTGCAGGCACGTGCTGAAGTCCTGCTCAGCGCCGGCGCGCTGCAGTCGCCGCAGTTGCTGATGCTCAGCGGTGTCGGCCCGGGCGCGCACCTGCAAGCCATGGGCATCCCGGTGCTGCACGACCTGCCTGGCGTGGGCCAGGCGCTGCACGACCATGTCGACGTGGTGCAGGTGGTCGATGCGCCCAAAGCAACCGACCTGTTCGGCCTGTCGCTGATCGGCCTGCGCAACGCGATCTCGGGCATGCTCGAGTGGCGCCGGCACCGCAGCGGCACGCTGACGACCAACTTCGCAGAAGCCGGTGGCTTCATCCGCAGCAGCCCTGAGCAAACTGCGCCAGACCTGCAACTTCATTTCGTGATCGGCAAGCTGTCCAACCACGGCCGCAGCACCGTGTTCGGGCATGGCTACTCCTGCCATGTCTGCTTGCTCAACCCCGAGAGCCGGGGCAGCCTGAAGCTCGCCAGCGCCGATCCGCTGGCCGCTCCGCTGATTGACCCGGCCTTCCTGTCAGCGCCAAGCGATCTGGATCGCATGGTCAAAGGCGTCAAGAGGATGCGCCAGATCCTGAGCCAACCGGCGCTGGTCGGCTTGGGCGGTCTGGAGTCCGCTGTTTCGGCCTCGGCACGCAGCGACGAGCAGATCGCCGACTTTGTTCGCCAGCATGCCGACACCATCTACCACCCGGTGGGCAGTTGCCGAATGGGGCCGGGCGCGATGGACGTGGTCGACGCCAGCCTGCAGGTGCGCGGCCTGCAAGGGCTTCGGGTGGTCGACGCGTCGATCATGCCGCGCATCGTTGCCGGCAACACCAATGCACCGACGATCATGATTGCCGAGAAGGCCAGTGACTTGATCAAAGCCAGCCGAAATAGAGCCGCGCAACACTGATTTGCATCATGGCGCGGCAAATACCAGCACAGTCCGGCGATCTCTGCCATAATCCTAGTTGACGCCAAGCCCGCTTGGCGTTTTTCGTTCATCCCCTCTGACCCTCATCGAGCCGGGCCTTGCAAAAAAGCTGAAATTCCAGCGCAAGGACTACACCGCGTCTCGAGTCCTGGTTGGCGGCGATGCCGTCGCTTCAGGACGTTTGGGCATAGAACTACAGGCAATTCCCGTGCAACCGGGTCGCCTGCCCCACCCTTCCAAAGAAGTCGCGACCCCACTGCGGTCGCCCGCAAATCATTTGCGGCGCCGTGGTCTGCTTTGCTGTGGCCACAAGCCACCGGAGCAGGCCGAGCTATTGCTGAAAGTTACTGCCATGAGTTTTGACCTCGCCCACGAACCCGCCCTGGCACTCGACACCGTCGAGGCCCAGCCCAGCATCGCCGTGCCCAATGGCGCCGAATTCGCCGCCCTAGGACTGGCCCCGGAGATCGTCAAGGCGATCACCCATGCCGGCTACCCCAGCCCGACCGACGTGCAAGCCCGCGCCGTGCCTCCGGCACTGACAGGACGCGACCTGATGGTGTCGTCTCAGACCGGCAGCGGCAAGACGGCCGCCTTCGTCTGGCCGGCGCTGCAACGCATCCTCGATGCCCGCAACGACCCGACCAAGAAGCGTGAGAAGGGCAAGACCTTCGGGCCACGCATCCTCGTGCTGGCACCGACCCGTGAACTGGCGCAACAAGTCTCCAAGGCCTGCTCGGTCTATGGCTACGGTGTCTCGGGCCTGAAGGTGGCCCACGTCGTCGGCGGCGTGCCTTACCAGGCCCAGCTGAAGGCGCTGCGCGCGCCGCTCGATGTGCTGATCGCCACCCCCGGCCGCCTGCTCGACCTGATGAACTCGGGTGCCGCGGTGCTGGCCAACGTCGAGATGCTGGTGCTCGACGAAGCCGACCGCATGCTCGACATGGGATTCATCGACGACATCACCACCATCGCCCAGAGCCTGCCTGAGGCGCGCCAGACCATGATGTTCTCGGCCACCTTCGACGGCAGCGTTGGCCATCTCGCGCACCAGCTCACGAAGGAGCCGCAGCGCATCAGCGTTGACAAGCACACCGACAGCCATGCCGGCATCGAGCAGCGCCTGCACTGGGCCGACAGCATGCACCACAAGCATGCCTTGCTCGAGCAACTGCTGACCGACAAGGACATGGACCAGTGCCTGGTGTTCACCAGCACCCAGCGCGACGCCGACGAAGTGGCGTTCAAGCTCGGCCAGATCGGCCATGCCGTCGCTGCGCTGCATGGCGGCATGCCGCAAGGCAAGCGCAACCGCGTGCTGCAAGACCTGCGCAGCCGCCATCTGCGCGTGCTGGTGGCGACCGACGTCGCCGCCCGAGGCATCGACGTGCCCACGATCAGCCATGTCATCAACTATGGCCTGCCGATGAAGCCTGAAGACTACATCCACCGCATCGGCCGCACCGGCCGTGCTGGTCGCAATGGTCTGGCGATCACGCTGGCCGAGCGCCGTGACGTCGGCATGATCCGCCGCATCGAGCGTTTCACGACCCAGCCCATCGCTGTCGCAGTGGTGGCCGGTTTGGAGCCGAAATACACCGCGCCCACGATGAACGGTCCCGGCAATGGCCCGAGCTTTGGCCGTGGCCGACCGAGCTTTGGCGGCCCACGTGGCGGCGACCGTGGCAGCTTTGGCGGCGGCGGCGGCAACTTCGGTGGCGACCGTCGCCCAGCAGGCGGCTTTGGCGGTGGCGGCTTCAGGCAGGAAGACTCACGGCCGCATGGCGGCCACCGCGACGAAGGCCATGCCAACAGCGGCTTCCGTGACGCAGGTCGTCCGCAGGGCGGCTTCCGTGACGCCGCCCCTCAAGGCGGTTTTCGCGACGCTGCACCGCAAGGTGGTTTCCGTGAAGGCGGTTTCCGCAACGACAGCCGCAGCCAAGCACCGCGCGGCCCCGGCAGCTTTGGCGGCGGCAACGACAGGCCAGCCCGCGAAGGCTTTGGTGGCGACCGCCCGACGCGGCCTGCATTCGGCGCCAAGCCAGGCTTTGGCCCGAAACGCGGCCCTCGCTGAGGATCTACCGGCCTGGCCGCAGCCAGGCTCCAGGCCTCATTGAGCGCCCCAAGGCCGGCCGACGCCGGCCGCCCCCTGTGGGGATCAAGCAAAGTGGCAAAGCCACCTTTGCTTGAAAGGCCTGTCTGAAGGCGGGCCTCGTGCCCGCCTTTGCCGTTGTGGCCGCCAGAGCGGCCGACAAGCCCTTGCATCCGCGCTACCGCTGCAGGAAACGCTATGCTGCCGACCGGTTTGTTGGAGCCGATCATCGCGCTGCCAGCCAGTTCCTGCACCCCAAGCCATCGCATTGAGATCGACTGTTCACCCCATGGCCGGCATCCACATCGTCGACATCGAAGGCGCGATCAACTGGTGGCGCGAGCGCAAGCCTTCCCCCGACGGCATCACGGCTTGCGCCGAGGTGCGAGCACTGGCCGAGACCTATGGCCTGATGGTTTAGAGGCATCGATGTCGGAACAGGCCCTCCAAGCCTGGATGGCGTGGTACGCCCAGACCCCTGACACGCCTTGCATCGCCATCTGCTCGACCGCGCAGGGCGATGCGTTGTGCAAGGGTTGTGGCCGCACCGAACAAGAAGTGCAGGACTGGCCACAACTCGGCCCGGCCCACAAACGCGCAGTCTGGCAACGCATCACGATGGCGGGCACGGCCTGGCGCTTCAACCGCTACGCCGAACGCGCGCGCGGCAGTCTCACTGGCGCGGCCTGCGTCAGCTCAATGCGATCGGCGCCTGCCGACAAGTCGCGATGATGGCTGGATTGCGCGCCAGCGTGCGCCGTATCGTGCCACTGGCCTGGCCGGTATTCATCGGCCAGGTCGCCGTGCTGGGCTTCGGCACAGTGGACACCGTGCTGATGGCAAGGCGATCGCCCACCGACCTGGCCGCGCTGGCGGTGGGCAGCGCCAGCTACATCACGGTGTTCATCGGCTTGATGGGCATCGTGCTCGCCGTCAGCCCTATCGTCGGTCAACTGTTTGGCGCCCAACGGCTGCGCGAGGTTGGCCACCAGGCCTGGCAAGCGCTCTGGCTGGCGCTGGCACTGGGCTTGATCGGCTGCACGCTGCTGGCGTTTCCGGCCCCGTTCCTGGCCTTGGCGCAGGCCAGCCCGGCGGTGGCGGAGAAGGTGCGTGGCTACCTGCTGGCGCTGGCTTTTGCACTGCCGGCCTCGCTGTTGTTCACGGTCTACCGGGGCTTCAATGTCGCAGTGTCGCGGCCCAAGGCCGTGATGGCGCTGCAGGTCGGCGGTCTGGCGCTCAAGATCCCGCTGTCGGTGGCCCTGGTCTCGGGTGTGCCGGCCTTGGGCATCCCGGCGCTGGACGTGCTGGGCTGCGGCCTGTCGACGATGATCGCGATGTGGGTGCAGACCTTGATCGCTTGGCTGGTGCTGCGACGTGACCCGTTCTATCACCGCTTCGAACTGGCCGCGCCCGGCCAGCGAGCGCTGCACCTGGGCTCGCTGCGGGCGCTGCTGCGACTGGGTCTGCCGATCGGAATGTCGATCCTGGTGGAAGTGACCGCTTTTGCGTTCATGGCCATCTTCATCTCGCGCCTGGGGGAAACCGCAGTTGCGGGCCACCAGATCGCGGCCAACCTGGTGTCGCTGCTGTTCATGCTGCCGATGGGTCTGGGCAATGCCACCAGCACCTTGGTGGCGCAGCGAATCGGCGCGGGCGACCTGCGCGACGCGCAGCGCCTGGGCTGGCACGGCATGCAGTTCACGCTGATGCTGGCGCTGTTGGTCGGCTGTGCGGTGTTTGCCGCCCGCACGCAAGTGCTGCACTTCTACACCGACAACCCGGCGGTGGTGGCGGCTGCGATGCCGCTGCTGGCCTGGGTGGCCTTGTTCCATGCCGCCGATGCGCTACAGACTTCGGCTGCCTTCGTGTTGCGGGCCTGGCGCATCGCGACCTGGCCTTTGCTGATTTTCGTGCTGGCGCTGTGGGGCGTGGGTCTGGGCGGCGGCTACACCTTGGCATTCACGCTGGGCGATGCGCTGCCAACGCACTGGCGTGGCGCGAGCGGATTCTGGATTGCGTCGACCGCCGGCCTGACGATCGCGGCCTTCGCATTGACCGGCCTGCTGGCCTGGGTGCTGGCCCGACAACCCAGGCGCGCCCAGCCGGTAGACCCCGACTCTTCCGATCAACTCGGTGGCGCTGCCGTCAGCCGGCCGGGCCAGCCATCGGCAGGCTGAGCACAAAACAGCTGCCGCCGCCGTCACGCTCTTCGCAAGTCACTTGACCACCGTGGCGCTGGGCGATCTGGCGCACCAAGCTCAGGCCCAACCCAACACCGCCTTCACGCTCGGTATGGCCGGGCATGCGGAAAAAGGGTTCGAAAATACGCTCACGCAGTTCAGCCGGCACGCCTGGCCCGCGATCGCAGACCTTCAACGCCAGCATGCCGGTTGCCGTCAGCGCCACCGCGACGCTGATGTCACCACCACCGTAGCGCCGCGCGTTCTCCAGCAGATTGCGCAGCGCACGGCGCAACAAGCGCTCGCTGCCAGGCAAGCGCGGCACATCGTCCAGAGCCTCGACCTCGGCGTCCACACGCGCAGCCTCCTCGGCCGCAAGTGCCAGCATGTCGACCGGCTCGAGCAGTTCGGGCGCCTGGCCAGCATCGAGCCGGCTGGCCAACAACACCTCCTCGACCAAGGCATCGAGCTCGGCAACGTTGGTGTCGATCTCGCGCTTGAGAACGGCCCGCTGGGCCTCGGACCCATCGGCAAACAGCGCCACCGCCATCTTCAGGCGGGCCAGCGGTGAGCGCAGCTCGTGGCTGGCATTGGCCAACAGGTTCTGATGATTGCGAACCAAGTGCTCGATCCGGCCGGCAGCATCGTTGAAAGTGGCGGCAACAGCAGCCACCTCGTCTCGACCCGAAGCTTCAACCCGTCGAGACAGATCGCCAGCACCAAATGCCTCGACACCTCGCTTGAGAAGCTCAAGCCGCCGCGTCAATCGACGCACGACCGGATAAGCGCCTGCGGCCACCGCGACAAACAGCATCGCCACCAAGATCAGAGGCCCAACCGCCTTGGGCAATCCCAGCGAGAGATCGGGCACCATCGGCAGCGCGGACCCAGGCGACATCGAATGACGCCGTTCACCCAGTCCAGCGCCTGATGGCTTTTCACCCAGCATCAGGCCGCGCAGCGACCATGGCGCCCCCGGCCCGCTGGCGCCGTCGCGCCAGCCCAGACCAGGCTCGCCCGCTAGGCTCTCTGCCGGTGGGCGTCGCATCATTCGCCGCGTCAGCCAAAGTGTTCGTCCGTCGTCGAGCCGAACCGCTGTGGCCGGCGACGCGCCTTCGGCCTCGCGCCGCAAGAAGCTATCGGATGCACCGATGCGCAAACCGCGCCGGTCGTCCAATGCCAGCGGCATGCGCAGTCGGGCAGACCAGTCGCGCAGCGACTCGACTTGCTCTCCGGCCGGCGCGTCAGCCGGGGGCAGCGCGCGTTGCACCAACTCGGCCCAGGCGGCCAGTCGATCACTCGCCCCGGCTTCGAAGCGTGCGCGCTCCTGCTCAAGATGACCTTGCCACAGCCAACCCGAAACCAAAGCGAACAGCGCCAGTGCGGCCACCACCGTGAGCCAGATGCGCAGATACAGCGATCTCATCGGCAAGTGTTCAAACGACTGCGCAGGCTGGTACAGCCATGACCGGCTCGACAACGCGGGCCGGCAGCCCGATCATTCGTCAGCGTCCTGCTTGCGAGCAAACACATAACCCGACCCGCGCACCGTCAGCACGCGCTTGGGACATTTGGGGTCGTCCTCTATGCAGGCACGGATGCGCGAGATGTGGACATCAATGCTGCGATCGAATGCCTCGATCGGATGACCTTTGAGGGCGTCCATGATCTGGTCTCGGCTGAGAACCCGACCCGCACCCTGGGCCAGCACCACCAGCAGATCGAACTGATGGCCGGTGAGGTCGCAGGCCTTGCCGGAGATACGGGCCTGACGCGCACCGAGGTCAATTTCCAGGCGGCCGAAGCGCAACAGGTCTTCGCTCGGCGGTTCGGGCTGAGACCGTCTCAGCAAGGCCTTGATGCGCGCTAGCAACTCGCGCGCCTCGAAAGGCTTGGCCAGGTAATCGTCCGCGCCCATTTCCAGCCCCAGCACCCGGTCCAGCGGTTCACCCCGAGCCGTGAGCATCAGCAGCGGCAGCCGCTTGAAGCGAGGATCGGCTCGCAAAGTGCGCGTCAGGTCGAGACCGTCGCCGTCGGGCAGCATCAGGTCCAGCACCAGCGCGTCGTAATGACCTTGCGCAAGCTGTTCGCGACCCAGCGCCAGCGACCCCGCAACATCCACCTCATGGCCGTTGGCGCGCAGATAATCGCCGACCATCGCGGTCAGGCGAGCATCGTCATCGATGAGCAGCAGCTTGGTCGTCATGGCATCCGTCTCGAACCCCGAAAAAAAGAACCCCGACGCGCTGGACGTCGGGGGCAAGCTCCGTCGGGACTGAAAACCGGTGTCAGCTCGTCAGCCCTGGCGCTCGCGCTGGTGGCGCTCCATCATGTCATGCCGGGCCTTGAGCCGTTCGGCAAGTTTCTGGCGCTGTTCAGGGCTTAGAACAGCCGCTGCATCGAGCATGGCCTGCAACCTGCGCTTGCTCGTTGCATCGTGGCTTGCGATCAGCTTCTGGCGTAAGGCCTCAGCGGCAGCGGGATCGATCTTGGGGGCGGCCATCAAGGCCAACATCTGCTGATGCAAACCGCGGTCAGCTTCGCGCGTCTTGCGAATGTCGTCGCGCGCGCCGGACATGATCTCGCGCACCCGGGTCTTTTGCTCGGCGCTGGCACCCACCGCGTCGAGCATGCGATCGTTGACCATCGGTCCGCCATACATCCCGGGACCCATGCGCTGGTGGTGTTCGCCCGGAGGGCGACCCATCGCATCCTGGGCCTGGGCCGTGGAAGCAACCGTCGCTGAAAGTGCCAGCATCAAAACCGCCAGCGCGAAAGGCCGAAACAAGTTGTGGCGCTCGGACAGGCCAGGACAAGTAGTCATCAGAATCACCTCATGGAGGAAGTTGATGGCATTGCATTCTGTTCAAGCGTAAACACAGCGCTGCACGCTTCGAGCGATCAATTCGAGTCCGCGAACAAAAAAAAGCGGGCCTGCGGGCCCGCCTTGTCTTGGGAATAGCGGTCGAAGCTCTGAAGCAAATGTGGCTTTGCCACTTTGCTTGATCCCCACGGGGGGCGGCCGGCGTCGGCCGGCCTTGGGACGCTCAGAAGCTTGCGGTGGCGCTGAGCGTGAAGCGACGGCCGATCACGTCGTACACCATTGGGATGGTGTTGCCAAAGTTCGAGGCCCCTGGGGCGATGCCGGTGCCGATCAGCGGAGGCTGCTTGTCAAACGCGTTGTTGATCGTCATCGACAGCTTCAGGTTCTTCATGGCCTGCCAGGAGCCGTTCAGGTCGACATAGCTGACCGCGGGGATCGACGAATATTGCGGCAGGTAGGCACCGACCTTGTCGGCCTGTACGCCAGCACCACCGATGTAGCGCCAGTTGTAGCCGAGCGAGTACTTGCCAAGCGACCAGGTCGCGCGTTGGCTGAACTTGGTCTTGGAGTACGGTGTTCCAACGTCGACACCGTAGTAGCCAGCCTGCTCCAGGTTGGCCACCGTCGGCAGCGTCTTGACGTCGGCCTTCTGCAGCAGGGTCAGTTGCAAGCCCAGGTCGACACGCCCCAGACTCGGCGCACCGAGTGCCTTGAGTGGCAAACGATAGGTACCGCCGACGTCCACCCCCGAGTAGTTGTAGGCGCCAAGGTTTGACGACTGCGTGCTGACGCCACGGCTGCCGACGCCGTTCAGGCCACCGTTGAGCCCATCGCGCTGGATCGCCTGGCAGAAGCTGTTGTAGGCGAAGCCGGGGTTCAGCGCAGGATCGAAACAGCCGTTGACGACTTGACCCGAGGTGGCACTCGACACCGCACCGGCAATCTTGATCTTCCAAAAGTCCACCGTCAGCGCCAAGCTGTCGACAAACGAGGGTTCCCAGACCAGGCCGAAGGTCGTGGTGTCAGCCTTCTCAGGCCCGAGGCTGGGGTTGCCGCCGCTGGTGTTGTTGATCTGGCTGGACGATGGTGCAGCCACCGCACCGATTTGACTCGCGGGCACACCGGTCTGTTGGCACAGGCTGGTCAAGGTGCCAGCCTTGCCAGCGTCAGCGGCGACGATCTTGGCGCCCT
>RGQD01000104.1 GCA_010030205.1 Betaproteobacteria bacterium
CGGTGAAGGCGCTGTTCGCCAGCGAGGCCGAATTCGTGGATTGGCGCAACCATGTCGCGTCGCTGCTCTTGCTGCCGGCCGACGTGAACCGCAGCCTGCAGGCCAAGCCCTTCGACCAAAAGCGGGTGCACTACGCCAAGCAGAATTTCTACGCGGCCAGCCTGGACGCCAGCGCCTACCAGCACCAGCCGCAGTTTCAGCAGTTCGCAGCATTGCACCAGCTGCCGTTCAAGGCCTTCGAGGCCTTCACCAAGACCGAGCAGTTGGCCAGGCGTGAGCTAGTGGCGGCACTGGTTGATCGAGTGTGGTCGCCCGAGCGCCTGCAGGAGGCAGCAAGGTGAGCACGACCTCGATGCCCATCGCCAGCCCGGACAGCGCAGCAGGCCTGGTCGCCGAATTGCGCAAGCTGATCGACGGCGCGCGGCAACGCGCCGCGGCTGCCGTGAATGCAGAGCTCAGCCTCTTGTACTGGCAGGTGGGCCTGCGCATCCACCGAGAAGTGCTGGGTAGTGAGCGGGCGGGCTATGGCGAGCAGATCGTCGCCACACTGGGGCTGCAGTTGGCTTCAGCGTACGGGCGCGGCTGGAGCGCACGCCATCTGCGCCTGTGCATCCGCTTCGCCCAAGCCTACCCCGAGCCAACGATTGTGCACACGCTGTGTGCCAAATTGAGCTGGTCGCACCTGCGCTTGATTGCCGCGGTGGACGAGCCGCTGAAGCGCGACTTCTACGCTGAGTTGTGCCAGCTGGAACGTTGGAGCGTGCGCCAGTTGCAGGAACGCATGCAGTCGCTGCTGTTCGAGCGCAGCGCGCTGTCGCGCCAGCCCGAGGCCACCATCCGCCACGAACTGCAGGCTCTGCGGCAGGAAGCACCGCCCAACCCGGTGGTGCTGCTGAAGGACCCCTACCTGCTCGACTTTCTGGGCCTGAACGACCGCTACCTGGAACGCGACTTAGAAGATGCCATCCTGCGTGATATCGAGCAGTTCTTGCTTGAGCTGGGCGCCGGCTTCACCTTCATGGCACGGCAGAAGCGGCTGCAGATCGACAACGACGACTTCTACATCGACCTGTTGTTCTACAACCGCAAGCTCAGGCGGCTGGTGGCGGTGGAGTTGAAGATCGGCGACTTCCGCCCCGAGTACAAGGGCCAGATGGAGCTGTACCTGCGTTGGCTGGCCAAGCACGAGCAAGAGGCGGACGAGAACCCGCCTCTGGGCATCATCCTGTGCACTGGCAAGAAGCAGGAGCAGATCGAGCTGCTGGAACTTGACAAGAGCGGCATCCACGTGGCCGAGTACCTGACCGTGCTGCCGCCGCGCGAGGCCTTGCAGGCCAAGCTGCAGCTGGCGATGGCAGCCGCCCGGCAGCGCTTGGGGCAAGACCATCGAGACCCCGACCCACAGCCTGAGGACTTGCCGTGACCCAGACGCCGCGTGCGGAAAGAGCGACCCAGAACCGGGTCATCGCCCGCTTCACCGACCCGGCGCAGGCGGACTGCCTGGGCTACCGCTACCTCGGTGAGTGGCACCAGCGAGAAAACAACCGCGGCATCGAGACAGCACTGCTGCGCGGCAACCTGGCCGCCCGGGGCTACTCGGCTGCCCAGATCGGCGCCGCGCTACAGAAGCTTGAAACCGCTGCCGATTCGACCGGCATCACCCTGTACCAGGCCAACCTTCGAACATACCAACTGCTGCGCTACGGCGTGCCAGTGCAGATCGCCGCCGGGCAGTCGCACGAGACGGTGCACCTGGTCGACTGGACGAACCCGGAGAACAACGATTTCGCGCTGGCCGAGGAAGTGACGCTCAAGGGCGGCGAGCTTGGCTCGCACCAGCGACGGCCCGACATCGTGCTGTACCTGAACGGCCTGGCGATCGCGGTGGTTGAGTTGAAGCGCAGCTCGGTCGAGCTGGCCGACGGCGTGCGCCAGCTCATCACCAACCAGGAAGAGATCTTCAACAAAGGCTTCTTCAGCACGGTGCAATTGCTGCTGGCCGGCAGCGATTCGCAAGGGCTGCGCTTCGGCACCACCGGCACACCCGAGCAGTTCTTTGTCGCGTGGAAGGATGAGAACCCTGCCGGGGCAGGTGTGACCGCCGGCGCGCTGCTGGACCGGCCGCTGGCGCAGTTGTGCAACAAGGCGCGGCTGCTGGACCTGATCCGCAACTTCATCATCTTCGACGGCGGCCACAAGAAAGTGCCGCGGCCGCACCAGTTCTTAGGCGTCAAGGCGGCGCAGGAGCGCATCGCCCGCCGCGAGGGCGGTGTGATCTGGCACACCCAGGGCAGCGGCAAGAGCATCCTGATGGTGCTGATCGCCAAGTGGCTGCTGGAGCACGACCCCGACGCGCGCATCCTGGTCATCACCGACCGCGACGAGCTCGACAAGCAGATCGAGGGCGTGATGCGCAACGCCAGAGTGATAGGCCCCGACTCGCCGTCGCCGCGCATCACCTCGCGCGCCGACTTCGTTGAGAAACTGGGCGCGTCAACGCCTCGGCTGCTGTGCGCGCTGATCCACAAGTTCAACATCTCTGACTTGAACGGCTCGGCACCGCCAGTGCGGGGTCGCTTTTACGTGTTTGTCGACGAATGCCACCGCACCCAAGGCGGCGACATGAACCGGCAGATGAAACGCTGGCTGGAGGGGGCCGTGTTCATTGGCTTCACCGGCACGCCACTGCTGCGCCGCGACAAGCAGATGACCCGCGATGTGTTTGGCACCTACATCCACACCTACAAGTTCCACCAGGCGGTGGCCGACAAGGTGGTGCTGGACTTGAAATACGAGGCGCGCGATGTGCCGCAGCGCCTGCTGACACCGGAGGCGATTGACGCCTGGTTCGAGCACAAGACCAAGAACCTCAACAACTTCCAGAAGTCGATCCTGCGCCACCGTTGGGCGACGATGGAGCAGTTGATGAGCGCCGGCGAGCGCAAGCAGCGCATCATCGCCAGCATCATCGAGGACTTCAGCCTCAAGCCCAGGCTCAACAACGACCGCGGCACGGCGATCCTGGTGGCGGCGTCGATCTACGACGCCTGCCACTACTACCGGCTGCTACAGAACACGGGCTTCGGAGCCTTTTGCGGGATCATCACCTCGTACGAGCCGAACCACAACGCGATCTCGCGCGAGCCGGCCGACAGCGACGAGCGCTACAAGTTCGACACCTACACGCTGCATGTGCTGAAAAACGGGCAGCCGACCAAGCAGTACGAGGACGAGACCAAACGCCGCTTCATCGAGGAGCCGACCAAGCTGAAGCTGCTGATCGTCGTGAGCAAGCTGCTCACCGGATTCGACGCCCCGAGCTGCACCTACATCTACCTCGACAACGAGTTGCGCGACCACAACCTGTTCCAGGCGATCTGCCGCACCAACCGGCTCGATGGTGCCGACAAGGACTACGGCCATGTTGTCGATTTCAAGGAGTTGTTTGGCGACGTGCAGCAAGCGATCGCGGTGTACAGCTCGGACGAGCTCGACATCGATGGGAGCGGTGGCGGTGGCGCCGACGACATCGTCCCGCTGAAGAACTGGTTGGAAGAAGGCAAGGCCCAGCTCGACGACGCGCGACAGGCGCTGCATTACCTGTGCGACCCGGTGCCGCCGCCGGGCGAGATGGAGCAGTTCTTGCGCTACTTCTGCGGTGACGCTGCCGATGCGAACGCGCTCAACGACACCGAGGCGCTGCGCGTGTCGTTCTACAAGGCGGTGGCGGGCTTTGCCCGGGCCTACGCGGAAATTGCGCAGGAGCTGACCGAGGCTGGCTACACCGATGCCGAGGTGGCGAAGTTGCAGCAGGAGCTGGCCAACTACACCGAAATCCGCGCGGCGATGAAAAAACACGCGGGCGAGGAGTTGGACGTCAAGCCTTACGAGGCCGACATGCGCCATTTGATCAACACCTACATCCAGGCCGATGCGGCGGCTGACCTGGGGGCGTTGGGCGCGATGTCGCTGACCGAGCTGATCATCGAGACCGGCATCCACGACGCCATCGCCAAGAATCTGAACGAGAAGGGCAAGCTGTCGAACAAGGCGATCGCCGAGGGGATCATCAACAACATCCGCAAGACGATCATCCGAGACCAACTCACCGACCCGAAGTTCTACGAGCAGATGTCCAGGCTGCTCGATGACCTGATCGCCCAGAGCCGGGCGGACACGGCGGCCTATGAGGAGTTCCTCCGCAAGGCTGAGGCCCTGGTCAAGCAACTGGGCCGCCAGCAACCCGACGCGGGGCTGCCTGCTGCGCTGCGCGGCATGCCCGAGGCCACCGTGCTGTACAACAACCTCGATGCCCTGCCGGCGAAGACGTTTAGATACCCGACCGCGGACGATGACAAAGCGGCGCTGGCACTGAAAATCGATTGGGTGGTGCGTGAACGTGCGCCTGCCGACTGGCGGGGCGACCCGACACGCGAGGCGGAGGTGGTCAATGCGATCTTCCCGATGCTCGACCGTGACCGCGACGCCACCCGGGCGCTGTTCGACATCATCAAGATGCAGCCGGGTTACTGATGGAAGTGGCGATGAGCGAGGCAGCGGCGCAGACCCTTCGGTTCGGCGAGATCGTCGTGGTCGTGACGCGCAAGGATGTCAAGCATGTTCACATCTCGGTGCACCCGCCCCATGGCCGGGTGACGCTGGTCGCCCCGCAGCAGACCCGCCTGGAGGTGGCCCGCGCTTACGCGATTTCCAGGCTGGGATGGATCCGGGATCAGCAGGCCAAGCTGCAGGTTCAGGCTCGCGAGGCACCACGCCAGTTCGTCGCTCGCGAGAGCCACTACCTTTGGGGCCGCCGGTATTTGCTGGACGTCAAGGAGCGCGATGCCAAGCCGATGGTGGCGCTGGACCATCGGCGGATCACGCTGCACATCAGACCGGGCAGCGACCCTGACAAGCGCCAGGTGCTGATGGATGAGTGGCACCGATCGCTGCTGCATGCCGTGCTGCCGACCATGATCGGCCAGTGGGAGGCCAGACTGAAGGTCAAGGTGGCGGCCTACTTCCTGCAGCGGATGAAGACCAAATGGGGCGGCTGCAACCCACAAGCCAGCAACATCCGCCTCAATACCGAGCTGGTGAAAAAGCCCAAGGACTTGCTGGAGTACGTGCTCGTCCACGAGATGGCGCACCTGTTGGAGCCGCATCATCGAGGGAGCTTCGTCGCGGTGATGGATGCCCATTACCCGACCTGGCGCGAAGCCCGCGCCGAGCTGAATGCGTTGCCCTTGGGGGCGTGGGGCTGAAAGCCGTCAGCCGTGCAGGTTGTCCGCACCCTTGGTGGCGAGCGCGCTGCGAGCTGCCAGCCTCGGGACTTTGGCTTCGGTCCACAGACGCTCAGCCCGCTGCGATCTCCGCCGCCAGCGCCTCGTCGACCAGCCGGCGAAAGCGCATCAGCGCGGCGTCCATCGCCAGCGGCAGCATCGTCGACCCAGGGCTGCGCGCGACCATCGCGGCTTGCGCGCTGATCATGTCGCGGTCTTCGTTGAAGGCGCCGATCAGCGAGTCGAACAAGGTCTGGGTCAACGCCGCGTCGCCCATCGCCGCCGGGTGGCTTTGCTGGAAGAAGTAATGCGTGGTGTTCTCGGTCTCGGGCGTCAGCGTCTGGCAGCTGTGCAGCGTGATCGCCTGGCTCAGATCGTCGGGCGCAGCGCCGGTGGGTTTGCCGCCCGAGTGCATCAGCAAGGTGCCGGGCAGCAAGAAGTCGTAGATGAACCAGCGGTCGAGCCGGGTGCCCGCCAACTCGGGCCGCATCCGCAGATGGAACGGCGGCGCCGGCACATCGGGCACCCGGCGCGTGACCCGGATGCCGCGCGGCACGGCCTCGATCTCGGGCTTCGCGCGGGCGATCTCGGGGCTGCCACCCAGGGTTTTCTCGTGCACATACGACAGGTGCGAGAAGTCGAGCAGGTTGTCGGCGATCAGCAGGTAGGGCGTGTCGTAGTGCATGTAGCCGGGGATGTTGCGCCAGTCTGGATGATCGCAGGAGAAGTTGTCGGGCAGCAGCGCCTCGTTGGCCAAACCGGTATCGCCCATCCAGACGAAGACCCAGCCCTTGCGCCGCGCGACAGGGTAGCTGCGCACCCTGGCCTTGGGCGGCACGCTGTCTAGGCCCGGCACCTCGACGCATTGGCCGCCGGCGTCGAACTTCAGCCCGTGGTAGCCGCAGCGCACGCAGTCGCCTTCCTTGCGGCCCTTGGACAGCGGCGCGAGCCGATGGCAGCAGCGGTCTTCCAGCGCCGCCACCGCGCCGTCTGAGGTCCGGAACAGCAGCAGCGGCTCGCCGATCACGGTGCGGCTGAACAAGGCGTCGGCCGCGATCTCGTGCTCCCAGGCGACGACGTACCAACAGTTGCGGATGAAGCGGGATGTGGACAAGTTGGTCTCCTCGGCGATGAACAGGGCTTGTGCCCCGGACCGCATCATCGCCAAAATCGCCAGCGCTCGCTGTCCCGCTGGTTGACGACGCACGAGCCGACCCAGTGAAGCCCCGGATGGCGGGCTGCGGCCGCAGCGGCTAGGGTTGCGTCCAAATTCGTTTCGGAGATCTGCATGACAAACCACCCCGCGCTGCGCCGCCAGACCCTGGCCGACTTGTTGCACCGCACCGCCGCGCGCTTGCCGAACAAACCCGGCATTCTGTGCGGCGACACCTGCTGGACTTGGGCGCAGTTCGATGCTGTCGTCAGCCGGCTTGCCGCCGGCCTTCATGCCCAGGGCCTGGCCAAGGGCGAGCATGTCGGCGTGCTGGCGCGCAACTCGCATGGTTTTGCCGCACTGCGCTTTGCGCTGGCCCGCTTGGGTGCGGTGATGGTGCCGGTGAACTTCATGCTCAACGCCGACGAGGCGGGCTACATCCTGCGCCATGCCGGCGTCAAGCTGCTGGCGGTGGATTCTGGCCTGGCCGCGCTCGGTCGCGAGGCGGCCAAGCGCGACACGCAGATCAGTCGTTTCCTGTGGTTGCCGAGCGAGGAGGTTTCCGAGTTTCCCAAGGACGGCGCGGCGGACTGCCTGGATTTCAACCTGCTGGCGGCCACCGACCTGGTCCAATCGCCTTGCCCTGAGCCCGATTTCAACAGCCATCACCTGCTGCAGATTGTCTACACCAGCGGCACCGAGAGCCTGCCCAAGGGCGCGATGCTCACGCACGGCGCGGTGATCGACCAGTATGTGTCGTGCATCGTCGAGGGCGAGATGGCCGAGGGCGACACCGTGCTGCACGCGCTGCCGCTCTACCACTGCGCGCAGCTCGATGTCTTTCTCGGCCCCAGCGTCTACCTCGGCAGCACCAGCGTGATCACCGCCAAGCCCACGCCCGAGAACCTGCTGCCCTTGATCGCCCAGCACCGCATCAACCAGTTCTTCCTGCCGCCCACGGTCTGGATCGGTCTGCTGCGATCGCCGCTGTTCGAGCTGCACGACCTGTCTAGCCTGCGCAAAGGCTATTACGGCGCATCGATCATGCCGGTGGCGGTGATGCGCGAGCTCATCGAACGCATCCCGCAGATGCGGCTGTGGAACTTCTACGGCCAGACCGAGATTGCGCCGCTCGCCACCGTGCTCAAGCCCGAGGACCAGTTGCGCAAGCCGGGGTCAGCGGGCCGGCCGGCGATCAATGTCGAGACCCGGGTCGTTGACGAGCAGATGAACGATGTGCGCGTCGGCGAGGTCGGTGAGATCGTCCACCGCTCGTCGCAACTGCTGCTGGGCTATTTCCACGACCCCGAGCGCACCGCAGCGGCTTTCGAGGGCGGTTGGTTCCACAGCGGCGACCTGGGTGTGATCGACGACGAGGGCTACCTCAGCGTGGTCGACCGCAAGAAGGACATGATCAAGACCGGCGGCGAGAACGTCGCGAGCCGCGAGGTTGAAGAGGCGCTGTACCGCTTGGCCGGCGTCAGCGAGGTGGCCGTGATCGGCCTGCCGCACCCGCGCTGGATCGAGGCTGTCACCGCGGTGGTGGTGCTCAAGCCGGGCGTGCTGCTCGACGAGGCCGCAGTGATCGCCCACTGCGCGGGCCAACTCGCGCATTTCAAGGTGCCCAAGGGCGTGGTCTTCGTCGGCGCGCTGCCCAAGAATCCGAGTGGCAAGCTGCTCAAGCGCGATCTCAGGCTGCGTTTCGAGGGCCGGTTCGACACGGCTTGACGATTCACCCGGACTGCTTCAGCGCGCAGACCCGGGCTCAAGCTGAGCCGGCGCCGGTCGAAATGCAGGAGACCCCGGCGTGGCGCCGGACCTCTGAGCGCGTTGTGGCGCCGAACCAGCATGCCCAAAGCCTCAGAATTTTGCGAGTTCCCAGCTGGCGCGCTGCATCGTCGCCAGTTGCTACAGGCGGCCGGTGCGGCCGCGTTGGTCGGCTTGTCCCCGCCGACGCACGCTCAGGCGCAGTACACGGTCGCGGTGGTGCCGCAGTTTCCTGCGGCCGAGGTCCACCGCGACTGGACCCCTTTGCTTGAACGCGTCGGTCGGGCGACCGGTGTGGGATTCAGACTCCACTTGGCTGCCAGCATTCCGCGGTTTGAGGCTGATTTCCTGGCGGGTGGCCCTGATTTCGTCTACCTCAACCCCTACCACCAGCTGATGGCCAGGCGGGCCCAGGGCTATGTGCCGCTGGTGCGCGAGCGCCAGCCCTTGACCGGCGTCCTGGTGGTGCGCCGGGACGACCCGGTGCGAACGCCGCAGCAGCTCGACGGTCGTGAAATCGCCTTTCCAGCGCCCAATGCTTTCGGTGCTTCGCTGTGGCTGCGCGCCTTGCTGGCCGAACGCGAGAAGATTGCTTTCACGCCGGTCTATGTGCAGACCCACAGCAATGTGTACCGGCAAGTCATCCGCGGCAAGGTCGCTGCCGGCGGTGGCGTCAACCACACGCTGGAGCAAGAGCGTGACGAGTTGCGAAGCGACTTGCGCGTGTTGCTCGAGACGCCGGGTGCAGCGCCGCACCCCTTGAGTGCGCACCCGCGGGTCGAGCCTCGACTGCAGCAGGCCGTGGCAGAGGCTCTCCTGCAACTGGCCGCCGACGTGCCGGGACGGGCGCTGTTGCAGGCCATCGAGATGCCCAGCCCGGTGCGCGCCGACCAGGCCCGCGACTACCAGCCGCTCGAGGCCTACCGGCTCGACAAATACGTCGTAATGAGCGCCCCAAGGTCGGCCGAAGCCGACCGCCCCCCGTGGGGATCAAGCCGCAAAGCCACATTTGCTTGAGAGCGCCAAGGCCTGAAGCCGCGCCAATCCGGATGGCCTCGATGGCAACCCTGAGCATGCTGCACCGATGGCGCCCGCGTGGCCTGCACGGCCGGCTGATGGGGCTGGTCTGGCTGGTGACCTTGCTGACGATCGCCGCGCTGGGTGCGCACACGCTCGCCACCGAATCGGCGCTGGCACTCGAGAGCTTGCGCGGCCAGGCCAGCGCGATGGCACGCAGCCTGGCGCTGTCTAGCGTCAACCCGATGCTCACCGACCAGCTCGACCAGATCGAGCAGGCCTTGCTGCGCGAGATGGTCTTCCCCGGCGCGGTCTCGGCCCAGGTGATCGATGCCCGCGGTGCGATCCTGGGCCATGCCGTGGTCGGCCCGGATGGCGCGGCCCGGCTGGTGTTCGAGGCGCCAGGCAGTCGACTGTCACCGCCAACGCAAGCCTCGACCGAGTTGCTGGCGGGTCAGTTCACAGCGCCCGGCCGGATGGTGGCTTGGCAGCCGGTGGCCGCCGGTGAATTGCTGGGTTGGGCGCGGGTCGAGACCCGGCTCGATCCGCTCGATGCGCTGAACCGGCAGGTCTGGCTGCGCACCTTGGCGGCCGGCGCGCTGACGGTGGCTGGCAGCAGCTTGCTGCTGCTGTGGTTGCTGCGCTCGCCGATGCGCGCGCTCGACCAGGCCCGAGCGTTTGCCGCCGACCTGGTGCGCGCCGATGGGCGTCAGCTGGCGGTGGCGGCAGACGGGCCGCAAGAGACCGTCGAACTCGGCCATGCGCTCAACCAGGCGGCGACGCGGCTGCACCAGCAGCGCGAGACCATCGCCTCCACGTTGGACCAGTTGCGCCAACAGCAGCTCGAACTGCAGGACAGCAACCTCAAGCTCGGTGCGATCTTCGAACTCAGCCCCGATGGCCTGCTGCTGTTCGATGGCGAGTCTTTGGTCCGGTTCGCCAACCCGGCGTTTTTCCGCCTCACCGGTCTGGCGCCAGCTGCCGTGGTCGGACGCGACCAAGCAGCGCTGGAGTCGCAGCTCGGCGCGCTGTGCGCTGCGCCGGCGCTCTGGGCCGGCTTGGCGCCCTATTTCGAACAGCCCTCTGACAACGGGCAGGATGGCGACCCGATCCGCGGCCGGTTGCTGGTCTTGAGCGCACCGCGGCCTAGCGTGCTGGCGGTGCTGGGCCGGCAGGCCGGCGGCGCGCACAGCGTGGTCCGATTGCTCTACCTGCGCGATGTGACCCATGAGACCGAGGTCGACCGGCTCAAGAGCGAATTCGTCTCGACCGCAGCGCACGAACTGCGAACGCCCATCGCCAGCATCCACGGTTTCACCGAGTTGCTGCGCATGCGCGAGTACCCGACCGAGCGCCGGCAGCAGATCCTCGAGACCATCTATCGCAACAGCGCTGCGATGATCCGCATCGTCAACGATTTGCTCGACCTGTCACGGCTGGAGGCTCAGCGCGGCAAGGATTTCTTGCGCGAGCGGGGCGATCTCGGCGAGTTCCTGAGCCTGAGCCTGGCCGACCATGCGCCGCCGCCAGGCCGCGATGCACCGGTCGCGCCGGACGGGCTTGGCCCGCTGCCGGCATGGTTCGACCGCGGCAAGATCGCCCAGGTGCTGGGCAACCTGCTGGGCAACGCTTACAAGTACTCGCCGGCTGGCGGCGCGGTGCGCTTGCAACTGCTGCGCGAGAACCCGCCCGACGCCGCAGGCCGGGTCGGCTTTTCGGTGACCGATGCCGGCATCGGCATGACGCCGGCCCAAGTGGCAAGAATCTTTGAGCGCTTCTACCGCGCCGACCCGTCGGGGACGGTCCTGGGCACCGGGCTGGGCATGAGCATCGCCAAGGAGATCGTCGACCTGCACGGCGGCAGCCTGGTCGTGACGAGTGCGCTGGGGCAGGGCACTTGCGTCAGCGTCTGGCTGCCCGCAGTCTGACAGCTTCGGGCGCCTGCGGCCAGCGCGTTGACCAGCAGCGTGCGGCACCTATCAGTTCGTCTGCTCAGGCCTTGCTGGGTTTTTCAGTCAGCTCCATAGTGCGTGTCAATAACGAGTTAAACAAGCGACAAATAAACACCGAATCCTGAGCTGGTCAGTCGGCCAAGAACGCCTGCTGTCAAGTGTCGATTGAATCGGCGAGGGTCTGGCTTTGCTGCAGCCTGGCGTTCAGATCTGTCTGCGGCGTAGGAACGCCAGCAAGGTCTGCGCGCACTGTCTCGCATGCGAGAACGGCAAGCCGTGTCGGGAGCCGGGGAAAACAGCCAACTCCGAGCCCTCGATCAAGCGGTGAATTTCGGTGCTGACCTCGGGCGGCACGAACGGGCTCCCATCGCTGGCCAAGAGCAGCACCGGCACGCGAATTTTCGGCAGATCAGCGGCGAGATCGACCTGCAGCAACAGGTCTGCGGCGTCCAGCAAGGTCTCAGCACAGGTCTCGCGCTGCACGCTGTCGAACCACGTTCGCTCGGCTGGTGGCAGGGCGTCGGGATGGAAACGCCAGCCCATCATCTGCGCTGACCACGCAGCGATGCCGTCGCGGCCGACCATCTCGCGCCACTCGTTGGCGCGCCGTATGCGACTGCCCCGGTGCGATGTCGACGCGCAGGCCAGGCTCAGCAGCGGCGCATCGGGTCGACAGGCCAGGCGCAGACAGGCTGTGCCGCCCATCGATTCACCGACCAGGTGGAAGCGGTCGGTGCCGGTGGCTCTGGCAATTTCGAGGATGTCGTCGGCGTACCGGTCCAAGGTCCAATCGATCTTGCGCCCTGGCGAGATCGAGCGGCCGAAGCCTCGCGTGTCGAAGCGCACGATGCGATAGTGCTGCGCCAGCACCGGCATCCATGACGCCCAGACATCGCAGTTGGTGCCTATGCCATGGCAGAACACGATGGTCTGGGGGTCGTGCACCCAAGGCGGTGTTTGCTCGGCGACTTCGTAGTACAGCGGCCCATCATCGGTCTGAAGAATCATGTATTTCCCCGTGCCTATCAGCCATTGAATCAGCCATTGAATCAGCTATTGAATCAGCCATTGAATCAGCCATTGAATCAGCCATTGAATCAGCCATCGATATCGGCTGACGAATGTTCGATTCGCGCCAGCTCATCGTGTCGTCGATTGAGATTTCGAGTTCGTCAAATTTGTCTGCCTGCGACCGTGCCGTATACGCGGGACTTCCCGATTGACGGGACAGGCAATGTGAACTACAAACGGGCAGGCATAAAGGCCGACCCGGCTGCGCCTCACGACAAGTTCAGGAGACTCTAACGATGATACGCCCGACACTGCGCGCGGTTTCGCTCGCGCTCGCGATGGCTTCGATGGCCGCTACAGATGCCTCGGCCCAGGTGACGCTCAAGCTCGCCACCATCGTCGGCATAGACAATCCTTTTTCCACGGCGGCGGTCAAGTTCAAGGAAGTGGCCGAAGCCAAGAGCGGCGGGCGCATCAAGGTCGAGGTCTATCCGGCAGGCCAGTTGGCGAAGAACGAGACGGTGATGCTCGAAGGCATGCAACTGGGCACGGTGGACATGGGCGCGATCGTCACGCCGTCCATTGGAGGCAAGTTCGATCCGAAGTTCCTGGCGCCAGACATTCCGTTTCTGTGGCAGAGCCGCGAGCACGTCTGGCGAGTGCTCGACGGCCCGATCGGCACCGAGTTGATCCAGCGTCTGGAGCCACTGGGGGCGCGCGGGTTTTGCTATGGCGGCGGCTTCGGCTTTCGCAACATCTTGTCGAACAAGAAGCCTATCCTCGTCCCCGAGGACCTGAAGGGCCAGACCATCCGCGTTCCGCCGATCCCGACCATCGTCGAGACCATGAAGCTCTTCGGCGCCAACCCGGTGCCCATGCAGTGGGGCGAGGTTTATCTGGCGATGAAGCAGGGCACCATCGATGGCCTGGAGTTGCCCGCCACCACCATGGTGTCGGACAAGTTCCCGGAGGTCACCAAGTACTACTCGATCACGCTTCACTCCTATCCGCCGGCGATTTGGATGATGGCCAGCGCGAAGTACAACTCGCTGCCTGCCGACCTGAAAAAAGTGGTCGACGAATCGATGGCAGCGGCCTGTGCGCAGCATCGGATCGATGAGGTCAAGGGTGAGGTCGAGGCCATGGCCGTGATGCGCGCCAAGGGTGTCCAGGTCAACCAGGTCAAGGACCTGGGCGAGTTCCAGCGCCGCGCGCAGCCGGTCTACAAGTTCATCGAGGACAAGGTTGGCAAGGATTTGTTCGATCGCGTGATCGCGGCGGCCAAGGCCACGGCGGCGAAATGAGATGCTGATCGAACGCATCTGTCTGGTCTTGATGCTGGGGCTGGTGGTCGACGTCTTTCTCGGCGTCTTCAGCCGCTATGTGCTGCAGGCCACCTTCGGCTGGTACGACGAGGTGGCGCGCCTGTGCTTCATCTGGATCGTCTTTCTGGGTGCGGCGGTGGCGGTCAGGCGCGGCATGCATTTCCGCATGCGACTGTTCGTTGACCGCTTGGGCCCGCGTGCTGCACCCCTGGCCGAGTATGTTTCGACGGCCACAGTGGTGTTGTTTGGCGGCATTTTGCTGGCTGGTGGCTACGCCATCTTGCCGTTGGCGCGCCGCCAGGTCACCGACGCGCTGGAGATCTCGATGCTCTGGTTCTATGCGGCCTTGCCGGTAGGCGGTGCACTGATGATCTTGTTCGCCTTGCTGCAACTCCGAACCCACTCGCGCTCGCCATGATCATCGTCACCCTGATTTTCATCGCGCTGCTGGTGATCGGCGCGCCAGTGGCGATTGCGGTTGGCGGTGCGGGCTTTGTCGGTGCGCTGATCGCGTCCCCGGCGCCGCTGGCTTCGACGGTGCAGAACATGCTGCACCAGGTCGACTCCTTTGTGCTGTTGTCGTTTCCATTGTTTGTGCTGGCTGGCGCGCTGATGGAGACCGGCGGTATCGCGCGCCGCCTGGTCGACCTCGCCATTGCGCTGGTGGGATGGGTGCGCGGCGGCCTGGGCATGGCGGTGGTGGTGGCTGAATATGTCTTTTCTGGCATCTCGGGATCGACGGTCGCTGACGTCTCGGCGGTGGCCTCGACCACCATCCCTTCGATGGTGCGTGCCGGTTACTCGCGCGAGCAATCGGTGGCCATCGTGGCCTCGGCCTCCGCGATGGGTATTCTGGTGCCGCCTTGCATCTTGATGATCGTGATCGGGTCGATCGCGGGCTTGTCGGTGGCGGCG
>RGQD01000105.1 GCA_010030205.1 Betaproteobacteria bacterium
CTGCCTGAGGCTGCGCTGCCAGCGACCGGAAAGACCGTGGATTGGCTGGTGCAGATGAGGCGCCTGCCGGCTGATCTCATGCTGGACCGCATGATCGCCACCGCTTGTCTTCAGCCGGCGCAGCTTGATGCCTTAGCCCTGACATTGGCGCGCTTTTATCAACATGCGCTGCCAGCGCCGGTCGATGCCGAGGCCTACATAGCGCGACTGCGCTCAGAGCATCTCCGACATCGACAACTGCTGACCCAGCCAGGCCTGGGCTTGACGGAAGCTGATTCCGCGCTCGACCAGCTTGACGCCAAGTTGGAGCGCCACGCCGCCCTGCTGCGACAGCGCGTGCGACAGCGCCGCGTCATCGACGGCCATGGCGACCTGCGTCCCGAGCACATATGCCTGACCGATCCGCCAGTGGTGATCGATTGCTTGGCCTTCAACGACGAGCTTCGCTGGGTAGACGCTTTTGAGGAGTTGGCAGCGCTGGCATTGGAGTGCGAGCGCCTGGGCGCGGCCTGGGCAGGCGAGCAGCTGCTGGCACGCTGCGCTGAACGGCTAGACGATCTGCCACCACCAGCTCTGCTAGGGCTTTATCGCAGCAGCCGTGCGATGCTGCGCGCGCGCTTGGCGGTCGCGCACCTGCTCGACGCAAAACCCAGCCGGTCTGCACAATGGCTGGCGCTGGGCCGCCAATACATCGCGATGGCAGTTACTGACCCGGGAGCGCAGCAACCCTGACAGCACACGCATACTCAAGCCGGCCGACACAGGCCCTTGACTCAGCGCCATTCACACAGGCACTGTGTTCGACCCGGCGGCGAGGTCCAGCGCAGCCAGAACCTCGTCATCGCTGACCTGGTGGAAATCACGGTAATGTGCGCCGATCGCATAGAACGGATCGGGCTCGGCAAGACAGACGATATGGTCGACCGTGGCGCGCAGCGCGTCAACTGTTTCGCGCGGCGCCACGGGCACTGCCAGCACCAAACCAGCCGGCTGGCGGCGGCGCAGCGCCTTCAAGGCCGCACGCATCGTCGTGCCTGTGGCAATACCATCGTCAACGATGATCACCGTCTTGCCCTGCAGCGCAAGCGACGCCCGACCGTGAAGGTAGAGGGCACGGCGACGGGCGATCTCACGGATTTCCTTGACAGCCTCCGACTCGATGTAATCAGGTTCGAGATCGGCGCTGCGCTGAACCTCCTCGTCGATCACCAGTTCAGGCGGTTCACCGTCGACCACCGCGGCCAGCGCCAACTCGGGCTGCCAGGGAAGGCCTATCTTGCGAACCAGCAAAAGGTCCACCGGCGCGCCTAGCGCACGCGCGACTTGCACAGCGATCGGAACACCGCCACGCGGCAGCGCCAACACCACCAAAGGTCCAGGCAGGTGCAGCGCCAACACGCGCTCGGCAAGCATGCGACCGGCCTCTGCACGGTCGGTGAACAAGACCGCCATCGCGAACTCCCCGTCGATGATCGAACTTCTAGAACTCGGACTGACCATCGCCAGCGCCCCGGCCAAACCGGCCTTGGCCGGGCTTGGCCGACGGCGCATTGACGATCATGCAGGCGGTCGTCAGGATCAGGCTGGCGATCGACCCGGCGTTCTGCAATGCCAGCCGCACCACCTTGGCAGGATCGATCACGCCCATTTGCAACAGATCACCGAACTCTCCAGTGGCCGCGTTGTAGCCGAACGAGAGTTCGCTGGCAGCAGCGACACGGTTGAGCACCACCGACGGCTCGCCCCCAGCATTGGTGACGATGCGGCGCAGTGGCGCTTCCAGTGTGCGGGCGACGATGCGAAGTCCGCAATCGTGGTCCAGCGTTGACCCCTTGATCCCTTCAAGCGAGCGTCGTGCGCGCAACAACGCAACCCCGCCACCCGGCACGACACCCTCTTCGACCGCGGCGCGGGTCGCGTGCAAGGCATCTTCGACCCGGATCTTGCGCTCCTTCAATTCAGTCTCGGTCGCCGCTCCCACCTTGATCAGGGCGACGCCGCCTGACAGCTTGGCGATGCGTTCGTCGAGCTTTTCGCGGTCGTAGTTGCTGCTCGCTGCGGTGCGCTCCTTGCGGATGCTGGCGATGCGTGCCTGGATCGCCTGCGCAGCGCCAGCGCCCCCGATCAGCGTCGTGTCGTCCTTGTCGATTTCGGCGCGCTTGACCCGCCCAAGCTCGATCAGCGTCGCCTTGGTCAAGGTCAGCCCAGTCTCGTCGCTGATCACCGTGCCGCCGGTCAGCACGGCGATGTCGTTCAGCATCGCACGCCGCTGGTCACCGAAGCCAGGCGCCTTGACCGCGCAGGTCTTGAGCGTGCCGCGCATCGCGTTGACCACCAAGGTCGCGAGCGCGTCGCTGTCGATGTCATCAGCGATGATCAACAGCGGACGGCCCGCCTTGACCGCTTCTTCGAGCAGCGGCAACAGATCCTGCAATGACGATAGCTTGCGGTCGAGCAGCAGCACCGCTGCGTCTTCGAGCAACACGCTTTGGCGTTCGGCATTGTTGATGAAATATGGCGACAAGTAACCGCGGTCGAACTGCAGGCCTTCGACCACCTCGAGTTCGCTGGCCAAACCCGAGCCGTCCTCGATCGAGATCGCGCCCTCGCGGCCAACCCTGTCGATCGCCCTGGCCAGCAACTCGCCAATCGAGCGGTCGTTGTTGGCCGAAATCGAGGCGACATGGGCGATCTCCAGCGAATCGGCGCAAGGCCTGGCGACGCGGCCGAGTTCGGCCACGACCGCGCCAATCCCTTCCTCGATGCCTCGCTTCAAGTCCATGGGATTCATCCCGCCAGCGAGGTAACGCAAACCTTCCTGGATCATCGCGTGAGCCAACACCGTCGCAGTGGTGGTGCCATCACCGGCCATCTCGCTGGTGCGAGAGGCCACCTCGCGCAGCAGTTGCGCACCCAAGTTCTCAAACCTGTCTTCGAGTTCGATTGCCCTGGCCACCAGCACGCCGGAGTTCACGATCTGCGGCCCGCCGAACTCGCGTTCGATGATCACGGTTCGACCGCGCGGGCCCAGCGTGACGCCCACAGCATCTGCCAGTGCGTCGACACCCCGCCACATACGCTCGCGCGCCTGATCGTGAAAGAGCAGTTGCTTGGACGTCATCAGAATGAATTCCTCTCACAACAGCTTGACCCGCTCAACGCCAGGGATTTCCGGTCCACGCCTGTGAACGACCCGTCCGGCAGCCAGCAAGCAAGAAAAGTCAGGAACGGACGCCGATCTCATTGACCACGGTTGAGACGCCTGGTGCGGACCACGCAGCGCCAAAGACAGCGCTGCGCTCTGCGAGAGATCCGACCTGGCCGCGCAGCGTCACCACGCTGCCGCTGACCATGACTTCGATGTGCTTGGCTTCATGCTGGGCATGTCGCTCCAAGGCGTCGCGAATCCGGTTGGCGACATTGCCAGGTGTGGTGCAGGCCTTCAGGGCGATGGCGTTGCTGACGCCGACCACGCCCGTCAACGGCCGGATGGCCTTTTCAGCGGTCTGGCGCTGATAGTCCCAATCGACCTCGCCCTTGAGCGTGACCCAGCCCTTCTCGACCTTGACCTGGACCCGCTCAGGCGGCACCAGAGAATGCCATTTCAAAGCGGTTTCAGCCGCCTGTGCGATCTCCGAATCGCTGCGTTTGTGCCCAGGATCGAGCTTGACATCGACCTCAACCGCGATCGCCCTGACGCTCTGGACTCGTTGAACTGCGCGCTCGATCGCGTACTTTTCGGCATAGGTATCGAGATGACCTGTCAGCGTGACCACACCGTCCTTGACAGCGACGCCGACTTGGGTTGCATTGATGGACGGATCCCAGGACAGCTCTGCGCTGACGTCCTGTTTCAACTGTTCGTCTGTTTTCATGATGTCACTTTCAGTCATTTCGTTGCTGACGTGATGCGAGATTTGAGACCTAATTTTCAGCTCTCGCATTCACTCGAATTGGCATCGAAGTGAGTGAATTTCGCAAAGATGAAATCCTCGGTCAATGACCGAAAAAACATCGTCTATCTGCTGAAAAATCACTCGCGAAACGCCGAATTGCAGATAGAACTTCGGGCCTGACCCGACCGCTCATCATCCACACCGACAATTTAGGCTGGCACAGGAGTTGGTGATTGAGTCGGCGCAATCCAGCGCCCTGGCATCCCTGGCGCTCGCCTCGAAGCCAGGCCAAATGCTTGGCCACTTCGTCACGTGGTCTGGGTGACGACCAAATCCTGGCTGTCGATGAAACCTGCCCCTAGCCATCGCATGCGCGCAACGCCACGATCAAGGTCGCCTGCTCGATGTTCGAGCTGCGCGATCGCATCCCGCAACACCACCACCACCAAAGCTTCCGCCAGCCCATCGGTGACGGTTTGTTGTATGCCGTGGTCGGCCGCCACGCCAGCCACGAACAGCCGGTTGACCCGTGCCGAACGCAAGATGCTGGCCAAACCGCTGCCGTCGAACGCGGAACAGGCGTCGGGCATCGGGCGCGTGGCCTTGGAGATGATCACCGCATGACCCGGCAGGTGCAGGCCGAGCGCGAATTCAGCGCCCTCGCTGCCCGCCACACAGTGGCTGGGCGAAGGCCCTCCCTGCTCTTGAAATGAGCAATGCTGCAAGGGGTGCCAATCACGGCTGGCATAGATCGGCAACCCGAGTTGGGAAAACAGCGCGATACAGCGGTTGATGGGCGCCAACACACGGTCGGCGCCGTTCACGGTCAGACTGCCCCCCGGCATGAAGTCGCGTTGCACGTCGACCAAGATCAACGCATCACCAGCGCCCAAGTTCATGGAATGCCTTCGGGTCGCCGCACCAGCAGCACGGGCACGCTGCTGGCGCGAACGACCTGCTCGGCATCGCTGCCCATCATCGTGCGGCTCAGGCCACGGCGACCATGGGTGCCCATCACGACCAAGCTGCAGCCCAACACAGCCGTCTGTTCGATGATGAACTCGGCGACCCGGCCGTGTGTGATTTCACACAGCTGGGTGTCAGCTTCGACATCCTGATCGGCCGCCATGCGCTTGGCCTTGTCCAGCACATCTTGGCCATATTGGCGCATGGATTGCCGCAAGGCCTCGAAGTTCACCACCGGGGCCATCTCGACCATCAGTGGGTAGTCGTCGACCACGTGCAGCAAGCGAAGCCGAGACTTCAGCTGCTGTGCCAGCGCAATGGCCTCTTGCAGACCCTGCGCAGCGGTGTCGCTACCGTCGAGTGGCACGAGAATCTTAGGATACATGGCGAGTTCCCTGGCTGCGGGCAATGGCTTGGTCCTTGCTAGGTAGATCGCCCGCTCAAACCCGGCTCAAGCATCCTAGGCAGGCCAACCAGTCGGCCTGTTGATGATTCGCAGCAGGCACTGCGCAAGGGCTCAGCGCGCCTGTGTCACCAGCTGGCGAGCACACCAATCGACCAACTTGTCGAGGGTGTCGAGCCGGGCGACCTCGGCATCCGGGATGTCCAGCGCCAGCGCCTGGTGCACGGCGACCAGAAAATTCAACCAGTCGACCGAATCGAGGTCGACCTGCTGACGCAGCGGTTTGGCATCGATCAGGCTGGCGGTGTCGACTTCGGGGGCAACCTCGGACAAGGCGGTCAGCAGCGCCCGGCGGACTTGATCGCGGTTCATGTTCGGTTCCCAGTTCGATCCAGAGCTTGCGGATCCTGGAGTTGCTCGCGGATCTCGGCCAGCAGCAGCGCGCCGCGGTGGCCGTCGCCAGCACGGTGGTCGGCCGAGAGCGTGACGGTGACGACCGGGGAGGCCTGGACGCCATCGGGCGTGACCCAGGGCCGCTCGCTGATGCGGCCGAAGCCGACCAGCGCCACTTGGGGCGGGTAGATGACGCCGAACACGCTCGCCACGCCTTGATCGCCCAAGGACGTGACGGTGATCGTCGCATCCGTCAATTCGGAGCTGCGCAAAGCGCCGGCGCGGGTTCGCTTGACCATGTCGAGCAATGCGTGGGTCAGCGCCGGGATGTCTAGCCCAGGCACATCGCGCAGTGCTGGCGCGACCAGGCCGCCGCCGCGCAGCGCTACCGCCACGCCCAGGTGCACGCCGGCGCCTGGCACGAAGCCACCGTCGCGCCAAAAGCCGTTGAACTCAGGGTAACGCCGGAGCGCCAGCGCCACCGCCTTGAGCAGCAGCGCCGCCGGCAGCAGTCGCTGCGCCACGGATAAGGTCCGGTTTCGATCGGCCAGCCAAGCCGCTGCGCGGGCGAAATCGATGTCCTCAGCCAGGTAGTAATGCGGGATTTCACGCTTGGACCGGCTCATCGCGGCCGCAATCACCTGGCGCATCGCCTGGGCACGGGTTGGCGCCGCAGATTCGACATCTGCCAGCGTCAAAGCGCCCTGAGGGCCGCGGCCGCTCAGCCGGCCGGCGTCGAGGCCGAGTTCCTGGGCGCGGCGCCTTGCCAACGGCGACATGCGCTGACGCGGGGCCGACACTGGCGCTGCGGGTTCGGCAGATGGCGAATCCTGGTCCTGGCGGATGACCGTCTGCGCTGCAGTCTCGGCCGGAAGGGCTACAGGCCCGCCCGCGGTGGGCGGCTGACTCGCCAGCTGTCGGTCGACGTCCGCAGCGGTCTCGCCCTCGACCCGCAGCACCGCCATCAGGCTGCCCACCGGCAGCTTGGCCCCCGGCTTGGCCAACAAGCGATGGACCACGCCGTCGTGCCAGCATTCGATGTCGATCGCCGCTTTCGCCGTGTCGACCACCGCCACCACCTGGCCACGGACGACCCGGTCGCCTGGCGCCACCTGCCAAGCCAGCAGCGTGCCATGGTCCATGTCAGAACCAAGCGAGGGCAGTCGGAACTCGATCACGGGCTGGCGGCGCACAGCGCCTGCGCGGCGGCGACGATCTTCGGCGGCAGCGGCAAGGCGGCGTCCTCCAGGTGCTTGGCATAAGGTATCGGCACCTCTTCGCTACAGACCCGGGCCAGCGGCGCGTCGAGGTCGTAGAACGCAGCCTCACCAGCCTGCGCCAGGATCTCGGCCGCCAAGCTACAGCTGCGCCAACCTTCGTCAACCACCAGCAGCCGATGGGTTTTGCGCACCGAGGCCAGCACGGTGGCCATGTCCAGCGGACGCAACACCCGCAGGTCGACCACCTCGGCCTCGATACCGCCCTCGGCCAGCGTCTTCGCGGCGGCCAGCGCGCGCGGCAACGAACCGCCATAGGTGACGATGCTCAGATCGCGCCCGACCCGACGCACCGCGGCGCGGCTGATGTCGACTTCAGGCGACGGGTCGGCCAGCGCACCTTCGAGGTTGTAGAGCTGCGCGTGCTCAAAGATCAACACCGGATCGGGGTCGAGCAGCGCCGGCCAGAGCATGCCGCGGGCGTCTTCGAGCGTGGCGGGCGCCAGAACCTTCAAGCCCGGCACATGGGCGAACCAGACCTCCAGGCTGTGCGAATGCTGGGCCGCCAGTTGCCGGCCTGCGCCGCTGGCCATCCGGATCACCAGCGGCACGCCACACTGACCACCCGACATGTGACGCAGCAGCGCGGCGCTGTTGACGATCGCATCCAAGGCCAGCAGGCTGAAGTTGACCGTCATCACTTCGACGATGGGCCGCAGGCCGCCCAGGGCCGCCCCGACGCCCGCACCGACAAAGCCCAGCTCAGACAACGGCGTGTCGCGGACGCGCTGCTCACCGAACTCGGCCAGCAAACCCTTGGTCACAGCGTAGCTGCCGCCATAGCGGCCCACATCCTCGCCCATCACGAAGACCCTGGCATCGCGCTGCATCGCCTCGCGGTGGGCGGCGCGCATCGCCTCGCGGTAGTTGGTCTCAGGCATCTGGGCTCACCTCGCCGCTTGATCGGGCGGGCAGTACACATCGCGCAGCAGATCGGCCACAGGCTCCCAGGTACCGGCCTCGGCGAACTGCACCGCTGCCTCGACCTCGGCCATCGCCGACTTGTCGGCCGCTTGGACATCGGCCTGGCTGATCATCGACGCAGCCCGCAATCCTTCGGTCAGCGCGTGAATCGGGTCGTGCTGCCGCCAGCGCTCGACCTCAGCCCTGTCGCGGTACAGCTCAGCGTCGAACATCGAGTGCGCGCGAAAGCGGTAGGTGTGCAGCTCCAGAAAAAACGGCATTCGCCTCTCTCGAACCTGAGCCACCGCAGCTTTGGCAGCGTCGTGCACCGCCAGCACGTTCATGCCATTGATGTGGCTGGTGGCCAAGCCATAGCTCGCGGCCTTGGCCGTCAAGTCGATGCTGGACTGGCTGCGCGACAGCGCGGTGCCCATCGCATAGAGGTTGTTCTCGCATACGAACAACACCGGCAGGCGCCACAGCGCGGCCAGGTTCAGTGACTCGTGGAATGCGCCCTCGGCGACCGCACCTTCGCCGAAGAAGCAGACCGCGATCGCGTCGCGCCGCTGCAGCGACTCGCTCTCCAGCGCCAGCGCCAAACCGACGGCCAAGGGCAGGCCGCCGGCGACGATCGCGTTGCCGCCCCAAAAGCGGGTGGTGCGGTCGAACAAGTGCATGGACCCACCGTGGCCACGCGAGCAACCCTGTTGCTTGCCATACATCTCGGCCATGATCGCGTTCATCGCCACCCCGCGCAGCAGCGCATGGCCATGCTCGCGGTAGGTGGTGACCACATCGTCATGCGGCTGCAGGTTGGGCATCACCCCGGCGGCGACCGCCTCCTCGCCGATGTAGAGGTGCAGAAAACCACGGATCTTGCCTTCGCCGTAGAGCTCAGCGCAGCGCTCCTCGAGTCGCCGGATGCGCAGCATGTCGCGCAATCGATCCAGGCAGAATTCGCGTGAGTAGTTGCTGAGCTCGGTCGAAAACGCCAGCGGCTTGTCGCTCAGTGGTGCAGCGCTCACGACGCCGACTCCAGCGTCGAGGTGTCACCGGTTGGCAAGCCCAACTCTTGGGCCTTGACCAGCCTGCGCATGATCTTGCCGCTGCGGGTGTGTGGCAACTGCGACGCAAAGTCGAGTTCCTTGGGCGCCACCGCCGGCCCGAGCCGGGTGCGGGCATGGGCGAGCAGCGCGCGCCGCAGCGTGTCGCTGGCGTCGAAGCCTGGCTTGAGCGTGACGAAGGCTTTCACCGTTTCACCCACCACCGGATCGGGCTTGCCGATCACCGCGACCTCGGCCACCGCCGGGTGCTCCATCAGCGTGCTCTCGACCTCGAACGGCCCTATCAGGTGGCCGGCGGACTTGATCACGTCGTCGGCGCGGCCGACGAACCAGTAATAGCCTTCGGCGTCGCGCTTGACCAGATCGCCTGTCAGATAGATCTCGCCTTGGGCAGTGTTGGCAAAGCACTTGCGGTAACGCTGGTCCTCGCCTAGGTAGCCGCGGAACATCGACGGCCATCCGCTGCGCAGCGCCAACTCGCCATCGGCTTGCGGGCTGTTGATCACCTCGACGCCGCCATCGGGCAGACGGCCAAGCACCAGGGCCTGCACACCGGGCAGCGGCTTGCCCATAGACCCCGGCTTGATGTCTAGCGACGGCGTGTTGGCAATCATGATGCCGCCGGTCTCGGTCTGCCACCAGTTGTCGTGGATAGGCAAACCCAGCTGTTCCTGGCCCCACCAGACCGCCTGCGGGTTGAGCGGTTCACCGACACTGGCGACGAAGCGCAGCCGGGGGAAGCGGTGCTTGGCGACCAGTTCTGGACCGACCTTCATCAACATGCGGATCGCTGTGGGCGCGGTGTACCAGACCGTCACGCCCTGCTGCTCGAGGATGTCGTACCAGCGCGCGGCGTCGAACTCGGCCTCGTCGACCACCATCGTGACGCCGTGCAGCAAGGGCGCGAGGATGCCGTAAGACATGCCGGTGACCCATCCGGGGTCGGCGGTGCACCAAAACACATCGCCCTGGTGCAGGTCCAGCGCATAGCGGCCGGTCATCCAGTGCGTCAGCGCGGCTTCATGCACATGCATCGCGCCCTTGGGTCGACCGGTGGTGCCGCTGGTGAAATGCAGCAGCGCCAGGTCGTCGGGGCGCGTCGGCACGACCTGGAACTGGGTGGACGCCGCGCTCATCAGCGGCCCCAGCGCCTGGGTTGCCTCGGGCCATCCGCCGCCGGCATCAGCACCGCCCTCCCCGGCCTCCTCGATCAGAAACACCCGCTCCAGCGAAGGCATCTGCGCACGGACGGGTGCCACTTTGCGCCGGTACAGCGATGGGGTGGTGAGCATCGCCCGACCAGCCCCCAGCTGAACACGGGTGGCCACAGGCTCAGGACCAAAAGCCGAATACAGCGGCGCGACCACCAAGCCAGCCTTGAGCGCACCGATCACCGCCACATAGAGCTCGGGTAGCCGGGGCGCGAGGATGAACAAGCGGTCACCGCGCTGCAATCCCGCACCGACCAGCACATTGGCAAAGCGGTTGCTGCGATCGCGAAGGTCGCGGTAACTGATGCGCAAGCTGCGCCCGTCGGCGCCCAGCCAGCGGATGGCCACCCTGTCGCCATAAGGGCTGTCGGCATGCCTGTCGACCGCCTCGTGGCCCAGATTCAGCGCGCCACCGGGCAGCCCAGCCATCGCTTGGCGCGCCTGGTCCCAGCTGAAATCACGGCAAGCAGCGTCCCAGTCCAGCAGATGCGGCCGCACCGCCATACCCTGCAAGCGCTTGCGGATGCGGTCGTCGGTACCGTGGAGGCGGGGCAAGGCTTCGGACTTCATGGTGTGGCGATCCTGATGGCAAGGTTTAGGTCGTGTAACTAAAGAGTTATTCAATTCAATCGACGATCAGATCAACTGGTCGGCCGCCCGATCCCAAGGCTAAGGAACGGCGAGATCACCCGGTTGACAGAACTCAAGCGCGACACGCCGCGGCATCAAGAGCGCGCAGCGTTGTCAGCGAGCGACCCGGTGAGCCGATTGCCTTCGGCTTTGACAAGGCGCAGCCCGCCCTTGCCGGTTGTTGCCTAGATTCGGTGCTGAACTCACACCTGCCGACAGCGTCATCAAGCCGAATTCCTGCCATTGCGCTATGCCTGAGCTCCAAGACCAGTGCCTGCGGCGCTGCTGACCCACACAACATCGGCATCAGGAGCATCACCATGCGCATCGGCGTCCCCCAGGAAATCAAGAACCATGAATACCGGGTCGGCCTGACACCCACCAGCGTCAGGGAGCTGAGCGGCCACGGTCATGCGCTGATGGTGCAGTCGGGCGCCGGCGCGGCGATCGGACTGAGCGACGAGCAATACCGCCAGGCCGGTGCCGTCTTGGTGGCAAGCGCCGAGGAGGTCTTCGGCTGGGCCGAGATGGTCGTCAAGGTCAAGGAGCCACAGCCCGACGAGTGCAGGCTGCTGCGCGAAGGCCAGATCCTCTACACCTACCTGCATCTCGCGCCAGACCCTGAACAGACCGCGGCACTGCTGAAGTCGGGCGCGGTCTGCTTTGCCTACGAGACCATCACCGGACCCGATGGTGGACTGCCCTTGCTCGCGCCGATGAGCGAAGTGGCAGGCCGCATGGCGATCCAGGCAGGCGCAGCCCACCTCGAAATATCCAAGGGCGGCATGGGCTTGCTGCTGGGCGGCGTGCCTGGCGTCGCACCAGCCCAGGTCGGTCGGCCTCGGCGCCCGGGTGACGGTCTTCGACCGCAACCTCGCCCGGTTGCGCCAGATCGACCTGAGCTTGGGCAACCGGGTCGAGACGCTGTACTCGACCACCCAGGCACTGGAGGAACGCGTCGCGCTGGCCGATCTGGTCATAGGCGGCGTGCTGGTACCCGGCGCAGCTGCACCCAAGCTGGTGACGAGGCAAATGGTGAGCGGCATGAAGCCGGGTGCGGTGGTCGTCGATGTCGCGATCGACCAAGGTGGGTGCTTCGAAACCTCGCACCCGACGACCCACGCTGAGCCGACCTTCGTCGTCGATGGCGTCGTCCACTACTGTGTCGCCAACATGCCGGGTGCCGTGGCGAGAACCTCCACCTTCGCGCTGAACAACGCGACCCTGGCCCATGCGCTGGCGATCGCCGACAAGGGTTGGCGACAGGCGTCAGCCGACGACCTGCACCTGCGCAACGGGCTCAACGTGGTGCTGGGTCAGGTGACCCACGAGGCGGTGGCGCGCAGTCTGGGCTACGCCTTCACGCCGGCACTGCAGTTGTTGCGCTGAGCTGCGCCGCAGTCAGTCGGCCGAGGACTTGTCGCGTCCGAGCTGCCGACAACGCAAGCTGCTGGCCAGCACCCGCGCCACTTCGTCGTCGTCCAGCGGTGGACGGCATGCCATCCGGTTCCACGCGAGCAGCAACTCGCGCACCACCGCCGGCTCTAGCCCCTGCCCTAGCATGTGGCCGCAGAGAGAGGCCAGCGTCGCGTTGCGCCTGTCCTCGGCCACGCCCTCGCACACCCGCTGCCGCGCAGCGCCCGCGGGCAACACCGGGTGATGGCCGCGGGCCGGGCGCTGCGTGCCAACCATGACGAACAGACCTCGCCAATTTGAGCGCTGATCAGGTCTCGAACGAAATTACTGCCAACGTTGACCCGCCAGGGTCAGCCAAGGAGGGTGTCATTGCATGCTCCGCGAGTCTGAGGACTGCTCAGTCTGGCCAGCGCGGGCGGGCCCGCGTTGCGTGCCATCAACCGAGCAATCGACGCGGCCAGCCGACGCATTGAGCGACGTCAGCCGCAGCCCCGCCAGCCTCTCAAGCAAATGTGGCTTTGCCACTTTGCTTGATCCCCACGGGGGGCGGCCGGCGTCAGTCGGCCTTGGGGCGCTCAGAGCCCACGCAACCAGGTCAGCAGCAGCGCGTTGACCTCGGCCGGTCTCTCCTGCTGGGTCCAGTGACCGCAGCCCTCGAGCAGGTGGTAGCCGCGCAGGTCGGTCACCACCTCGCGCATACGCGGCTCGACGTCTCGGCCGAACATCTTCAAGGCCGAGTCACGCTCGCCACAAATGAACAGCGCAGGCTGCGTGATCGATCGGTCCTTGAACTGGCTCAGCCAGGCAAAGTCGCGGTGGAAATTGCGGTATCGGTTGAACGGGCCGCGAAAGCCCGAGGTCTGGAACTCGTTGACGAAGTAGTCGAGGTCTGCCGGCGTCATCCAGTCGGGGAAGACTGCCGGGTCGACCAAGCGGTGCAGCAAGCTGTCGCCGTGGCGTTTGTCTGCCGGCCAGGTGCCGGGCGGCGCGTCGCCCGAGATCGAGTAATAGAGCTTGCGCAAACCGGTGCGCACATCGGCCTCGAGTTCAGCCTCTGCCACGCCCTCATCCTGGATGTAGATTTGGTAGAAAAACAGCCCGTTGTCGGTGAACAGCTTGCGGGCGATGTCGATGAACGGCGCCTTGCCCAGTCCGAGGTGCGGAATCGCCAGCGCGGCCACCGCAGAAAAACGCGCCGGGTCAACGAGTGCAGCGTTCCAGACGATGGGCGCGCCCCAGTCGTGGCCGATCAGGATGGCTTTGCCGCCGCCCAGTTGATCAGCAACGGCCTGCAGGTCACCGACGATGGACTGCATGTCGTAGGCTTCGACCGGATGGGGCCGGCTCGACCCGCCGTAGCCGCGAACGTCGATCGCGGCCACCTTGTAGCCCGCAGCCACAAGGGGTTCGAACTGGTGGCGCCAGGAATACCAGCTCTCGGGCCAGCCGTGGACCATCATCACCAGCGGGCCCTCGCCCTGCACCGCCGCTCGGATCTGGACATCGCCCGAAGGCACGAATTCAAAGTGGTGGTTCATGCAGTCTTCCTGAAGGTTTCGGGCAAGTTGATCAGCGCCCAGTCATCGCCAACGCCACACGCCGGCGCTTCGCAACAAGGGTTCAATTCTCTCGAACAAAGTATCGCATCAGCCCTCGGTCGACGGCGCTTGCGGGCGATTCACAGGCTGACGCCCAAGCGACCGAACACAGCGGCTTCGACCACTACCATCGAGCCCATCGCGAGCGTGTCCGATGGAAGAGCAGCCTGCGTCAGTCAGCCCAGCCACAACCCTTCAAAGGCAGACCATCATGAGCAAAACCCTGGCCGAATTGCGCAGCCGGCGCTGGTTTTCCGAGTCAGGCATGCGAGGCTTCGGCCACGCCCGTGGGGCAGAGCGGAATGTCCACCGCACCGCGGATGCGGCCTTGCATCTCGTAGTCGGTGGCACCCGAGCGGATCACGATCAGGGATTCGATCATCGAGCTGGGAAGGTCTCCAGGAGGAACGAATCCCGCACCGCGTCGGCCGAGGGATTCAGGCTGGCCGGCCCACCTGCGGGGGTCGTCGCCAGCGTGCCGTCACGGAGCCGTGCTACGCGGTCTTCGGCCATGGCGAGGGTCGCAGGCGGGCGGGGGCGGCGATCGTCCGCAGCACGGGCTACCATGCCCGCACGCGGTCTGCCCAGTGTATCAGACGGACGCTTTCACACCGGGAGAATCGCCCGGGGACGAGGGCCACGATCCACCCGCAAACCCCTTCCG
>RGQD01000106.1 GCA_010030205.1 Betaproteobacteria bacterium
CGTTGTCTTGCCGCAGCCCGAAGGCCCGAACAGCGCCGACACACCCTGCGCAGGCAACTGCAGCGCCACGTCGAGCTTGAAGTCGCCGCGTTGCAGGCGCAGGCTGGCCTCGATCAAGACGCGGCCTCGCCGCGCGGCACCCGGTTGACCCGGTACAGCGTGACCAGCACCAGCAGCGAGAACAACACCAAGCCGGCTGCGAGCTGGTGCGCCTGATCGAACTCGCTGGCTTCGACATGTTCGTAGATCGCCACCGACAACACCCTCGTTTGCCCCGGGATATTGCCGCCGATCATCAAGACCACGCCGAATTCGCCCACGCTGTGGGCAAAACCCAGCACTGCGGCCGTGACCAAGCCAGGCCGCGCCAGTGGTAGCGCAACGCTGAAGAACCGGTCAAGCCTGGACGCACGCAAGGTCGCCGCAGCCTCGAGCATGCGCTCGGGGATGGCCTCGAAGGCCTGAGCAATTGGCTGCACGACAAAGGGCATCGAGTACAGCACCGATGCCACGACCAGCCCGCCAAAGGTAAAGGGCAGCCGGCCCAGTCCCAGCGCCTGGGTGAACTGGCCGACCAAGCCTTGCGGCCCCATCAGCAGCAGCAGGTAAAAACCCAGCACCGACGGCGGCAGCACCAGCGGCATCGCCACCAGCGAGGCCACAAACGGCTTGACCGGCGATCGGGTGCGTGCCAGCCACCAAGCCAGCGGTGTGCCCAGCAGCAGCAGCAGCAGCGTGCTCAGGCCCGCCAGCTGGGCGGTCAGGCCTATCGTGGTCCAGGTAGACTCATTCATCTTGCGCTGGGTTGGCTGGGCGCCAGGTCATCGGTGTGCTGCCGCAGCTGGTGATCCTGGCTGGCCGTCACCGGTCGTGACAAAGCTGCATCAGCGGGCCGGGGCAGGCACTCACTTCGGCGCCAGACGGATCGCGCCGTCGAGCCGGATCACCTCGCCGTTGAGCATCTCGTTGGTGATGATCTGGTGCACGAGCTTGGCATAGTCGGCCGGGGTGCCCAGCCGGCTCGGAAAAGGCACGTTCGCGGCCAACGCGTCCTGAACGGTTTGTGGCAGCGAAAACAGCATCGGTGTGCCGAAGATGCCTGGTGCGATCGTCATCACGCGGATGCCGTTGCGCGCCAGGTCACGCGCGATCGGCAGCGTCATGCCGACCACGCCGCCCTTGCTGGCAGCGTAGGCCGCCTGGCCGATCTGGCCGTCGTAGGCGGCCACGCTGGCCGTGCTGATCAGCACGCCACGCTCGCCGGTGGGCTCGGGCGGGTTGCTGCACATCGCCTCGGCGGCCAGCCGGATCATGTTGAAGCTGCCGATCAGGTTGACGGTGACGGTCTTGGTGAAGACCTCGAGCGGATGCGCACCTTCCTTGCCCACGGTTTTGGCTGCTGGCGCGATGCCTGCGCAGTTGACCAGGCCGAACAACGGCCCCATGGCCTGCGCTTGTGCGACTGCGGCGCGGCCGTCTGCGTCCTGGCAGACGTCGCAGCGCACAAAGATGGCGTGAGCGGGGCCGCCGAGTTCGGCAGCCAGCGCCTGGCCGCGCTCGAGCTGCAGGTCGGCGATGACAATCTTGGCGCCTTCGCGCACCAGCATGCGCGCTGTGCCCTCGCCCAGTCCAGATGCGCCGCCAGTGACGATGAAGACCTTGCCTGCGATGTCCATGGTGTTTCCTTGTGTGTTGGGTGCTGCTGAAGCAAAACGGCCACTTGCGGTGGCCGTCGTGACGGGGCGGCCTGGGCCGAGATCAGGCTTGCAGCGCTGCTGTTGCCCGCGCCGCGATCTCGTCAACGCTGCCCATGCCGAGGATGCGAGCGTAGCGCGGCGCCTGTGCATCGCCGGCTTTGGCCCATGAGGCGTAGTAGGCAACGAGCGGCCGGGTCTGGTTCTGGTAGACATTGAGCCGATGGCGTACCGTGGCTTCGCTGTCATCGGCCCGCTGGACCAGTTCTTCGCCGGTCGAGTCGTCCTTGCCGGGGACCTTTGGCGGGTTGAACTTGAGGTGGTAGGTGCGGCCCGAAGCGGGGTGAACCCGGCGCCCGCTCATGCGCTCGATGATGGCCTCATCGGGCACGTCGATCTCCAGCACCAGGTCTAGCTTGACGCCTGCGGCCTTCATGGCGTCGGCCTGCGGGATCGTTCTCGGGAAGCCGTCGAACAGGAAGCCGTTGGCGCAATCGCTCTGCGCGATACGCTCCTTGACCAGGCCGATGATGATCTCGTCGCTGACCAAGCCTCCAGCGTCCATCACCTGCTTGGCGGCCAGGCCCATCGCGGTGCCGGCCTTGACAGCGGCACGCAGCATGTCGCCGGTGGAGATTTGCGGGATGCCGTACTTTTGGCAGATGTAGGCCGCTTGCGTGCCCTTGCCGGCGCCTGGCGCCCCCAACAGAATCAGTCTCATCGATGCCTCGTCGTGTTGTGTGGATCTTGGCTTGCCGCCGGGCCAGTCCTCAACGGTGGCTCGAATCTGTTTTCGAGAATATCACGGGGGTGCTGGCGCCAAGCTGACGATTGGCGCCCGGGCCGACCCGTATCGAGCAACTTCTCGCCAGGCTCAGATCGCCCCGAACAACGCCCTGACCCGCGCCAGGTCCTCGGGCGTGTCGACGCCAGGCCCGGGACGCCCGGCGCTGACATGCACCGCGATTCGCTCGCCGTGCCAGAGCACTCGCAGTTGCTCTAGCGATTCAAGGGTTTCTAGCGGCGCCACCGGCAGCGCCGGGAAGCGGCGCAGAAAGCCGGCGCGGTAGGCGTACAGACCGACGTGACGCAGTGCGGCGGGCGAGGCGGGCAACTCGTGGATGCCCTGCGCAAAGCCGTCGCGCCACCAGCCAATCGGCGCGCGCGAGAAATACAGCGCCCGGCCGGCAGCATCGAGCACGACCTTGACGACGTTGGGGTTGGTGAATTCAGTCACATCGTCGATCGCATGTGCAACGGTGGCCATCACGCAGTCGGGCCGCTCTCGCAGCAGTGCGGCGCAGGCATCGATCATCGCGGGCGCGATCAGCGGTTCGTCGCCTTGGACATTGACCACCAGGTCGTCGCCATCCAAACCCAATTGAACGCAGGCCTCGGCCAGGCGGTCGCTGCCACTGGGGTGGTCGCTGCGCGTGAGCAGCGCCGCAATGCCGTGCGATTGGCAGGCGCTGACGATGCGTGCCGAGTCTGCCGCCACGACCACGCGTGCTGCCGAACTGGCAGCTGCGGCCTGGGCCACGCGCACCACCATCGGCAATCCAGCAATGTCAGCCAGAGGCTTGTCGGGCAGTCGGCTGCTGGCCAAGCGCGCCGGGATCAGCACGGTGAAGCCCGTCGCGCTGCCATCGCCGGGCTGGTGGGTCACAGCGGGCTCGGTGGTGGGGGCGGGAAGGCCTCGAGCACCCTGGCCTCGGCTTCGAGCATCACGGGGATGCCGTCGCGGATCGGGAACCCCAGCCGGTCGGCCGAGCATTGCAGCTCTATCGGCCGAGCTTGCGCGTCGCGGGCCAGTTGCAACGGGCCTTTGCACAGCGGGCATACCAGCAGGCTGATCAATCGATGGTCAAGGCTCATGGGGTGGCTTGAAAGGCGCGCACAGCGTGCGCAGGGCCGCATCAAAAGCGGGCTCGGGCTGGAAGTCTAGCGTCGCCACCCAAACTCTCGTGTTGCCGACCGCTGCCGGCCGCAGTTTGACGGCATCTTTCTCAGTGACGATCAAGTCGGCCGTGCCGGCCGGCCAGGGCAGGGGATCGAAGCCATGGTGGTCTGGCAGTGGCAGGCGGTCAATCTGCAATCCCTGGGCTTCGAGCATCCCGAAGAAGGCTTCGGGCCTTGCCAGCCCGGCCGCAGCCAGCACGCGGCGGCCGCGTAGCGCGTCCCAGCTGCCGGCACCTGAGTCCTCGGGCTGCAGGCCCTGCCACCAGTCCAGCAGCGGCAGCACGGTGCCCAGTCTTCTCGCGCCGCATAGCCCAGGCAGCGCGGTGCTGGCCTGCGTGGCGTTGTAGAGCACGATGGTGTGCGGCGGCAGACGCTTGGGCAGAGCCTGACGCAGTGGTCCGGCCGGTAGGCGCAGCATGTTGCCGGCACCGCGGTCGTCGAATACCCAGACCGCCATGTCATGGTGTAGCCGGTGGTGCTGCAGACCGTCATCTGCCAGCAGCAGGTCCACTTTCGGGTGGGCCGCGCAGAGCGCGCGCGCCGCTGCGGCCCTGTCGGCTCCGACCACCACCGCTGCACCGCTGCGCAGATGGATCAACAGCGGTTCGTCACCCACCTCGGTGGCGGCGCTGCGGCGGCTCACGGCCTGCACCGACCCGTTGCGCCGGCCGTGGCCGCGCGAGATCACCCCCGGCGTCCAGCCTTGCAGCCTGAGCCTGTCGATCAGCGCCATCACCGCCGGGGTCTTGCCTGCGCCGCCGGCCACCAGATTGCCCACCACCAGCAGTGGCACTGGCGCACGCTGGACCCGGCGCAGCCCGATCCGGTAGGCGGCGCGGTGCATGCCTGCCAGCGCTGCGTAGAGCCATGCCATTGGTTGCAGAAGGCGTGCAGCAGCGCTCGGCCTTGGGCCAAGCCATTGGGACTGGACCCAGGTCGAAATTCGCGCCGAGAAACGGCTGCCAACGGGGCTCGCGGTCACGCGGCGCGACAGCTCGGGGTCAGTGCGCGGGCCTGCCATCCGGCTGCTGGGTCGCAAAGGTCAGACGCGGCAGGCCGGCTCGACGCGCAGCGTCCAACACGTTGATCACCGACTGGTGCGGTGTCAGCGCATCCGCCGAGACGATCACGACGGGCGCTTTGTCGTCGGTGCTGACCGCTGCGCGTTGCAGCGCCGCGGTCAGCACTTCGATGCTGCGGCCTTCGAGAGGATCGCGGTTGACCGCATAGCGGCCTTCAGCCGACACCGTGACCAAGATCTCGGCCGGCCGCTCCTTGAGCCGTTCAGCATCGGCCGTCGGCAAGTTGATCTGCAACTCGGAGTAGCGACTGTAGGTGGTCGACAGCATCAGGAAGATCAGCACCACCAGCAGCACGTCGATAAAAGGGATCAGGTTGATCTCGGGCTCTTCAATGCGGCGGCGGCGAAAATGCATGGTGAGGGCGCGGTCAGCTTGGGCTTGCTGCGCTGCGCACTGCAAAACGCATCAGGTGCGGCACCAGGCGTTCAGCGGCCTGCTCCAGGCTCAGCACGTGCTGCTCGACTCGGCCCCTGAAGTAGCGGTAGAGCATCAGCGCTGGGATCGCGATGATCAGGCCGAATGCGGTGTTGTAGAGCGCGACCGAGATGCCATGCGCCAGCGCTGCCGGGTTGGCGGCACCCGTGGGCGCTTGCGAACCGAAGATCTCGATCATGCCCACCACGGTGCCCAACAGACCCAACAGCGGCGCAGCAGCGGCGATCGTGCCCAACGCGTTGAGATAGCGATCGAGTTGCTGCGCGGCAGCACGCCCCGCGCTCTCGAAGCTCAGGCGCAGGCTTTGCTCGGTGATGCGCGGCTCGACGATCACGGCGCGCAGGCCCGTGGCGAGCACCTGTCCGAGCACCGAGTTGCCTTCCAGCTTGTTGACCACGTCCATGGCGGGCAGGCTGGTGCGGCTGACCGCCATCACCTCGTCGAGCAAGGTGGGCGGCAGGATTCGACTCGAACGCAGGCTCAGCGATCGCTCGATGACCAACGCCAGCCCAACCACGGAGCACATCAACAAAGGCCAGATCGGCCAACCAGCAGCTTGGATGATTGACAGCAACGGGCGCCTCTGCGGTTTTAGGGGTGAAAGTGACCCGGGTCTGGGACCCGGTCCGACCCGCGACCGGGCTCTGACGCTGGATTATCGCCTCGGCGGCTTCGGTTCAAGCCTGTGTGTTGGCGCCATTTCTCGACAAGGGCCTACCCGCGCAGCGGGGGTGCGCTGCCTACAATATGGTGCGGCCTGACCGCTAGTTTCACCCGATTTCTGCAACCCAGGCGCAGCAATGCGCCGCTCTCTCAAAGAGACCTCATGAGCTACACCCTGCCCGCCCTGCCGTACGCCACCAATGCGCTGATGCCGCATATCTCGCCGGAGACCTTTGAGTATCACTACGGCAAACACCACCAGGCTTACGTCACCAACCTCAACAACCTCGTGGTGGGGACTGAATTCGCCGGCTTGGCGCTGGAAGAGGTGGTCAAGAAGTCGTCCGGTCCGGTCTTCAACAACGCCGCTCAGGTCTGGAACCACAGTTTCTTCTGGAGCAGCATGAAGCCGGCCGGCGGCGGTACGCCGACCGGGGCTCTAGCCGCTGCGATCGATGCCAAATGGGGTGGCTGGTCAAGAAGGCGGACGGCTCGGTCGATCTGGTCAACACCAGCAACGCCGCGACCCCGTTGACCGGCGCCGACAAAGCCTTGCTGACGATCGACGTCTGGGAGCATGCCTATTACATCGACTACCGCAACGCCCGCCCCAAGTTCGTCGAGGCTTTCCTCAATTCACTCGTGAACTGGGATTTCGCTGCAGCGAATTTCGCCTGATCGGACCAGCGCTCAGGCGCTGACCGGGCCGGATGGCATCGCTGTCCGGCCCGTTTTCAATGGATGGCTGCGCAGCCCGCACTCATGGTTTGAACGGTGGGCCGGTGAGCTTGAAGCCGGCCTTGATCGCACGCTTGGCAAACCAGCCTTGGTTCATCTCCAGCACATAGCGCACCGGCTGCTCCGAGCAGTGCGAGGCCTCGTCGAAAGGCTTCATGTCCGCCAGGTTGACGATGCTGCCGTCGTCAGCGACAAAGGCGATCGTCAGCGGTGTGGGCGTGTTGCGCATCCAGAAGCACTGTGGCTGCGCATGCTCGAAGATGAACAACATGCCTTCATGGCTGGCCAAGTCGCGCCGGAACATCAAGCCTGTTTGTCGTTGCTCAGGCGTGATCGCCAACTCGGCGCGGATGTTGTGCATGCCAGCGCCCAGCGTGATCGCCTGAAGGCGCTGAGGCTGTTCTTGCCCGCTCTGGGCTGAGGCCATTGCGCCGGCCAAGGCCGCCAATATCGCCGCAACGCTGCCCAGGCAGCGGGCCAGGTTGGGCAATGTCTTGATGTATGTCATGTCTAGACCTCGGGAAATCCACTAGATTGGCGCGGCCTGGTGATCGGGTCGGCGGGTGCCGGCGCAGGCCTGCACAAGGTCTATTTCAACATGCCGACCCCGACCGAGACCGTTGTGCCATTCAGTTTGCCGCTTGCGCCCGCTTCGGGCATTTTGGACGATCCCGCCGAGCAGCGCCGATTTACCCGTTACGCCGTCGGCGCATCGGGCGAGCGTATCGCCGATTCGGCGCTGCGAATCAGCGGCATGCACTGTGCCGCCTGCGCCGCTGTGATCGAGCAGGCCTTGACCCGCGTCGATGGTGTGCTAGGTGCACAGGTCAGCGCTGCCGGCGAGCGCGCTCGTGTGCGCTGGAGCCCTCAGCGCACGTGCCTGGCCGATGTCGTCGCGGCGATCGGCGCTGCTGGCTATGGCGCCACCCCTGACCTGGCGCTAGACGCGCGAGAGGCTCGCCAACTCGAGCACCGCGCAGCGATCTGGCAACTGTTTGTGGCTGCTTTCTGTGCCATGCAAGTGATGATGATGTCCACGCCCAGCTATGTGGCTGGTCCGGGCGAGTTGGCGCCTGACCTGCGCCAGTTGCTCAACTGGGGCGGCTGGTTGCTGACCTTGCCGGTGATGGTGTTCTCGGCTGCGCCCTTTATCAGCGGCGCCTGGCGCAGCCTGCGGCGAGGTCGCATCGGCATGGATGTGCCGGTGGCGCTGGGGATCTTGGTCACCTTTGTTGCCAGCAGCGGCGCCACATTTGCGCCTGACAGCTTGTTCGGTGGCGAGGTCTATTTCGACTCACTGACCATGTTCGTCAGCTTTCTGCTGGCGGGCCGATTGCTCGAGACCCGCGCTCGGCACCGGGTTGCCCAGGTGCTCGAGACCGCGCTGTCTGGCATGCCCGACACCGCGATGCGCCTGGGACCCGACAAGCAGATCGAGGTGGTGAGCGTGCAGCGTCTGGCACCGGGCGACCTTGTGCGCGTGCCCGTCGGTGAACCCTTTCCGGCGGATGGGCGGCTGATCGAGGGCAGTACCCGGACCGACGAATCGCTGCTGAGCGGCGAGAGTCTGGGCGTCGCCAAGCCCTGCGGTGCGACGGTGGTGGCCGGCAGCGTGAATCTGGGCGCGCCAGTGCTGATGTGCGTTGAGCGCGTCGGCGCCGACACCCGGCTCGAGGCCATTGTTGCGCTGATGCGCGACGCGATGAGCCAGCGCCCAGCGCTGGCTCGCTCAGCAGACCGTTGGGCTGGGCCATTTCTTTGGGCGGTGCTGCTGCTCGCAGCAGGCGCGGCGGCGGTTTGGAGTGTGGTCGATCCGGCGCGGGCGGTCTGGGTGGCCGTCTCGGTGTTGATCGTCACCTGCCCTTGTGCGCTGTCCTTGGCCGCACCTTCGGCACTGCTGGCGGCGGCCAGCGCGCTGGCGCGGCGTGGCGTGTTGCTGCAGCGGCTCGACGCTCTGGAGGCGCTGACCGAGGTCCGACGCTTTTATTTCGACAAGACCGGCACATTGACCGACGAACACCTGCAGTGGACCGGCATGCTGCGGATGGACGGCACCAGCGAGGTTTTCAGCAATGCCGAACTGATGTTTCGAGCTGCCGGACTGGCCGCCTGGTCCAGCCATCCTCTGTCCAAGGCGCTGGTGTTGGCCGGCGCGAGCCTCGACCGTGGCAGGCCATCAGGCAGCAGTCTGGATTGGCATCATGTTCAGGAAATGGCTGGCCAAGGCTTGCAGGCGCTGGACTGCGAAGGCCGATGCTGGCGCTTGGGTCGGGTCGATTTCGTCGCGACGGTCGATGCGGTCGGCGGTGCGCTTGGCTCGCCAGCGCTCGATGGCCGCGCCTCAACCTGGTTGGCTTGCGACAAGCATTTGCTGGCGCGCTTTGACTTCGACGAGGCCTTGCGGCCCGACGCACGCGCTGCGGTGGAAGCGTTGCGAGCGCGCGGTCTGGAAGTGGTGCTGTTGTCGGGCGACAGGCCGCAGCGGGCAGCGCGCATGGGCGCGCTGTTGGCGGTGACCGATGTGATCGGCGGTGCCTCGCCCGAGCGCAAACTGACCGAACTGGCGGCTGCGCAAGCCAGCGGTCTTCGGGTCGCGATGGTCGGCGACGGCATCAACGATGCGCCAGTGCTGGCGCGCGCCGATGTGTCCTTCGCGATGGGGCAGGGCGCGCTGGTGGCGCGAGCCCAGGCCGACGCGGTCGTGGCGTCGAGCCGGCTGGGCGATCTGGTGTTGATGCACGATCTGGCGCGGCGAACGATGAGGGTGGTGCGGCAGAACCTGCTGTGGGCCGCGTTCTACAACGGCGCCTGCATCCCGTTGGCGCTGTTGGGTTGGCTGCCGCCTTGGGCGGCGGGGCTGGGCATGGCCTGCAGCTCGCTGCTGGTGGTCGGTAACTCGCTGCGACTGGCACGTTGACGCGCCGAGTCTATGGACATCCTCTACCTGCTGATCCCGCTGTCGACTGTCCTGGTGCTGCTGATCCTGGGTCTTTTCGGCTGGGCATTGCACCATGGTCAGTTTGACGATGTCGAGCGCGAAGGTCTGCGCATCTTGGATGAACAGGGCTTGGAGGTTGATGTCAATCAAACTCAGCGCCAGGGTCGACCTGAACAATCCCCACATTCAAAGTCTGGTCAATCATGAAATCATCGAAGGAGGGGTCAATGCCTAGCAACGCTACAAGCAATCCACCCGAATACAGCGACACCGTTGTGCGTGCATTTGCATTGGTTGCGGTGCTGTGGGGGATCGTGGGCATGCTGGTCGGCGTGGTCATTGCTGCCGAACTGGCCTGGCCCGAGATCAGCTTGGGCATTCCCTGGTTGAGTTATGGACGCTTGCGGCCTTTGCACACCAACGCGGTGATCTTTGCATTCGGCGGTTGCGCACTCTTCGCCACCAGCTACCACGTGGTGCAGCGCACCAGCCAGACCCGGTTGTTCATGCCTGGGCTGGCGATGTTCAGCTTCATCGGCTGGCAGCTGGTGATCGTGGCCGCGGCGATTTCGCTGCCGCTGGGGTTCACCCAAGGCAAGGAATATGCGGAACTGGAATGGCCTATCGACCTCTTGATCGCCGTCGTCTGGGTCGCTTATGCGGTCGTCTTCTTCGGCACATTGGGCACCAGAAAAATCCGCCATATCTACGTCGCCAACTGGTTTTTCGGCGCGTTCATCATCGCGGTGGCGCTGCTGCACATCGTCAACAGCGCGGCGATTCCGGTCAGCCTGACCAAGAGCTATTCGGCCTACGCGGGCGTGCAAGACGCGATGGTTCAGTGGTGGTACGGCCACAACGCGGTGGGCTTTTTCCTCACAGCCGGCTTCCTCGGCATGATGTATTACTACATCCCCAAGCAGGCCGGTCGGCCGGTCTACAGCTACCGCCTGTCGATCGTCCACTTCTGGGCCTTGATCTTTACTTACATGTGGGCCGGCCCGCACCATCTGCACTACACGGCCTTGCCCGACTGGGTGCAGAGCGTGGGCATGATCTTCTCGCTGGTGCTGCTAGCGCCCAGTTGGGGCGGCATGATCAACGGCATCATGACCTTGTCTGGCGCCTGGCACAAGCTGCGTGACGACCCGATCCTGAAATTTCTGATCGTCTCGCTGTCGTTCTACGGCATGTCGACCTTCGAGGGTCCGATGATGTCGATCAAGACTGTCAACGCACTGTCTCACTACACCGACTGGACCGTGGGTCATGTGCACTCAGGCGCGCTGGGCTGGGTCGGCATGATCTCGATCGGTTCGCTCTACCACCTGATCCCACGCATGTATGGCCGCGACAAGATGTACAGCATGAAGGCCGTGGAGTTGCATTTCTGGATCGCGACGATCGGCATCGTGCTCTACATCGCCGCGATGTGGATCGCCGGCGTGATGCAGGGTTTGATGTGGCGCGCGCTCAACCCCGACGGCACCCTGGTCTACAGCTTCGTCGAGAGCGTCAAGGCAACTTACCCGTTCTACGTGATCCGTCTGGGCGGCGGCGTGCTTTACCTGGGCGGCATGCTGATCATGGCTTGGAACGTCGTGATGACCGTCAAGGGCGCCAAAGCTGCCACAGTCCGAATTCCGATGGTTTTGGCGGCTCACGCCTGACGGCACCGAAGGCATTCAGATGGCACAGCTCCATGCTCCTGTGGGTCACGAGAAGATCGAGACCAACAACTTCCTGATGATCGTGCTGATCCTGCTGGCCTTGCTGTTCGGCGGTCTGGTCGAGATCGTGCCGCTGTTCTTTCAGCGCAGCACCACGCAGCCGATCGATGGCCTCAAGCCCTACACCTCGCTACAACTGGCTGGGCGAGACATCTACTTGCGTGAGGGTTGTTACAACTGCCACTCGCAGATGATCCGACCGTTCCGGGCTGAGACGCTGCGTTACGGACCTTACTCGGTGGCCGGTGAATTCGTCTACGACCACCCGTTTCAGTGGGGTAGCAAGCGCACCGGCCCCGATCTGCACCGCGTCGGTGGCAAGTACAGCGACGAGTGGCACCGCATCCACCTGAACAACCCCCGCGACCTGGTGCCCGAGAGCAACATGCCGGCCTATGCTTGGCTGAGCACAGGCCAGCTCGACCCGACTGACATGGCACCCAAGATGAAGGCGCTGCGCCTCGTCGGCGTGCCGTATACCGACGAAGAGATCGCCAAGGCCGGTGACGAGGTCCAGGGCAAGAGCGAACTCGATGCAGTGGTCGCCTATCTGCAAGTGCTGGGCACTTCGCGTAAATGAGCAGTCTCGGAGCCAAACATCATGGATGTCAATGATTTGCGCAGCGTGACCACGCTGTTCATGTTCGGGCTCTTCGTCGGCATCGTGGTCTGGGCGCTGGCGGGCAAGCGCCAGGCCCAGTTCGACGAAGCGGCCCAGCTGCCGTTTGCCGAATCCGATGACGCGCGGGTTTCGATGCGCCAAGGAGAGAAGCCATGAGTGATTTCGTCAACATCGCTTGGGCCTGGTATGCCGGTGGCATCACGGCTGCCGGGTTGTTGTTCTGTGTCTTCATCCTGCTGGTCGCCAGCAAACGCAAGGTGATGGCCAACGACAACACCACCGGACATGTCTGGGACGAAGATCTGCGCGAACTCAACAATCCGTTGCCGCGTTGGTGGATGTGGCTGTTCGTGATCACGGTGGTCTTTGCCGCGGTCTATCTGGCGCTCTATCCAGGCCTTGGCACGCTGCCAGGCAGCTTCAAGTGGTCCAGCACAGGCCAATGGCAGGCCGAGCAGGACAAGGCCCATGCGGCGATGGCACCGGTCTATGCCAAGTTCAGCGCAATGCCAGCAGTCGACCTGGCCAAAGATGCGCAGGCCATGGGCATTGGCGAGCGACTGTTCATCAACAACTGCGCGCAGTGCCATGGCTCTGACGCCCACGGCAGCAAGGGTTTCCCCAACCTGACCGACAGCGACTGGCTCGGCGGCAGCGGTGCGGACTACATTGAGAAGACTGTCACGGTAGGACGCATTGGCATGATGCCGCCGATGGCCGCTGCGGTGGGCAGTGCTGATGACGTCAAGAACCTTGCCAACTATGTCTTGAGCTTGTCGGGCAGCGCGCACAACAACCTGGCGGCGCAACTTGGCAAGCCGAAATTCGCCGTCTGCGCCGCCTGTCACGGCGCAGACGGACGCGGCAACCAGGCGCTGGGTGCGCCCAACCTGACCGACAAGGTCTGGCTTCACGGTTGGGGTGAAGCGGCGGTGACCGCGATGGTCAACCAGGGCAAGACCAATGTGATGCCCAAGTTCGAGGGGCGGCTCAGCGCCGAACAGATCCACGTGCTGGCTGCCTATGTCTGGAACCTGTCGCAAGCCACGGCCGTGGCGGTCAGGTGATTTTTGCTGTCAGCCCAGCCATCACCTGAAGCTCGCATGGCGCCCGTGTTGCCGTCGCAGCCCATAGTTGCGATCGAGGGTGACGATGCCAAGGTGGCGGTGGTCTCGCTGTACCAGAAACAACAGCGGATCTACCCGCGCGCCGTGAGCGGTCTTTTCGCCACCTGGCGCTGGTCGCTGGTCTGGTTGACGCAGTTGTTGTTCTACGGTCTGCCCTGGTTGCAGTGGAACCAGCGCCAAGCGGTCTTGTTCGACCTCGGTTCGCGCCGGTTCTACATCGGTCCGTTGCTGCTGTACCCGCAGGACCTCATCTACCTGACCGGCATTTTGGTCATCTCGGCTTATGCCTTGTTCCTGTTCACCGCGGTGGCTGGGCGGCTGTGGTGCGGTTTTGCCTGTCCGCAGACCGTGTATACAGAGATCTTCATGTGGGTGGAGAAAAAGATCGAAGGCGAGCGCATTGCCCGCATGAGGCTGGACGCCAGTGGCTGGAGCCTGGACAAGCTCTGGCGCAAGAGCGCCAAGCAATTGGTCTGGATCGTGCTCGGGTTGTGGACCGGTTTCACTTTCGTCGGCTACTTCACGCCTATCCATACCTTGGCCGCTGAGGCCATGAGCCTGGAGTTCGGTCCCTGGGAGTGGTTTTGGGTCTTGTTCTACAGTCTGGCAACTTACGGCAATGCAGGCTTCATGCGCGAGCAGGTCTGCAAGTACATGTGTCCGTATGCGCGCTTCCAGAGCGCGATGTTCGACCGAGACACCTTGATCATCGGCTACGACAGCGAGCGCGGTGAGCCGCGCGGTTCGCGCTCGCGCAAAGCCGAACCCAAGACACTGGGTCTGGGCTCGTGCATAGACTGCAATCTGTGCGTGCAGGTCTGCCCCACTGGCATCGACATCCGCCAGGGTTTGCAATACGAGTGCATAGGTTGTGCTGCCTGCATCGACGTCTGCGACAGCGTGATGGACAAGATGAATTACCCGCGAGGACTGGTTCGCTACGACACCCAGAACGGCCTGGCGCAGCATCTGAGCCCGCGCCAGCGCTTGGCGCGCATCTTCAGGCCGCGCGTGCTGGTCTACACCGTGATCCTCGGGCTGATCGTGCTCGGGTTTTCCATCAGCCTGGCGCTGCGTCATCCGTTCAAGGTTGATGTGGTGCGAGACCGCGGCGCCCTCGCCAGGCAAGTCGACGAAGGGCAGGTCGAGAATGTCTACCGCTTGCAGATCATGAACGCCACCGAGCAATCACAGCGT
>RGQD01000107.1 GCA_010030205.1 Betaproteobacteria bacterium
GAGCGCCAGCGAACGGGTGATCAGCGCTTGTTTCTTGAAAGCCTTCATGCCTGCTCCTCCTTGGGTTGAATGTCGGTGTTGTCGAGTTGTCGGCCCCCCATCAGGCGGCCTGTCTTGGGGATCACAAGTCGCGTGGCAACGCGTGTTTGGTGACTTTTCCGGTGGCGTTGTGTGGCAGTTCAGCGATGAATCGAATCGATTTGGGCACCTTGAATCGGGCCAGTCGGGCTCTGCAGTGCTCGAGGATCTCCGCTTCGCCGAGGGCGATGCCCGGCTTGAGCACGATGAAGGCGCGCCCGACTTCACCCCAGGTGTCGTCGGCCACACCGATCACCGCTGCCTCGGCGATGCCGGGCAGCCGGTAGATCGCATCCTCGACTTCGGCCGGATAGACATTTTCGCCACCCGAAATAAACATGTCTTTCCAGCGATCGACGATGTAGTAGAAGCCTTCGCTGTCGCGATAAGCCGCGTCGCCGGTGTGCAGCCAGCCATCGACCAAGGTGCTGGCATTGGCCTCGGGGCGGCGCCAGTAGCCCGGCGTGACGGTGGGTCCTTTGATCAGCAACTCGCCGGTCTGCCCGTCCGGCACAGATTGGCCCTGCGCATCGACGATCTTCAGGTCGGCGTGCAGCACCTGGCGTCCCGATGAGCCGATCTTTTCGAGCGCGTGTTCCTTGCTGAGCAAAGTGCCTATCGTGCAGGTCTCGGTCATGCCCCAGCCTTGCTGGAACAGCACGCCTTTGCTGGCGTACAACTGCAGCAGCGCCAGCGGCGAAGGCGCGCCACCGATGCCCACGCTCACGAGGTGGTCGAAGCGCGCTGCGGCAAACCCGGGAAGCTGGCTCATGAACAGGAAATTGGTCGGCACGCCAAAGGTGTGGGTGATGCCGCTGGCCGGATTGGACAGCAGATCCAGACAGGTCTGCGGGTCGAACTGGCGCATCACCGTGATCGGCGCGCCCAGATGAAAACACGGCATGGCATACAGGCAGATGCCGCCGATGTGGAACTGGGGCAGGTAGGTCAGGCCGTGCGAGCGGCGCGTCAACTCGGTGGTCATCGCCGCGTGGATGGTGTTGAAGAACTGCGCCTGGTAGGTGATCTGCGCGCCCTTGGGCCGACCGGTGGTGCCCGAGGTGTACATCAGCACCCACACATCGTCCAGGCGGGGCCGATGCGCGGACGGGGCGAGCCCGGCGGCGATCGCCTGCTCGTAGGGGCTGTCGGCGCCGTCGCGCTTCAAGATCAAGTGGAGCGGGCCGCAGCGCCGGTGCAGCTCGGCCGCCTCGGCAGCGAACTCTTCGCTGTAGATCAGGACCCGGGGTTCGGCATCCTTGACGATGAATTCAAGTTCGGGCAGCGCCAAGCGCCAGTTCAGCGGCAGGTGAATGGCGCCGATGCGCGGCGCGGAAAACAGTATTTCGTTGTTGTCGGTCGAGTTGTGGCACAGCGTGGCGACGCGCTCGCCAGACTGCACGCCGGCGACTTGCTGCAGGTGGCCCGCCAGCGCATCGACTCGGCGATGCATGGCCAGATAACTGAAGCGCCTACCAGAATGCCCATCGTGCTGCGCCGGACTGTCCGGCGCATAGGCGGCATGGTGCGCGATCCAGTCGTAATGCAGAACTTCCATACCTTTGATCCCCTGCGCCGATGCCAGTGGCGCATGACTGAAAAGTCGGTCCGTGGTGAAGAATGCGCGCTCGCCGGTGCCTCTGCAGACACGACATCCAAGTCCATCTGGCTGCGATGATGCCACCTGGCGCCGAATTGACACGGGGTGAAAACCCGATCTATCGCGGGCGCCGACCTTGTGTGCGGTGATCCGGTGGACGGCAAGCAAGCCAGGATCGTTCGGCGCCGCTCGAGTTTGGGCAAGACAGCACAGGTCTGGGTGAACCTCGGCCGAGGGTGGTCATAATGAATCGATCGCCCGGGATTCGTCCCGCCCTTTATGGCCAGGACAAACCCATGAGCATCGAATTCATTGGCATGATCGCTTCGGAGCAGAAGTCTGAAATCCACCCGGCTCAAGGGCCGGTGATCGATCCCGATTACATCGTGCGCTTCGCTCAGGCGCACGAGGTGGCCGGCTTCGACCGCGTGCTGATTGCGCACAGCTCATCGGACGCTGACGCCGTGCTGGTCGCGACCCATGCTGCCCAGCATACCAAGACGCTGAATTTCATGATTGCCCACCGGCCCGGGTTCATCTCCCCGACTTACGCCGCGCGCTTGTTCGCCAGCTTCGACGTGTTCTCCGGTGGGCGCGGCGGCGTCCACATCATCTCTGGCGGAAGCGACGCGGAGCAGCGTCGCGATGGTGACTTTCTGAACCACGACGAACGCTATCGCCGAACCGACGAATATGTGGGGCTGATGCGCAAGACCTGGACTGCGGATGCGCCGTTCAGCCACGAAGGCCCTTTCTATCGGGTTGAAAATGCCTTGGCGCGGGTCAAGCCGCTGCAAAAACCGCACATCCCGGTGTATTTCGGCGGGTCGTCGGCCCTTGCCATCGAGTTCGCTGCCAAGCACGCCGACATCTATGCTTTTTGGGGCGAGACACTGGAGATGGCGCGCGACACCATTGCCCGCGTGCGTGCCGCCTGCGTCAACATCGGGCGTGCGCCTGAGACGATCCGGTTCAGTCTGTCGATGCGGCCGGTGTTGGCCGCCACCGAAGAGGCTGCATGGCAGCGCGCCGACCGGATCATCGAGCGCGTGCGCGACCTTCGTGGCAGTGGCCCGATCAACGCCAAGCCAGGCAGCGTAGGCTCCCAGCGACTGCTCGAAATCGCCGCCGGCGGCAAGGTTCGCGACACGCGTTTGTGGACCGAGGTTGCCGCGGCGGTGGGCGCCGGGTCCAACACGACCTCTCTGGTCGGCACGCCAGAACAAGTGGCCGAGTCGCTGCTGGAATACCACGCGCTGGGGGTCAGCACCTTCCTGATCCGAGGTTTCGACCCGATCGAAGACGTCATCGACTACGGGCGCGAGTTACTGCCTCTGGTGCGCGCGGCGGTGGAGCGAGCACGTTAAGTCTGCTCTTACACAGCCTCGGGCTGCTCGCTTTTTGGCGGGCGCTGGCTGGCGTTGAAAGCCGCGAACACGATCGCTGATCTAGCGCGATGCTAACGACTGAATAGCGCGTCAAAATCCCGACAACAACGGGTTCAGCCTGCACGCTGCGGTGCGCTGCGTGGCCGACGACCGGCAGGCGCTGGAACAACTGTGCCGTGAACGAGCGGTTGGCGAAGTCAGTGAATGAAACCCCAGGCTGCGCCCCGCTGCGAGTTGGCGTCGAATCTGGCACAGTGGGACACGCATGGAACTACGTTCGAAAGGTCGGTGACAGCAACATGAATCAGCAGCCAATGCAGGGCGCGTTCCGCGACGCCCAGGCCGAAGCCTGGAAGCAGGCGGGCATCACCGTGACGCGCGAAGGACGGATCGCGATCGTGCGCTTCGACGCTGGCGACAAGGCCAACGCGCTGTCGCAGGCGGTCATGCGCGGGCTGCTCGAGGTGGCGCGCAGCTTCGAGCGCGACCACGAACTGTCGGCGGTCGTGCTGACCGGTGCGGCCGACAAGTTCTCGCTGGGCTTCGACCTGCGCGATGCCAAGCGCGTCTCGAAGATGGGCCTGGCCGAACGGCGCGAGGCGCAGGCGCTCGGTCCCCGGCTGTGTGCAGCCTGGGAGGACATCGAAGCGATGACCTTCGTGTGCCGCGCATCGTCAACCTCGTCGGTCCGGCGCGGGCCAAGCAGATGGTGGTGCTGGCCGAGAAGGTCGATCTCGATTCGGCTCACGACTGGGGCTTCGTCCAGTACAAGACCGCCCGAGGCCAGGCCTTCGATCAGGCCATGACCCTGGCCCGACGGGCGGCCGCCATGCCGCCGGTGCAGTTGCGCATGTGCAAGAGCGGCATCAACGCCTATGCGAATGCCATGGCGCGCGCGACCTCGGTCATGGACCGAGACCAGTACCTGCTCGCGCAGACCTCGGGTGACTACGCCGAGGGTGTGGCCTCGTTCCTCGAGAAGCGGCCGCCGCAGTACCGCGGAGACTGACGATGAGCGTGGCCACTGTCGCGATCGGTCCGGTCACTGCCTAGCTCGGCGCCAAGCTGAGCCAGTATCCGGACAGCAACCAGGTTGTGGTCCGCAGAGCCGACGTGAGCGTGGCCTAAAGGGGTCGGGGCGAGTATTTTTTGATCAATTCGCCCAAAGGGGCTTCGCTGCTGATGACCTGAACGAGCTGACCGCCGCTGACCAACTTCATGCTGCCTCCATCCGGGCCGAGAAAGAGCTGTTGCTGCTTGTCGTCGGAATCGACCAGGCAGACCAGCGCGCCGAGCTGTATACCTTTGCTGGCGTCGTAGGGGCGCGGGCGGAATTGGCGCCAATTGGCCATCGCCTGGCGGATGGCTTCGGCGCGACGAGCTTGGCCGGTGGCCAGGTAGGCGGCTTCGAGTCCCAATGTGTCGTATTTGTTTTCGGCGATGTTTTCTTCGTGCGTCGCCGTTTCATGGGCCGCCCGCATTGCCTGTTCGGCATGCAGCAGGTCTTCGGCGAGCCGTTCCAGCACCTGCTGCTGCAGCAAGAATTTATCCATGATGAGCGGTTGGCATCTCGAACAAGCGCGGGTCAGGTTTTGATTATGAAGTGCGGGTCGAAGAGCGGCATCGTCGCGCCGCGTCGTACTCACGCTGTCGGCCACTTCCAGACATCCGATCATGCAGAGATTGGCCTCGTGAACGGCTGTTCGAAGGGTATTGCTGACGCACGCGGTGCGAACGACCAGGATGCGATGGCCATGTCGATCATCCGGTCGGCCAGACGAGCCATCGTGCTGTTGATCACCACCGTGTGCTGGCCTGGTGCCCATGGCTGCGGCGATCGTCCACAACGCAAGCACGCTCTTGGGGTCGACAAAGGCCGGCTGCGGCCCGGTGGCGCCGGCAGAATGCGGCCCCATGCCGCTGCGCTGCCGCCCCGCTGTGCCCGAAGATGCCCCCGCCTGCGTGGCTTTGCGCGGGCGCACCCGAGAGAACGCGATCTCGGTGCAGCGGCTGCAGGCGCTGGGCATCACCGCGCAAAGCTGGGCCGACGACATCCGCAGCGGCGCACTGCCCGGCCAAGTAGCCCTGGATGCCAACGGTGCGCTGGCCGGTTATTGTTTCGGCGCCCGCGACAGCGGCGAGATCGTGGTGCTGGCCTTGCTGCCGGCATTTGAAGGTCTGGGCCTGGGCCGTCAGTTGCTGGCCCGCATGGTGCAGCAGCTGGCCAGCCTTGGCTGGCAGCGGCTGTTCCTGGGCTGCTCGACCGACCCAGCCAGCCGATCACATGGTTTTTACCGCCACCTGGGCTGGCGCAGCACCGGGCAGCTTGACGCCAACGGCGACGAGATCCTGGCGCTGCACCTGCCGCTGCCCAAAACACCCCCCGAAGACCCGTGAGATCGAGCCGAGGTGGCGGGCGCGGTCTGCAATTCCATGTTCGCCGATCTCACCAGCGTGGCGGGCAGCCTCTACAAATTCGGCCGTTCTCGGACGGCTTCCCGCAGACGACGTGGTTGGCGACATTACCCTGAGTGCGCTAGCCCAAGTTTGTCAACTTTCCGCCTGATTCGGGCATTGTGGCCCTAAAAACGCTCGTAAGTCTATGATTCTATTAGAGCGTACTTGAAAAAGTGAAATGTAGTGCCCTAATATTTTAGGGAAAGCGAGCACAAGGCCTTGTTTTGATGCAGCATCGGCAGATGTTCATCCGTTGCACCCGAACGCGCAGCCGAAGCTCCGGCGAGCCCTACGTCACCTACCGCCTCGTGCAGACCGCCCGCGTGGGTGGTGCGGTCAAACAGACCACCTTGCTCAACCTGGGCAGTCACTTCGATCTGCCCCAGGATCAATGGTCTGGCCTTGCGCATCGATGAGTTGCTGCGCGGTCAGGCCTCTCTGCTCGATACGGCCTTGTCCGAAGATGGCCTGGCCCTGGCGCAGCGCTATGCGGCGCAGTTGATTGCCTTGCAGCCCTCGGCGGCGATCTTGCCTTCGCCCGGCCCTGCTGATCGGGGCGACTGCGTTGCCGGCGACCCCGGCAGATTCCAGGAGGTCGACCTCGACTCCATCGAACTGGTGCGACCGCGCAGCGTGGGCGTCGAGCATGCGGCGCTGTCGGTCATGCGCGAGTGCGGCTTCGAGGACCAACTCAGCGCCCTGGGTCTGAACCGTCCGCAGATCGCCGCCGCAGTGGGAAACGTCATCGGGCGCATGGCTCACCCCGGCAGCGAGTTGGCCACACACGACTGGCTGCGGCAGCGCTCGGGACTGGGCGAGTTGATCGATTTCGACTTCGAGACGATGGACCTCAACCGCCTGTACCGTGCATCGGACGCCCTGCACAGCCACCGCCAGGCCCTGCAGGACCACCTGTTTGCCCAGGCGCAGTCGATCTTCGGATTCGCCCAGACCGTCACCCTGTATGACCTGACCAACACCTACTTCGAGGGCCTGGCCACGGGCGTAAACAAGGCCGCGCGCGGCCACAGCAAGGAGTGCCGCAGCGACTGCCCGCTCGTGACCCTGGCCATGGCGCTGGACGCCAGCGGCTTCGTGCGCCGCACCCAAGTCTTCGCTGGCAACGCCGGCGAGCCCGCAACGCTCAAGGACATGCTCACCGGCCTGGGCGCCGCGCCCGGCGCCACGGTGGTGATGGACGCGGGCATCGCCACCGAGGCCAACCTGAAATGGCTGCGCGCCCAGGGCTTGCACTATGTGGTGAAGTCGCGCTTGCGCGAGCGCCAGTTCGACCCCGCGCTCGCCACCGAGGTGCAGACGGCCGGCCAGACGACCGTCAAACTCCAGCGCGTCATCGATGATCAGGGCAACGTGCTGCTGTACTGCCACTCGCCCGCGCGCGAACAAAAAGACCGCGCCATCGACGCTGCAAAGGCCGCAGGCTTCGAGGCGGTGTTGACCAAGTTGCAGGCCGGGTTGAGCAAGCCGCGCGGCACCAAGGACTTGGGCAAGATCATGGAGAGAATCGGCCGGGCCAAGCAGCGCTGGACGCGCGCCGCCCAACATTACGAGGTCGAGGTCACCAAGGACGACACTGGCAAACAAGTAAAAGCTTTGCCTGAGAACAACGCTGGTCGATCTGGATGACGCCACGCTGTGGCGCACCTACACGATGCTCACTGACCTGGAGTCAGTGTTCCGCTCGCTCAAGACCGACCTGGGTCTGCGTCCGGTCTTCCACCAGGTCGATCGCCGGGTGGAGGGCCACCTGTTCATCAGCGTGCTGGCCTACCACTTCGTGCACATGCTGCGCTTGAGGCTCAAGGCGCAGGGTATCGACGACAGTTGGTCCACCTTGCGCGAGACTCTGGCGGTCCAGCAGCGGGTGACCACCACCCTGCAGCGGCGCGACGGGCGCGCCGTGCATGTGCGCAAGGCCACCCGGCCTGAGCCGCGTCACCAAAAGATCAGCGCGATCCTCGGCATCGCCCCCAACCCCGGCGGCACGCATCGCGTGCTGGTCTAGCGACACTGCGCTGCCAAGTTGCTGGTGCGCTGCGCTGCGCGGCGCGACTTTGATCTTTGCGGCAAATTGCTGCGGATCGAGCATGGGAATGTTGCCGTGAGGCATCAGCAGTGTTGGCGCCGACCTCAAAGTGCGGCACCGTGCCGACAACCCGGTGAGCCACCTCCAGAAGTCTCATGGTCAGAAACGGAGTGGCAGCAAAGGCAGCCGGATTCACGCTGACGGCCAGGAGCCAACGGTCAGCCCCGGCCAGAGCAGCCGATCAGCATGCGCTTGGAAGTCGATGCAGGCGCGGATGTATTACCATTCATTGATTCGGTAACACTCAAGGAGAGCTGCATGGCAACGACGCTGACGAGCAAGGGGCAGGTCACGATACCGAAACGCATTCGTGACGCCATGCGTCTGTTGCCCGGCGCGGCGGTGGAGTTCTCGGTGAACGCAGCCGGCGAGGTGGTTCTTCATCCGCGCAAGGCTGCCAAGGGCGCGAGCGCGCCGGTTCGCGACCGTTTCGACGCCGTGCGCGGCCGGGCTGACGTGCACTGGCGGACCGATGAACTGATGAAGCTGCTGCGCGCCGACGATTGATGATCCTTGTCGACACCAACGTCCTGGTGGACGTGCTGCAGAACGACTCGCAGTGGGCCGATTGGTCCATCGCCCAGATGCGAGCGCAGGCCAAGCTGCATGCCTTGGCCATCAATCCGGTCATCTACGCCGAGATGTCGCTGTCGTTCTCGACCCTCGAAGCCCTCGACGGCGTGGTGCTGACGATGGCCCTGGAACTGCGCGAGATACCTCGGCCGGCCCTGTTCCTGGCCGCGAAGGCGTTTGTCCAGTATCGCCGGCGCAGCGGCGGCAAGGCGCAGGTGCTGCCCGACTTCTTCATTGGCGCCCATGCGACTGTCGAGGGTTGGCCCTTGCTCACCCGCGACGCCAGCCGCTTCAGAACCTACTTCCCGACGCTCCAGGTCTTGGCGCCGTGAGCTCAAGGACTGCGTCGCCTCAACGCGACCGCCTTCTGCGCGCCACCACCGGGGCGCCCAACGCCAGCAGCGCCAGCGTCTGGGACTCCGGCACAAAGGCGGCCACTTCGCCGGGGCGCACAGCTACGGCATACGCCAGACCTGCCTGCGCGTCGCCGGGCTGGAGGCCGAAGTCGGGGTAGAGGGCCCCGCGTAAAGCTAGCTGGGATCAGTCGCGTTCACACCCAATCGAGCGCGACACACAGCCGCCATCTGTTTGGGCTTGAAAGCTGAAAGTTGCAAGTCAGCCAACCCCATATCGTCCAAGCGCTGTTCGACCGCTAAAAGTCGATTGAAGTCCCACTTGCCACCATTGCGCTGCGGTGCAAGCTCACGCCGCCACCGATCAAGCAACTCCCGGACGCTGCAAGGCATGAATCCTCCGGCAACCATGGCCTTGAACTCCTTGTCCTTGGCCGTGCCATGCGCCTAGGCCTTGGTGGCGAAGGTCACGTTCCAACTGAGAACGCTGCCAGACGGGTCGGTGACTCTGCACTCGACCTTGTACCGTATGCCAACTGCTCTGATGTACATCCCTGCCCCCCGACGTTCTGGCGGAAATCCTGGCGGAAATCTAGCGGAAACGACCCCTGGAAATGCACGGATTCCGCCAGATTCGTCCCGCCAGTCTTTCGAAGACTGAACTGAAATTTGCAGGAAAAAAACCTAAAAAAAGAGGACTCGTTTCGAGTCCTCTTTTCACAGTCTGGTGCGCGGGGCGGGACTCGAACCCGCACATCCTTGCGGACGTCAGGACCTAAACCTGGTGCGTCTACCAATTTCGCCACCCGCGCGGATTGTCTGGCCTGGAAGTTCGCCAATGTCCCGATCGGCAAGTCCACAACAGGCGATCTCGCAAGCACATGATGGCGCAAGCACCACCCGCTCAACTCCCGATCGCATCGGCCAGCCCATCATTCTAGTCGGCCAACACCGCACCATGTCCGGGGGGCTGGCGCCTGACCCGAAACCAGGCCGCATACATCGCCGGCAACGACAGCAGCGTCAGCGCAGTGGCGACGATCAGCCCACCCATGATGGCCACCGCCATCGGCCCCCAGAACACGCTGCGCGTGAGCGGGATCATCGCCAGCACCGCCGCCGCAGCGGTCAACACGATGGGCCGGAAACGCCGCACTGCAGCCTCGACGATCGCGTCCCAGGTCGGCAGGCCGCGGGCGCGGTCTTGCTCGATCTGGTCGATCAGGATCACCGAGTTGCGCATGATCATGCCCATCAGCGCGATCACGCCCAGCAGCGCGACAAAGCCGAAAGGTCGATCCAGCAGCAAAAGCGCGCCGGCCACGCCGGCGATACCCAGCGGCCCGGTCAGGAACACCAGCATCGCGCGCGAGAAGCTCTGCAACTGCAGCATCAACAGCGTGAAGATGAGGAACAGCATCACCGGCACACCGGCAGCGATCGAACCCTGCCCCTTGCTGCTTTGCTCCTGCGCACCGGCGATCCGAATGTCGTAGTCCGGCGGCAACTGACGCTTGATGGCCTCGATCTGAGCCGTCACGGCACGGGTGATTGTCGGACCTTGCACACCGTCGATCACATCGCCCTGGACTGTGATCGCGTACTGGCGGCCCTCACGCCACAGCACGCCAGGCTCCCAGCCAAAGCCGATGCGGGCGATCTGCGTCAGCGGGATGGACCGCCCGCTGCTGGTGGGCAGGTAGGCGTTGCCGATGTCGGTCAGCACCTTGCGCTCTTGCAGCGGTTGACGCAGCACGATGTCAACCAGCTTGTCGCCCTCTCGGTACTGGCCCACGGTGCTGCCGCTCAAGCCGGTGCGTGCGCTCTGCGCGATAGCCTGGCTGCTCACACCCAGCGCGCGGGCCTTGTCCTGGTCGATGTCGAGGCGCAGCACCTTGACCTGTTCGTTCCAGTTGTCGTTGACACCGCGCATGCTGGGGTGCGCGCGCAACACCTCCTTGACCTGGTCGCCAGCCTGACGGACCAGGTTCAGGTCTGGTCCCATGACCCTGAACTGCACCGGATAGTCGACCGGCGGCCCGTTCGGCAGCACCTTGACGCGGGTGCGCGCTTCGGAGAACTCGGCGGCCAGCAGCGCCGGCAAGCTGCTGCGCAGCCGCTCCCGCGCAGCCAGGTCTTTGGGCAACAGGATCACCTGGCTGACATTGGTCTGCGGGAAGATCTGGTTGAGCGGCAGGTAGAACCTGGGCACACCGCTGCCAACCCAGGTGGTGACGCTCTCGAGCTCGACCTCCTTCATCATCCTGGCCTCGAAACGCCGTGCCAGCGCCTCGCTCTCACGCTGGCTGCTACCTTCGGGCAGCCACAGGTCGACCAAGATCTCAGGCCGGCTCGAATCGGGGAAGAACTGTTGCTGCACCTTGCCCAGCGCGAAAACGCCGGCCCCAAACAGCGCGAAAGTCAAGGCCAGCGTGATCCAACGGTGCCGAACGCAAGCGTCGACCAAGGCACGAAAGCGGTTGTAGAAAGGCGTGTCGAACAACTCATGCGCCTGGCCCCCTTCGACCTGGGGCCGGGTGTGCAGCAGCCAGGCCCCCAGATAAGGTACGAAGTACACGGACACCAACCAAGAGATCACCAACGCTGCCGAGGTGACAGCAAAGATCGCGAAGGTATATTCACCGGTCACCGACTTGGCCAGGCCTATCGGCAGGAACCCGGCCGCGGTGATCAAGGTGCCGGTCAGCATCGGCATCGACGTCACCTCGTACGCAAAAGTAGCCGCGCGCATCTTGTCGTAACCCTCCTCGAGCTTGCGCACCATCATCTCGACGGCGATGATCGCGTCGTCGACGAGCAGGCCCAGCGCGATGATCAGCGAGCCAAGCGAGATCTTGTGCAGCCCGACACCCCAGTAGTACATCGTCACAAAGGTGATCGCCAGCACCAGCGGGATCGTGATGCCCACGACCATACCGGGCCAGATGTCGATCCGCAAAGGCTTGGTATGCAGCCCCAGCGCGATCAAACTGACCAGTAGCACCACCGCCACCGCCTCGATCAACACATGCACGAACTCGCCGACGGATTTCGACACCGCGGCCGGCTGATCCTGGATCCGCGACAACGTGATGCCGGCGGGCAGGCCAGCGCGTATCGCCTCAACGCGCTGGTTCAAGGCCTGCCCGAGCGCGATGATGTCGCCGCCCTTGGCCATCGACACGCCCAGCGCGATCACGGCTTGGCCTTGATGGCGAACCTTGACCGCAGGCGGGTCGATCACGCCGCGGCGGATCTCGGCGATATCGGACAACTGCAGCGCACTGGCCAGGCCTGTGGTCGGGTTGGTGGCACGGATCGGCAAGCGCCGGATCTCGGCCACCGCTCCGAAAGCGCCAGCCACCCGAACCTGCAGGTTCTGCGTGCCAGCGTCGAGCAGTCCGGCGCCCTCAACAGCGTTTTGCGCCGCCAACTGACCCAGCACCTGGTTCATGTCGAGCCCGAGTTGGGCCAAGCGTTGCTGCGAGATCTCGATGAAGATCTTCTCGGCCTGCGCACCAAACACCTCGACCTTCGCCACATCGGGCACGCGCAGCAATTGCGATCGCAGGTTTTCGGCAAAGACACGCAATTCCTCGTCGCCAAATCCATCCGCCGACAACGCAAAGATCGAGCCGTAGACATCGCCAAAGTCGTCGTTGAAGAATGGGCCGAGCGTGCCAGCAGGCAGCGTGCCGCGCATGTCGGCTATCTTCTTGCGCACCTGGTACCAGCTGTTGCTGACCTCCTTGGGCGGCGCGCTGTCCTTCAACTCCAGGATCGTGAATGATTCGCCCGGCTTGGTGTAGCTGCGAACGGTGTCCGCAAACGGCACCTCCTGCAGCGCGCGCTCGATCTTGTCGGTGACTTGCTCGGCCATCTGCTGCGCGGTCGCGCCGGGCCAGAAAGACTGCACCACCATCGCCCTGAACGTGAAAGGCGGGTCTTCGTCCTGCCCGAGCTGAAAGTAGGCGGCCGCGCCCAGCAACAGCAGCACCACCATCAAGTAGCGGGTGAGTGCGGGATGCTCCAGCGCCCAGCGTGAGATGTTCAGGCGCGGGCGCGCTGGCCCAGGATTGGCATGGTTTGTCATCGGTGAGTGCTCCGGGCCGGTCAGCGTGACGCTGCCGAAGCGGCCGACGCCGCACCAACGACCGTCACGGCCGACGCACCGGGTTCGACATACCAGCGCACCTTCTGCCCTTCGGTCAGTGCGTGAACCCCAGCCGTCACCACCACCTGACCCGGTGCCAGGCCGCCACCGATCAACACCAGATTGCCGTCAGCACCAGCCACCTCCACCCGCTGGGCTCGCACCACCATCGTCGCGCGGTCGACCAGCCAGACCATTGAATGCCCGCCCTGCTGGAACAGCGCGGGCAAGGGCAGCTTGATCACACCAGCGAGCGCAGGCGCATCGATCAGCACGCTGGCAGTCTGGCCCAGACGCAGCGATGTGGCACCAATGTCAGCTTTGACCAAGAAAGTGCGGGTCACCGGGTCGGCAGCGGCAGACACCTCGCGCACCGTGGCCGGCAGCAGCGCGTCGCTGGCGCCCCAAGGACGCAGCTTGAGCGCACCGGGGCGTCCAAGCAGCGACCGAAGCGCTGCGGCTCGATCTTCGGGCACGCTGAAGACCGCGTCACGCGGCCCGTCGTGGGCCAACCGAAGCACCGGGGTGCCAGCGGCCAGCACCGCGCCCGGCTCGGCTTCGATGGCGGTCACCACGCCCGACACATCCGCTGTGAGCACGGCATAGCTGGCCTGGTTGTTCTGCACGCCAGCCTGTGCCCTGGCTTGTTCGGCCTGGGCCCGGCTGGTCTTGAGCAAGGCCTCGCGGCGCTCGAGTTCCAGGCTGCTGACAAAGCCCTGGTCGCGCAAGGACTTGTAGCGCTTGAATTCAGCCTCGCTCAACTCAAGCTGCGCGTTGGCCGTGTTCACGGCTGCCTGCGCCACCTCCTGACCCAATCGCAGGTCACTGGCGTCGATCTTCGCCAGCGTCTGGCCGGTCTTGACCAGATCACCCAGATTGGCCGTTCGAAGCACCAGCTTGCCGCCAACGCGAAACGCCAGCCGTGATTCGGTGCGGGCCCGAATTTCGGCGGCGTACTCTTGCTGCAAGGCGCTGACACCGGCTTGCAAGCTGAGGGTTCGAACCGCACGTACCGGCTCTTCGACGGGCGGGGCTTTGGTGCAAGCCGTCAGGATGGGCAGGATCAGCCACAGCAAGAAACGAGGACGCATGGGAGGAGAAGCCTTAGGGGGAGAGTGCAGCGGCTTGGTCATAAATTAATGACCAATTGGTCAGTAATGTAAAAGCCCCGACGGTCGATGTCAATCGACAGGCCCTGCGCTGCGCGCGCCGGGCAGCGCGACAATTGGCACGGTGAGCGTCAACCATTATGAA
>RGQD01000108.1 GCA_010030205.1 Betaproteobacteria bacterium
AAACCGCAGCGATACCCGAGGTATCGCGAGGATTTGCAACGACGCCACCGGGTCGAAGGCGCGCTTTCATGTTTCGATATCTCCGGGGTGCAGCACTAGTCCCAGACGCGACAACGCCGCTGTGACAGCGGATGCCATGATGAGTCAGCCCTTACCCTGATCATTCCGTCCAACCTTGGAACCCACTCCACGACCATGAGCGACTACACCACGCTGTTGTACCAGCAGCCCGCGCCCGGTGTGGCGCGTATCGTCATCAACCGCCCCGAGGCGCGCAACGCGCAGAACCTCGAGATGGGGTATGAGTTGAATGCGGCATTCGATCGTGCGGTGCTGGACGACAGCGTCAAGGTCATCGTGCTGGCCGCAGCCGACCCGCATTTCTCGTCTGGCCATGACTTGCGTGGAGACGGCGGCGTGGTGCTGGGTGACCGCCCCATCGTCTCGAGCTGGGGTGGTTTCAAGCAACCCGGCGCGCACGGTCGCTTTGCCCGCGAGCAAGAGATCTACCTGCAGAACACCCGGCGCTGGCGCAACCTGGCCAAGCCGACGATCGCTGCGGTGCAGGGCCGTTGCATCGCCGGTGGCCTGATGCTGGCCTGGGCTTGCGACCTGATCGTCGCCAGCGACGACGCGACGTTTTGCGACCCGGTGGTGACGATGGGCGTGTGCGGCGTCGAATGGTTTGTCCACCCCTGGGAGCTGGGCGCGCGCAAGGCCAAGGAGTTTTTGTTCACCGCAGACGACTGGAGCGCACAGGAGGCGCACCGTCTCGGCATGGTCAACCGGGTCGTGCCCCGCGCCGACCTGGAAGCCGAGGTGCTCAAGCTCGCACAGCGCATCGCTGCGAAACCGGCCTTCGCGCTGCAGATGGTCAAGAAAGCGGTCAACCAGACGCTGGACATCATGGGCCAGCAAAGCTCGATCGACCAGGCTTTCGCGCTGCACCACCTGTGCCACGCCCACAACATGCAGGAATTCGGCCAGGTCATCGACCCGGCGGGTATGCCTGCAGCGGTCAAGCGCCGGGTCTAGACCTCTAGACACCGGGCTTGGCCAGCAGCCCTTGACGTCGCTGCCAGCGGCAGGCTTGCGGCTGTGCAAGTTCTTGCGCCTTGGGCTTCATCGGCGTCGGGCGTGCGGGTGATCGGCCTGGGCTTGTGGCGGGTCAAGATGCTTGCCGCGTCAAACCGGCATCGTGCGGCGTCTCTCACCGCCCGGCCCCACCATGCTGCATCAGTTTGTCAAGAAAACCGACAAGACACCTGCCAAAGAAATAGCTGCCGCGCGCAAGCGCATGAAGGAGTGCAAAGATGCTGACGCATGAGCAGTTGCGCGCCAAGGCACTCGGACGCGCGGAAGTAAAGTCCCAATACGAGGAGCAGGGCGATGAGTACGCGCTGCTAGACGAATTCCTGAAAGCACGATCAGACCAAGGGCTCACGCAGGCGCAAGTCGCAGAGAGAATCGGCACCACGCAATCTGCCGTGGCCCGCATGGAGTCTGGCCGTGGCAAACATTCCCCCTCGCTCGCAACCCTCTCCAAGTATGCGGAAGCGCTTGGGTGCAGGCTGGAAGTCAAGCTCGTTCGCAAGCGCGGTCGGGCGGGAAACTCGACGGAGCGGCCCATCGGGCTCGCCTAGCGTACCGCCGACTCCTGAGCGCCCCAAGGCCGGCTGAAGCCGGCCGCCCCCCGTGAGGATCAAGCCGCAAAGCCACATTTGCTTGAGAGCTTGGGTGGCTGAGCTCGCGGCCCTGATGCCCAGGCACCGCGCTCGCCCGGAGGGGGCGGTTCGTCGGGCTATGCCGCTGGCGTCAGCACTGGATAGTCGGTGTAGCCCGCCGCCCCACCGCCGTAGAAGGTCGCTCGCTGGTAGGGCGTGAAGGCTGCGCCGAGCTCGACGCGCTTGGGCAGGTCGGGGTTCGAGATGAAGAAGCGGCCGAATGCCACCGCGTCGGCACGTCCTTCGCGAACCGTCTGCAGCGCGCCATCTCGGTCGTAGCCGCCGGCATCGATCAGCACATTTGGCCACATCGGGCGGAAGATCTCGGCCGTCGACGGCTGGCCTTCACGAACGATGTCAGCCTTGCCGGTGCCGCTGGCGCGCGGCTCGATCAGGTGCAGGTACACCAGGCCGATCTTGGCGAGCTCGCGCACCAGGTACGAGTACAGCGGCAGTGGATCGGTCTCGCCGCTGTCGTTGGCCACGCCCCAGGGTGACAGCCTGATGCCGGTGCGGTCGGCGCCGATCTCGTTGGCGACGGCCTGGGCGATCTCCAGGTGCAGCCGGCAGCGGTTCTCGATGCTGCCGCCATAGCGGTCGCTGCGATGGTTGCTGCGCGACTGCAAGAACTGCTCAAGCAGGTAGCCGTTGGCGCCGTGGATCTCGACGCCGTCGAAGCCGGCGCTGATCGCATTCGCCGCCGCCTGGCGCCAGCTCTCGACCAGCCCCGGCATCTCGGCGCCGTCGAGCGCGCGCGGCACCTCGAAAGGCGACGGTGTCCCGTCGCGCGCGGTCGTCATGCCTTGAGCGGCAATCGGCGACGGTCCGACCGGTGCAGCACCATCGGCCTGGAAGCTCGAATGCGAGACCCGTCCGGTATGCCAGAGCTGCAGGTAGATCACGCCACCCTTGGCGTGCACCGCATCGGTGACCAAGCGCCAGCCGGCGATCTGTGCCGCGGTGTGGGTCCCCGGCACCTTGGCGTGGCCGTGTCCCTGCCAGGACACTGGCGAGGCCTCGGCGATCAACAAGCCGCCGGGCGTGGCGCGTTGCGCGTAGTACAGCGCATTCTGTGCCGTGGGCACGTTGCCGTCAGGGCTGGCGCGCATGCGGGTCAGCGGGGCCATCACGACGCGGTGCTGCAGCGTGACCGGACCCAGCGCCAGGGGAGAGAAGAGTTTTTCGGTCATCGCGGGTGGCTCGTTTCTTGAAATGGCGTGAATGAAAAAGAAGCGCCCGAGCGTATCAGCACAGCACCGACCATCAGCGCTGTTGACAGCCCGAGCCGATCAAGACGCGAGCCTGAGGCCCATCGCCTGCGCTTGCCGTCGGTCGAAGGATTGACAGTGGGCGTCGTGGTGGTGGCCGTGGATGCCGCCGCGCAGCAGGCCGGCCTCGGTCGAGCCCCAGAACGGGGCCCATCCCGATGGCAGTTGCGGCGCGCCAGGTGTCGACAGCCACAAGCGGTACAGCAGACGCTTTTGATCTTCGGCCTCGTGGTCATGAAACTCGGTTCGCGAGTGCAGCGCCGTGTGGTTGGACAGTATTTGCATGTCACCGGGTTTGAGTCGCATCGAATACATGAACTCGGGTCGGCGAACAATCTCGTCCAGTAGCTCCATCGCTTCGCGCTGTTGCACGCCGAGCCTGGGCGCACCCGGCAGCTTGTCGCCGTTCTCGATGCGGTTGCGGTTCCATTGGCAGAAGACCTCGCCGCCGACCCGGCCGTAGATCGGCATCTGTATGAACTCTGGGGCGCCTTCGGCCTGCTCGCCCTGGCGGCTGTGGGCCACGGGCTGCTCGAGCAAGGCCGCGAGATCCGGCCTTTCGGCGACGAGCTGGCGGAACGCTGCGACCGAGCTGCTGCACAGGCTGTCGCCGCCCGAAGGCGCTTGGTTGTAGCAGCTCAGCAGCACGATGTCGGCGCCGTCGATGTGGAAGTCAAGCTCGGCCCTCGACGAGTAACCGCGGCCGGTCGGGCTGCGGTAGACCGCGCCGACATCCTTGACCTGGTTGATGTAGCGGCTGAGCTTGTCCTGCGGTCGTGCCACGCCGACATGCAGGCCTATCGCCCAGGTCAGCAGCTCGAACTCGGTCGGGCTGACCGACTCGCGCGGCAAGCCCTCCACGAGCGCGATGCCGCGCCCATGCTCGGCCTCAGCCACCGCCCTGGCGATCGGCGCGAGCGTCTGCGGGGCGAAGTCGAAGTCTTGCTGGGTGTAGTCGAGCAGCGACTTGCCCGCCGACAGCCCGGCGCGCAAGGCCCGCATCAAGTCGGTGCGCACGGCGTCGTCCAGCGCCACCACCCAGCGCGGGTCGCGCTGCAGATCGGCGACGCGCCAGGCCGACAGGTCGCGTCCTGCGCTGTGGGTTGGGGCCGCAGGCGCCGCAGGCGAAGCATGGTGCAGTCTCATGTTCGGCCCTTATTCGATCGGGAAGCGCTTGGCCAGCGCCCCAAAGCGTTCACCCTCTTCGCGCACCATGGTGGCGAATTCAGCCGGTGTGTTGCCTATGGCCTCCGACCCGATGGTGCTGAATACCTTGCGCAAATCCTCCGCCTTGATCGCTTCGCGAACGGCTGCTGCAATGCCTTGAACGATGTTCGGTGGCGTGTCCTTGGGCGCGAACAGGCCGTACCAGGTCACCACGTCGAAGCCGGGGAAACCGGCTTCGATCGCGCTCGGGATCTCCGGCGCGACCGACGACCGCTTGGCGCCCATCGTCATCACGACCTTCAGTGTGCCGGCTTTGTAATGCGGCAACACGGCCGTGATGCCCATGATGCCGAGGTTGACGTTGTTGCTGACGATGTCGGTGATCAGTTGCCCGCCGCCTTTGTAATTGGCGACGATCAGGTTCGGCAATGCACTCTCGACACTGAGCATTCGCGCTTGCAAGCGGGCAATGTTCTCGGTCGTCCCCAGCGAGCAGGGCTGAACCGCTGTCCTGCAATGGCGCACGACATCGGCCATGGTCTTGACCGGCACCGCCGAGCCGGCGACGACGACACCGGGCATCGCCGAGAAGGCCGACACCGGCAACAACTGCGTCACCGGGTCTATGCCCTTGAACGTCGGCAAATGCTTGAGCAGCGTCAGCGAGGGCAGTTGCACCAGCAGCGTCAGGCCGTCCGGTTTGGCGTCGATCGCCTTGCGCGTGCCGATGAGCCCGTCGGCGCCCGCAACGTTTTCGACAATCACCGTCTGGCCCCAGAGGCGTTGCAGCTCGCGCGCGACAGCGCGGGCCTGGGCATCGGTGCCACCGCCAGGGCTGTAGGGCACGATCACCGTGACGGTCCGCTCGGGCTTCCAGGGCGGCTCGGCAGCATCCGCGGCCGGCAGCATGGCAACCAAGGCGATGGCCAACGCGCTTGTGCGCCGGCTGATGAACGGGGGCATCTGGACTCCTGTGGGATGCTCAGTCGGGTTTGCCAGCTGGCAGCGGCGGCAGCTTACGTCAAGTCGCCGGCCTGTGCGGTCCAGGGGGCATGCCTGGACCGCACAGGCCCGACATGGCGTCGCCGCGCTCAAACGAAGCGCAGCGAGCCGTCGTCGAGGTCGGCCAGCGGCAGCTGCTTGCGGTCTTGGTCGTAGTCCTGGCCGTGGGTCCAGGGTTCGGTCATTCCTTGGCGAGGCATCAAGTGCATGCCTCGGTTCAGGTAGCCGGGGTTGAAGTTGGTCGGGTCGACCCAGGGCTTGAGCGCCATGGCCTGCTCGCCCGGGCGCAGCTGCGGCGTCACCATCGTCGCGCCTTGTTCCTTCATGTGGCCAAGCAGCCGGCAGACGAAGTCTCCCATCAGGTCGACCCGCAGCGTCCAGCTCCAGCGCAGGTAGCCGAAGACCCACAGCAGGTTGGGCACACCGGTGAACATCGCGCCGCGGTAGGCGACGGTCTGGCTGAAATCGAGCGCTTGGCCGTCGACGCTGAAATCGATCCCGCCCATCGTGCTCAAGTGAAATCCGGTGGCGGTGATGATGATGTCGGCGTCCAGCGTCGCGCCGGACTTGAGCTTCAGCCCGGTCGGCGTGAAGGTCTCGATCTGGTCGGTGACGACCGAGGCTTTGCCCTTGTTGATGGCGTGGAACAGGTCGGCGTCGGGCACGAAAGCCAGGCGCTGCTGCCAGGGACGGTAGCTGGGCGTGAAATGCTTGGCGACATCGACCTTGTCGCCGACCAGCGCCTGGATGTTGGCCACCAGTTCTTGCTTGACCAGCTCGGGCTCGCGGTGGGTGCGCGCGGCAAATGCGCCTTGCTCGAACAACATCTTGCGGCGCACGATCTCGTGGATCCAGGTCTCGGGAATCTCGAGCTGGCGCAGCATGTCGGCGAGCTCGTTGACGTTGCGCGCAGTGCGGAAGTAGGTCGGCGATCGCTGCAGCATCGTGATGTGCTCGCAGTCGTCGGCCATCGCCGGGATCAGCGTCGCGGCGGTCGCGCCCGAGCCGATCACCACGACCTTCTTGCCGGCGTAGTCCAGGTCCTCAGGCCAGGTTTGCGGATGGACGATCCGGCCCTGGTAGCGGTCCATGCCGGCCCAGTCGGGGGTGTAGCCCTGGTCGTGCTGGTAATAGCCCTGGCACATCCACAGGAAACCGGCGCTGAACTCGAGCATCTCGCCGGTGTCGCTGCGACGCACCGCGAGTCGCCATTGGCGCTCGGCGCTAGACCAAGCTGCCGAGACGATCTCGTGCCGGTAGCGGATGTGAGCGCCGAGTTCGTTCTCGTCGACCACTTCGCCCATGTAGCGCAGGATTTCCTCGGCGGTGGCGATCGGCGTGCCGGTCCAGGGCTTGAAGCGGTAGCCGAAGGTGTAGAGCTCGCTGTCCGAGCGTATGCCCGGGTAGCGGTGCGTGATCCAGGTGCCACCGAAGCTGTCCTTGGACTCCAGCACCAGGTAGCGGGTGCCGGGGCTCTGGGTCTTGAGGTGGTAGGCAGCGCCAACGCCGGAGATGCCGGCGCCGACGACGATGACGTCAAAGTGTTCTGGGATTTTCATTCGCGCATTGTCCGACTGTGTTCGGCTGAGGATTTCAAAACCTGGCGTCCGACAACTGGCGTTGTTCGGTCCAGAGCTGCAATTCGATCATCAGCGCACGCAACGCATGCTGTCGCTGATCAAGTGCATCGGCCGCCTCGCGCAAAGCTTGGGCCAGGTCTGCTGGGCAATGCCCGCGTGGTGGGCCGGGTCGGCCCGGCGAGACGCGAAGCAAGAGCGCTGCTCGCGGCCGCGTACCAGACTGAAAGCGCCGTCCATCACCTCGCGGTTGGGGTGGAGCCCCAGGCTGATGCCGAAGTACAGCGAGGCGTCGGCCGCAAACCCGCTGAGCCAGTTGCGGTCGTAGAAATTGCGGTCCATCGACACCGGGTGTGCCAAGGGCTCCGGCGTCTGGTGGATCAGGTATTCGTCGAAGCAGGTCAGCATGGCTTGGCTCTTAGGCTCCTCGCAGGCTCAAGCGTTGAACTGGATCACATGGCGCGCCATGCCACCTTTTTTCATCGCCGCAAAGCCTTCGTTGATCTGCTCGAGCTTGATGTGGCCGGAGATCATCCGGTCCAGGTGCAAGCGGCCTTGCTGGTAGAACTGGATCAGCCGCGGCATGTCGGTGCGGAAGCGGTTCGACCCCATCACGCTGCCCTGGATGCGGCGCTCGCGCAGCAGGTCCAGTCCGTTCAACTCGATCTTGGTGCCGTAGGGCAGCATGCCGATCACGGTGGCGGTGCCGCCTGGGCGCAGCATCGCGAAACAGTCTTCGGCAGTCTGTTTCAAGCCTATGCATTCGAAAGAATAGGGAACGCCGCCGCCGGTCATCTCGACCACGCGCTTCGCCACGTCACCGAGCGAAGCATCCAGCGTGTCGGTGGCGCCGAACTCGCGCGCCAGCGCCAGCTTGCCTGCGTCCATGTCGATCGCGATGATGCGGGCGGCGCCGGCGATCTGCGCCGCGTTGACCGCCGCCAGGCCGATGCCGCCGCAGCCCATCACCGCCACCGTCGACCCGGGCTCGACCTTGGCGGTGTGGACGATCGCGCCATAGCCCGTCATCACCGCGCAGCCGATCAGCGCGGCGCGGTCCATCGGCATCTCGGGCGTGATCTTGACCAAGGCATGCTCGTGCACCAACATCTGCTCGGCGAAGCCAGACAGGTTCAGGATCTGGTTCAAGGGCTTGCCGCGCCAGTCGAGCCGCTTGGACGGGCCGGGCGGAAAGCGGATCTCGGGTGTGTTGCAGATCGACATGTGGCCGCTGAGGCAGAACTCGCAGTGGCCGCAGAACACCGACAGGCAGGTGATCACGTGGTCGCCCGGTCGCACATAGCTGACGTCCTCGCCCACGGCCTCGACCACGCCCGAGCACTCATGGCCCAGCACCGCGGGCACCGGCCCCGGGTACTTGCCCTCGATGATGTGCAGGTCGCTGTGGCACAGGCCGGTGGCCGCGGTGCGGATCAACACCTCGCGGCGACCGGGCTTGGCGATGTCGATGTCCTCGATCGTCAAGGGTTGGTTGGGGGCGTGGAAGACGGCTGCTTTCATGGATATTCTCCGACTCGATGGTGCCGCAGGTCGTGCGGCGGATTGAAAAAAGTTCAGTGCCGAATCAGCACCAGCGTGATCCAGGGGAAGGCCACCAGGATGGCCAATCCGGCCACCAGGCTCACGCAGATCCCCCTGGCCGCGATGCGGCTGATCGTGGGCTTGAAGATGCGTGTCTGGTATTGCTCAGCGCAGGACGCGGGCCCAGGCCCGTCGACTTGGTGATGCCCAGGTACAGGCACAGCACGCGGCTGAGCTCGCGCTCCAGGCGTTTGCTGCGCAACGGGATGGGTCCGGGGTCGTTGAGCACGGCGTTGATGCCGGTGCCGTAGAGCAGTTGCATCGCGAAACGTATGCGTCCCGCGCGCTGGGCCGGCGCGATGTGCGCGAGCTTGGGGCCCAGCACCGCGATGACCTCCTGGACCACCTGGCGCCCGGCGCTCTGGATCGGGCTCCAACTCGCCGGCTGGGTCGAGGCGTGCCGCAGCGCAGCGCGGACATAACCCGCATCCTTGCGAAACCCGTCGATCACCATCGCGCAGACGCTCGTCACGATCGCCTCGGCGGTGCTGGCTTGCCCGTCCTTGGGCAGCAGCGCCTGGCGCGCAGCGAGCAGAAATTCGGCGGTGACCTGCTCTTGCAACTGCTCGAAGAAGGCCTCCTTGTCGCGAAACCGGCCGTAGAACGACCCGACCGACAGCTTGCTCGCAGCCGCCAGCTCAGCGATCGAGAGCGAGTCGAAATCGCCATTGGCCAGCATCGTGCGCCCAGCCGCGAGCAGCGCATCACGGGTAGCATGGGCTCTGGCCTGCACCGGTTGCAGCGGATCGGCGCCCACCGCGATGCTGCGCTTGGCGGCTGCGCGCTGGCGGACGGGTGCCTGCGGGATCTCCATATTGACGTCGGTCAGAATTCGAATTACGGTTCGAATATATTAATCAGGTCATTTGTGCTGGGTCAATCAGCACAAACGCCAATCAAGGACCGCAGACGATGAACGACATGCTGATCAAGGGCGCCACCCTGGTGGACGGCACAGGCGCGCCAGCGCGTACCGGTGACATCGCTTTCCGCGACGGCCGCATCACCGAGATCGGCGGGCCCATCCGATCGGCCGCGCGCCAGACCTTGAATGCCGAGGGCGCGCTGGTGGCGCCGGCCTGGGTCGACATCCACACCCACTACGACGGCCAGGCGACCTGGGACGACGCGATGGAGCCTTCCGCTGGACAGGGCGTGGGCACGGCGATCATGGGCAACTGCGGCGTCGGCTTTGCGCCGGTGCGCCCTGGTGGTGAGCGCGAGCTGATCGAGCTGATGGAGGGAGTCGAGGACATCCCCGGCTCGGTGCTGCACGAGGGCATGCCTTGGGGCGCTTGGCACAGCCTGCCCGAGTACCTCGACTTCCTGTCGCAGCGCCGTTGGGCGCTGGACATCGGCTCGATGGTCACCCATGGCGCGGTTCGGCTGGCGGTGATGGGCGAACGCGGCAAGCGTGACGAAGCCGCCAACGCGCAGGACCTGGCGCAGATGGCAGACCTGGTGCAAGAAGCGGTGCAAGCCGGCGCGATGGGCTTTTCGACCTCGCGCATCCGTGGTCATCGGTCGATCCACGGCGACCCGGTGCCAGGCACTTTCGCGGCTGAGGACGAGGTGCTGGCGTTTGCCCAGGCGCTGCGCCGCGCTGGGCGCGGGGTTTACCAGATGATCCCGTCGAGCACCGTGGGCAGCGCGCCGATGCTCGGCGGCGAGCGCCATTCGCAGCTGGACGAACTCGCGCTGATGGCCAAGGCTTCGCGCGTCAGCGGCCGACCGGTGACCTTCACGCTGTTCCAGGTCGACGAGTGGCCAGCGCTTTGGCGCCCGGCGCGCAGCTCTATCCCCAGGTCGGCGCGCGACCCACAGCGATCGTGCTCAGCCTGGCGACTTACCACCCTTTCATGCGCAAGCCCAGCTACCTGGCGATCCGCGAGCTGCCCTTGCCCGAGCGCTTGGCAGCGATGCGCCAGCCAGCGCTCAAGGCGGCGATCCTGGCCGAGACGACGATTGCCCACCCGCAGCCGGGGACGATGGAAAACGTCGTCGTCCACATGGCGATGAACTGGGACCAGGTCTACCGCTTGTCCGACTGCGCGGCCGATCACGAGCCAGCGCGTGGCCTCTCGCTCGCAGCGCGCGCCCAGGCCGAGGGCGTCTCGCCGCTGGCCTGCCTGTACGACTGCTTGACAGCCGGCGACGGCCGTCAGTACGTGATGCGATTTTTCACCAACTACAGCGACTTCAACCACGACGCGCTGCACGAGATGCACTCGCACCCGGCCACCGTCACCGGCCTGGGCGACGCAGGCGCCCATGTCAGCGTGATCTTCGATGCGGTCGCGCCGACTTTTCAGCTCACCCATTGGGTACGCGACCGCAGCCGGGGTCAGCGCCTGGCGCTCGAATCCGTGGTGCACCGGCAGACGCTGAAGAACGCGAGGCTGTTCGGCCTGCACGACCGCGGCGCGCTGGCCGTGGGCTTGCGCGCCGACCTCAACGTGATCGACTTCGACCGCTTGTCGCTGGGCGAGATCGCCGTGCACCGTGACCTGCCCGCCGGCGGCGCGCGGTTGCTACAGCCGGCCAGCGGCTACCTCGCCACCTTCGTCAATGGCGTGATGACCCGAAGCGACGACCTCGACACCGGCGAGCGCCCCGGCAGGCTGGTGCGCTCGGCCGGCTGAACTCGAAGCGGCTGCAGCCGGCGGTCGTCGGCTCGACTTGCCCGGCTGCAAGCCGTCGGTGGCGATGTCGCCGTCGCAGCAGCTTGCCTTGTCGCCCGGCAATGTATATCCTGTATATACTTTCATGCAAGGAGAAGGCTCATGTTGACCCGTGTCTTCAAAAGCGGCAATTCACTGGCCGTGCGCATCCCCAAGGAACTCGGCTTTGTCGATGCGGCGCAAGACCTTGAGATCGAGTGCGTGGGCAACACGCTGGTGCTGCGCCGGGTGGCGCAAGAAACCATCGGTGACCTGACCCACATCCTGTCCATGTTCAGCCCTGATTTCATGGCTGACTTCATGGCTGACGGCCGGGAATTTCATGAACAACGCGACCGCGACTGGAGCGGCCCTGGCGAACCGGGCGCTATTGCAGGCGCCGGGGTGGACAAAGCGCAAGGCTGAAGCCATGCGCTACATGCTCGACACCAATATCTGCATCCACATCATCAAACGCCAGCCGCCACAGGTCTTGCGCCGCTTGGCGGCCTTGGCGCAAGGCAGTGCGGTGATGTCGGTGGTGAGTTACGCCGAACTGCGCGCAGGGCTGGAGATCCAAACCGCCAACCGTTCTCAGGATGCAAGCGTGCTGGCGCTGCTGATCAGCCGCATCCCCGTGCTGCCATTCACTGAATCTGACGCTGAGAGTTTCGGCGTCCTGCGGGCTGCTGCGCGTGATCGCCGCCGCGACACCATGGATCAACTCATCGCAGCCCACGCCGTCAGCGTTGGCCTGACGCTGGTGACCAACAACGAAGCCGATTTCAAAGACTACCCTGGCTTGCGCATCGAAAATTGGACGCTCAATCCATGATTTAGGACTTGCACCTGAGCTCAGGCTGCTGCCCAGCGTGGCGCCAACGACGGCGGCGCAGCCACTCCAGCCGCATGGCGAGCCGTGTTGGCGGTGGACGGTCTTGTTGCTGCGGTTTGGCCAAGTGAAGGGCAGACCGGCTCAGGCGCTGCGCTTCCTGATCAGGTACTTCTGCAGGCCGTCGAGCACCAGAACCCCGACCTGGTTGACGACGCTCGACTTCATCGTCAGCACACCTGTCGTGCGGCCCGGCACCAGCTCGATGACTTCCAGCGCCGAGTAAAGCGTGTCGCCGGCGAACACCGGATGGACGAAGCGGCTGGATTGCTCGATGAAGGCTTTCAAGGACTCCTCGACCATGTGCGGAAACAGGCCTGCGCCCGAGGCGGTCTGGATCAGCACCTGGAAACCATGCGCCAGCATCTGCGGCATGCCCAGCCGGCGGCAGTATTCGACGTCGTAGTGGATCGGGTGGTTGTCGCCGCTGGCGAGCTGGAACGCCGCGAACATCGCGTCGGTCATCGTCCGCGAAGGCAGGATGAAGCGCTCGTTGAGTCGGAAGTCTTCGAAATAGCGCTGCTCGCACATGCGGTGCGCTGAGAAGTCGAAGCGCTGCTCGTCGTTGTCACTGGTGTGGGCCATAGCGGGCGATAGTACGCCGCCGCCCATCAGCGCTGAACCCCTTGGCGGAAACATGACTCCTTGCCCACATTTTGATGCGGTAGATGATGCAAAATTGCATCAATCTTGAATCAGGAGCCGCTCTTGCGCACAACTGTCACCATCGACGACGATCTCTATAACAAGGCATTGGAGGTCGCCGACCCAGGCATGGACAAGGCCGACCTGATCCGCGAAGCCATGAGGACATTCGTCCGGGTCCAGGCCGGTAAGCGACTGGCAGCGCTGGGCGGCAAGGCGCCGGACATGAAGCTTGTCACGCGCCGCCGCCCGCTGGCCACCGCCCCCCGATGAGCGTTGTGCTGGCCGATACATCGGTGTGGGTCGCGCATTTCCGCCGCGCCATCCCGCGCTTGCAGACTCTCGCAGCCACCGGCCAGTTGATCTGCCATCCGCTGGTGCTGCTGGAGCTGGCCTGCGGCACGCCACCCGCACCGCGGGAGGCGACGCTGGCCGACCTTCGGCTGCTCATGCAAGCCACCGTGGCCACCTTTGACGAAACCATGGCGCTTGTCAAACGCGAGCAACTGCATGACAAGGGTTGCGGCGCTGTCGACATGGGCTTGCTCGCCTCGGTCTTGTTGACACCTGGTGCCCGCCTCTGGACCCTGGACAAGAAGCTCCACGCATTGGCGCTGCGCCTGGATCTGGCGTACGTCGCCGCTTTGCACTGACGAGGCCGTAGCAGCTCTAGGGTCGACGACACTGCCTGTCCACCGGCAAGCCCCGAAGTGTGACGATCGAAGATCTCGGACAATCCAGCCATGGCTGATTCACTCAACATGCGCCCTGTGCTGATTGCCGGCGGCGGCATCGGGGGCATGACCCTCGCACTCACGCTGCACCAGATCGGCGTGCCCTGTGTCGTTTATGAAGCGGTGGCCGACCTGCAACCGCTGGGGGTGGGCATCAACTTGCAGCCCAATGCGGTTCGCGAGCTGCACGACCTGGGTTTTGACAACCAGGTGCTCGACAGCATCGGCATCCAGGCCCGCGAGTGGGCGCTGGTCGGTCGCAACGGCAACGACATCTACGCCGAGCCGCGCGGACTGCTGGCCGGTTACCGCTGGCCGCAGTACTCGGTGCACCGGGGTCAGTTGCAGATGATGCTAACCCAAGCAGTACGCGATCGTCTCGGCCCTGATGCGCTGCGGCTGGGTCATCGGGTGACCGCTTACCGCCAGCAGCAGAACGCTGTCACAGCGCTGATCGAGACGCGCGACGGCGGCCGCAGCGAAGCCGATGGCGCGCTGTTGGTCGCTGCCGATGGCCTGCATTCGGCCGTGCGGGCACAGATGTACCCGCAGCAGCCGCCGATCCAATGGGGCGGCGCGATCA
>RGQD01000109.1 GCA_010030205.1 Betaproteobacteria bacterium
GCGCGGCCTCAAGAACCTGGGCGTCCAGCCCCTGGCCCGGGTGCACCACATGACGGTGATCGGCGGCGACCCGGTGGTGATGCTGGAAACGCCCGTGCCCGCCACCCAGCATGCGCTGAAGAAGGCCGGCATGAAGATCGAGGACATCGACCTGTACGAGGTGAACGAGGCCTTCGCCCCGGTGCCCATGGCCTGGCTGCAGGTGCTGGGCGCCGACCATGCCCGGTTGAACGTCAACGGCGGTGCCATTGCCCTGGGCCACCCGCTGGGCGGCAGCGGCGCCAAGCTGATGACCACGCTGCTGCACGGGTTGATGGCGCGCGGCGGCCGCTACGGCCTGCAGACCATGTGCGAAGGCGGCGGGCTGGCCAACGTCACGATCGTCGAGCGGCTCTGACGCCTGGTCGCTTGATGTCCGCAGCCCAACGTGTCGACCAGGTGGGCGCGATGCAATCGGCGCTCGCCGACTTGCTGCAGCGCCTGGATCCTCAGCCCTCATCGCGGGTTCAGGGCCTGCAGCGCCTGTCGGGTGGTGCAAGCCAGGAGCTCTGGGCATTCGAGCGCGTGACTGGAACCGATGCGGTGCAACGATTGATCCTGCGCCGCGCGCCGCCCAGCGCACGCCTGAGCGGCAGCGGCGGGTCGGGCCTGGCGGCCGAAGCAGCGCTGATCGGCAAAGCCGGCGCTGCCGGGGTGCCGGTGCCCGAGGTCATCGCGTTGCTGCAGCCCGAGCACGGCTTGGGCGAGGGTTTCATCATGCAGCGCCTGGCCGGTGAGACCCTGGGTCGTCGCATCGCCAGCGCCTACCGGCCGGCCTTGGCTTTCCAGTGCGGACAGGCCTTGGCCGGCATCCATGGGCTGGCGCTGGCAGGCTTGCCTGGCTTGCGCAGCACGCAGCCCGCCTCCGAGGTCGAACACCTGCGCAACTGGCATGCTGGCCACGGCCGCGCCAGACCGGTGTTTCAGCTCGCGCTGCGCTGGCTGCAAGACCGGGCGCCTGCCGATGCGTCGCTGGCGCTGGTGCATGGCGATTTCCGCAACGGCAACCTGATGATCGATCTCGAGGAGGGCGGTGGCTGCTTGCGCGGTGTGCTCGACTGGGAGCTGGCCTATCTTGGTGACCCGATGGCCGACCTGGGCTGGCTGTGCGCCAACCCCTGGCGCTACGGCCAGTCGCAGCGACCCGTCGGTGGATTCGGTCTGCGCGATGAACTCTTTGCCGGTTACCGCGCAGCCGGTGGCCAAGTCGATGCTGAGCGCGTGCTCTGGTGGCAGGTGCTGGGCACGCTGCGCTGGGGCGTGATGTGCGAAGGCATGGGCCTGGCCGGGCTGGGCGGCGCGGGGATGGAAAAGACCGCGATCGGCCGCCGTGCGTCGGAGACCGAGATCGACCTGCTTGAATTGATTGCGCCGCGTCTTGGCGCTTCTCAGGTCCCACGGGACGCACAGGACCGCTGATGCAGGACTCACCCGATCCCGAAGACCTGATCCAGGCGGTGGCGAAATTCCTGCGTGAGCAGGCCGGGCCAGCGCTGGGCCAAGCCGGCGAAGCGGCGCTGGGCTACCAAGCGCGCGTTGCCGCCAACATGCTCGACATTGCGCGGCGCCAACTGCTGCTCGCGCCTGCCGCAGCCGCCCGCGAACTGGCCAGCCTGCAGGGCTTGCTGGCTCAGGACGGCGACTTGGCCGAACTCAACCAAGAGCTGGCCGAGGGCATCGCCAGTGGGGCCATCGCGCCCGACGACCCAGGTCTGGCCGAGCATCTGTGGGCCAGCACCTTGGCCAAGCTGGCGGTCGACCAACCGGGCTACGAAACCTACCGCCGGTTGTCCGGCGCTGCGCCCGATAAATCCTCGGGTTGAACGCGTCGGCCCGCGGCTGAACCAGGTGTCGCGGCATGTGCCGCGCGGTGGCGGTCGCTCCTGCCCGACAATACTGTGGGATGAACCCGCGTATCGGCCAGTCCCACCCGTCGATCTGGATCACGCTGCGGCACCGGGATTTCCGGACGCTGTGGCTGGGCAGCGCGGTCTACTTCATGGCCAACGCGATGCAGGCGATGGCCTCGGCCTGGTTGATGGTCGAGCTCACAGGTTCGTCCTTTTTGGCGGCTTTGGTGCAAACAGCGGTGTTCCTGCCGATGTTCGTGCTGGCTTTGCCTGCCGGTGTGCTGGCCGATACCACCGACCGTCGCCGCTTGATCATCGTGGCCTTGCTGCTGCAGGCTGCGGTGGTGCTGCTGCTGGCTTTGCTGCTGGTACTGGGCTGGGCCGGGCCCGCGACGCTGCTGGTCTTCACGTTGATCGCGGGCTGCTGTACCGCGATGATGTCGCCGGCCTGGAATTCGGCGGTCGGCGAAATTCTGCCGCGCGAGGAGTTGCCGCAGGCCATCATCGCGATGAGCATTGCCTACAACGGCGCGCGCGCGATCGGCCCGGCGTTCGCCGGCCTGCTCTACGGCCAGATCAGCGGCCTGGCGATGGCCTGGGGTGGCCGGCAGATCGGCGGTGGCGCGGTGTTCATGCTGGCGGTGGGTGGCACGCTGGCGATGGCTGCCGTGGTCCATCGCCTGCCGCCCAAGCCGCATTCGCCTAGCCGCCTGCCACCCGAGCGGCTGTGGGGCGGCACGCTGTCAGGCCTGCGCTATGCGTGGCACTCGCAGATGATCCTGGCGCAGTTGCTGCGCACGGCGGCTTACAGCGCGGCCGGGTCGGCGCTGTGGGCCTTGCTGCCGGCGATCGGCCAGCAAAGGCTGGGACTGGGTGCCGAGGGCTTCGGCTTGCTGATGGGCTGCCTGGGCATCGGTGCGGTGGGGGCTGGCCTGGTGCTGGGTCGCTTGCGCCAGCGCCTGGGCTTGGAGCGCTTGGTGGCCTGGTGCTGTGGCTTGTTTGCGCTGGTGATGGCGGTGGCTGCGCTGTCGCGCTGGGCATTGCCGGTTTATGTCGCGCTGTTGTGCGGCGGTGCGGCCTGGATGAGCGCGATGAGCACCTTCAACACCGCGACCCAGACCAGCGCGCCGCCCTGGGTGCGTTCTCGTGCCACCGCGATGCACGTGCTCAGTGCGTTGGGGCCGTTTGCGCTGGGCTCGGCCTTCTGGGGCGCTGTGGCCGGGCTGGTCGGGCTGCAGGTCGCACTGTGCGCCGCTGCCGCGCTGATGCTGGCCAACCTGCTGTTGGCGCGCTATTTGCCGCTGCGAATGGGTGAGATGCAGGAGGTCACCCAGGCGCCATTCGAGGACTTGCTGGTGGCCGACCAGCCCGACCCGGAAGCCGGTCCGGTCTCGGTCGAGGTCAGCTACCGGATCCGGCCCGAAGATGCCGAGGTCTTTCTGGCCGAGGTGGCGCAGCTCAAAGGCCCGCGCCAGCGCGATGGTGCCAGCCTGTGGCGCATCTACCGCGACCTGGACGACCCAACGCGCTATGTCGAGCGCTTTCTGATCACCCGCTGGGCTGACTATCTGCACCAGCGCGCCCGTGGCACGGTGGCCGACCAGGCCATCGAGGCCAGGGTGCGTGCGCTGCTGCTGCCGGGAGAGCCTGTCGTGATGCAGCACTACATCGCGGAGAGGTAGAACCAAAGATCTGCCCGCCTGCAGATGGGCAAGCGCCTGAGGCGTCTTTCTGAGGCGTCATTCAGGCGGCCGTTCCGAAGAAGGCCAGCGCCACTTCGGTTGGCAGCGGCTGGCCAGTGCGGCGTGCGCGGGTGATCACCTGCCAGAAATAGCGGTAGCTGGCGCGGTCATGCAGCCGGTCCTGGCCTTGCTGGCGATGCCTGATCGGCGCCCATTGCGCAGCCTGTGCCGCAGCGATGATCTCTATCGCTTCGTCGAGCTCAGCGACGCTGGGTGCGAAGGCCTCGACGATCGGACGGATCTGCGCCGGGTGGATGCTCCACATCCGCGTGTAGCCGAACTCGCGCGCGGCGCGGGTCGCGGCGGCGGCGATGGCTTTCTCGTCCTTGAACTCGGTGACCACGCAGTGCGAGGGCACTTTGGCGGCGCCGTGGCATGCTGCTGCGATCTCGAGCTTGGCACGCAGCACCAGCGGATGTTCGAACTGGCCTTTGACGCTCATCGCGGTCTGTGGGATCGCACCGCGGTGCGCTGAGACGAAGTCCATCAGCCCGAACGACAGGCTCTGGATTTGCGGCAGCGCGGCGATGGCTTGAACGTCGCGCAGCGCGCCGTGGGTCTCGACCAACGCATGCACCGGCAAGGTCAAGCCTTTGCCATGGGCCCGCGCCACATGCTCGATGTGGGCAATCGCTTGCTGCACGTCGGCCAGGTGGCGAGGCTTGGGCACCATCAGGTAGGCTAGGCGGTCACCGGCGCGCCCGACCAGGGTTTCGACATCGGCAGCAAATGCCGGGTGGTCGACTGGATGGACTCGCGCGCCGACCCGGCCGAAACGGTTCTCGGCCGAGAGCGCCAGTTCGGCGCAGAGTTGGGCGTGTTCGGCTTCAGCGCCTATCGGTGCGCCGTCCTCGCAGTCGAGCGTGATGTCGAACACCGGGCCGAGCTCGGCCTGCAGCGCCAGGCTTTTTCGCATGCGGTCCTCGACGCCGCAGTAGTGGTCGCACACCGGCAGGTCGGGTGCGAGGTCGTCGGCTTCGAACAAGGCGTCGCAGGGCAGGGTGGAGGCTGTCATGGTATTTTAGGATCGAAAAAGGGCTGTCAGCGGTATGCCGATCAGCCCTTGGCAGTAGGGCCCAAGCGGGCCAACAGCGTCATCACAGCAGGTGTTTGACCCCGTCTTGCTCACCCAGCAACTCGGCCAGGGTCTTGTCGATGCAAGACTGCGAGAACGCATCGATAGGCAAACCCTCGACCAGCTTGTATTCGCCGCCTTCGCAGGTCACGGGATAGCCGAACATCACGTCCTTCGGGATGCCGTAGTCACCGTTGCTGGCGATGCCCATCGTCACCCAGCCACCATTCGTGCCGAGCGCCCAGTCGCGCATGTGGTCGATTGCGGCGTTGGCGGCCGACGCGGCCGACGACACGCCGCGAGCGGCGATGATGGCCGCGCCGCGCTTGCCCACGGTGGGCAGAAAGGTCTCGGCGTTCCAGACCTGGTCGTTGATCATGTCCTTGACCGATGCGCCGGCGATGGTCGCGAAGCGGTAGTCGGCGTACATCGTCGGCGAGTGGTTGCCCCACACCGCCAGCCTCTGGATGCTGGCCACCGGCTTGCCGGTCTTGGCGGCGAGCTGGCTCAGCGCGCGGTTGTGGTCGAGCCGCAGCATCGCGGTGAAGTTCTTGCGCGGCAGATCGGGTGCCGACTTCATCGCGATGTAAGCGTTGGTGTTGGCCGGGTTGCCGACCACCAGTACGCGCACGTTGCGCGACGCCACGGCGTTCAGCGCCTTGCCCTGGGCAGTGAAGATCTGCGCGTTGGCGGCCAGCAAGTCGGCGCGCTCCATGCCGGGGCCGCGCGGGCGCGCGCCCACCAGCAAGGCGTAGTCGGTGTCCTTGAAAGCGCTCATCGGGTCGCTGTGCGCTTCCATCCCCGCCAGCAGCGGGAAGGCGCAGTCATCGAGCTCCATCATCACGCCCTTCAGGGCTTCCTGGGCCTTGTCGACAGGCACTTCCAGCAGTTGCAGGATGACGGGCTGGTCTTTGCCCAGCATTTCGCCGGAGGCAATGCGGAACAGCAGGGCATAACCGATTTGGCCGGCGGCGCCGGTGACGGCCACGCGAACGGGCTTTTTGCTCATGGGAGGCTCCAGCAGGGGGTGACGAAAAGGGGGGCGGATTGGCGCGCCGCAGCCGACCTTCTCGATCCTGCCTTTGCCAAGCGCACGCGGGCGAGAAATTCGGCCACCCAGGCCGGTCGACAGTGTAGGCCAATCTAGGGGTTGCTACGGGGGTTCGGCAGGTTTTTGCAGCTCTTATGTCTTCTATAAGACATCTGTCAGCATTTGATAGACGGGGCGCGGTGCATGTGCTGCAATGATGGGCATGCAAGCTGGCGCCGTCTTCAAACCCATGGCTGATGCGTCATCCGCCGCTGAGCCTGCGTTCAGCCCGCTGTACCGGCAGGTCAAGGTGATGATCACGCGTGAGCTGCAGGCCGGCGCCTGGAAGCCGGGGGAATCCATCCCCAGCGAGCAGTACCTGGCTGCGCGCTTCAAGGTCAGCCAGGGCACAGTGCGCAAGGCCATCGACGAACTCGCTGCCGACAACCTGCTGGTGCGCCGCCAGGGCAAGGGCACTTTCGTCGCGACCCATGCCGAGCAGCAAATCGCTTACCGGTTTTTGCGCCTGATGCCCGACAGCGGCGGCGCTTTGGGCATGGAGCGACGCTTGCTCGACTGCCGCCGCACGCGGGCCCCTGCCGATGTGGCCCGGGCCTTGGCTGGCAGGAGCGGGGATGCGGTGGTGCAACTGCGCCGCCTGCTGGTGGCCGGTGCCAAACCGGTGGTGCTTGACGAGATCTGGTTGCCAGGCAAGCTGTTCAAAGGCCTGACAGCCGAGCGACTGGCCGACTACAAGGGCCCGATGTACGGCATGTTCGAGGCCGAATTCGGTGTTCGGATGATCCGCGCTGAAGAAAAAATTCGTGCGGTGCCGGCCGATACCGCCACTGCCCAACTGCTCGCGCTCAAGCCCGGCGCACCCTTGCTCAGCGTCGAGCGCCTGTCCTTCACGTACGGCGACAAACCGGTGGAACTGCGCCGCGGGCTGTACAGCACCGAACAGCACTTCTACCGCAACGAGTTGAACTGATGAAACACCGGATTGCCGCTGTTTTGAGCGCGGGCTTGTTGCGGGCGCAGGGCAAGCCTGCTGCATTGCAATAGACTCCTTGGGTTTCTCCCTGCACAACGAGACCGCAATCCATGGCCGACCTTCCCATCAAAGCTCCGAACATGCAACGTCCGACATCGCGGCCGGGCGCGAACATGCGCCTGATCGACGCTCTACAGTACCGGCTGCCGTTGGCCGGGCTGGTGTCCATCCTGCACCGTGCCAGCGGCCTGTTGCTGTTCTTTCTGCTGCCGTTCATCCTCTGGATGTTCGACACCAGCGTGACCTCGGAGGTGTCGTTCGACGCCTTCCGCAGCGCCTTCGTGGCGGGCATCGGCTTCGTGCCGGGCTTTGTCATCAAGCTGGTGGCGCTGTCGCTGATCTGGGCCTATCTGCACCACGCGGTCGCGGGCTTGCGCCATCTGTGGATGGATGCCACCCATAGCGTGACGCTGCAGCAAGGCCGCTCATCAGCTGTGGCTACCTTCGCGATCAGCATCGTGCTGACCATCGCTTTGGGTGCCAAGCTGTTTGGTTTGTTCTGAAACCCGTCAACAAGAGACCTACAACAATGACCGTCAACTACGGTTCCAAACGCCTGGTCGTGGGCGCGCACTACGGATTTCGCGACTGGCTGAGCCAGCGGGTCACAGCGCTGCTGATGGCGGTCTACACCTTGCTGCTGCTGGCCCAGGTCATCCTCGGTGGACCGCTGGGCTATGACAGTTGGGCGGGCATCTTCTCGCGCCAGTGGATGAAGGTCGCGACCTTCGTCGTCATCGTCGCGCTGGCTTGGCATGCCTGGGTCGGCGTGCGGGACGTGGCGATGGATTACATCAAGCCTGTCGGTGTGCGCCTGCTGATGCAGGTGGCTGCGATTGCTTGGTTGGTGGGATGTGCCGGCTGGGCTGTGCAAGTGCTGTGGAGATTGTGAATCAAATGGCTGCAAACAAGGTTTCAGTAGCCCGTCGCAAGTTCGACGTGGTGATCATCGGAGCCGGTGGCTCCGGCATGCGTGCTTCGCTGCAACTGGCCCGCGCGGGTCTGAATGTGGCGGTGCTGTCCAAGGTGTTTCCGACCCGCTCGCACACCGTGGCAGCGCAGGGCGGCATCGGCGCCTCGCTAGGCAACATGAGCGAGGACAACTGGCACTACCATTTCTACGACACGATCAAGGGCTCGGACTGGCTGGGCGACCAAGACGCCATCGAGTTCATGTGCCGCGAGGCCGGCAAGGTGGTCTACGAGCTCGAACATTTCGGCATGCCGTTCGACCGCAACCCCGATGGCACGATTTACCAGAGACCGTTCGGCGGCCACACCGCCAACTACGGTGAGAAGCCGGTGCAGCGCGCTTGCGCCGCAGCCGACCGCACCGGCCACGCGATGCTGCACACGCTGTACCAGCAAAACATCAAGGCCCGCACCCAGTTCTTCGTCGAGTGGATGGCACTGGACCTGGTGCGCGATGCCGATGGTGCGGTGTTGGGCGTGGTCGCGATGGAGATGGAGACCGGCGAGGTCTACATCCTGGAGGCCAAGACCACGCTGCTTGCCACCGGTGGCGCCGGTCGTATTTACGCCGCTTCGACCAATGCCTTTATCAACACCGGCGATGGTCTGGGGCTGGCCGCGCGAGCTGGCATCCCGCTAGAGGACATGGAGTTCTGGCAGTTCCACCCCACCGGTGTGTTCGGCGCCGGCGTCTTGCTCACGGAAGGTTGTCGCGGCGAAGGCGCGATCCTGCGCAACGCCAACGGCGAGCGCTTCATGGAGCGCTACGCCCCGACCTTGAAGGACTTGGCGCCGCGCGATTTCGTTTCGCGCTGCATGGACCAGGAGATCAAGGAAGGCCGCGGCTGCGGGCCCAACAAGGACCACATCCAGCTCGACATGACCCACCTCGGTGTCGATACGATCATGAAGCGCCTGCCCAGCGTGCTCGAGATCGGCCACAACTTCGCCAACGTCGACATCACCAAGGAATCGATCCCCGTGGTGCCGACGATCCACTACCAGATGGGCGGCATCCCGACCAACATCAACGGCCAAGTCGTGGTGCCCAAGGACGGCAACCCGAACAGCGTCGTCGACGGCCTGTATGCGGTGGGTGAATGCTCTTGCGTCAGCGTGCACGGTGCCAACCGTTTGGGCACCAACTCCTTGCTCGACCTGCTGGTGTTTGGCCGTGCCGCTGGAAACCACATCGTCAGCAGCCTGTCCAAGTCGACCGCCTCGCACAAGCCTGTGCCTGCCGACGCGGCCGAGAAGTCCTTGGCGCGCATCGCCAGGCTCGACGCCAGCACCGAGGGCGAGTACGCGCAGGACGTGGCGAACGACATCCGCGACGCGATGCAGTTGCATGCAGGCGTGTTCCGCACCCAGGTCTCGATGGACGAGGGCAAGCGCAAGATTGCCGCGCTGCGCGAACGCGTGGCTGGCATCACGCTCAAGGACAAGAGCAAGGTCTTCAACACCGCACGGATCGAGGCGCTGGAAGTCGAGAATCTGATCGAGGCCGCGCAGGCCACGATCGAATCGGCAGCGGCTCGTCACGAGTGTCGCGGCGCCCACACTGTCAGCGATTACGAACGCGGCGCCGATGATGCCGAGTTCCCGCTTGGTCGCAACGACGCGCAGTGGATGAAGCACACGCTGTGGTATTCGCAAGACAACCGGCTCGACTACAAACCGGTGCAGCTCAAGCCACTGACGGTGGACAGCGTGCCACCCAAGGTTCGCACGTTTTAAGCCCGGCCGACTCCAGAACAGGAAGCAAGAACATGACCAAGCGCACCTTCCAGATCTATCGCTACGACCCCGACACCGACGCCAAGCCTTACATGCAGTCGATCGACGTCGAACTCGACGGCAGCGAGCGCATGCTGCTCGATGCGCTGATGAAGCTCAAGTCGGTCGACCCGGCGATCAGTTTCCGCCGCAGTTGCCGCGAAGGCGTCTGCGGCTCGGACGCGATGAACATCAACGGCAAGAACGGGCTGGCCTGCCTGACCAATATGCGCGACCTGCCAGGCGTGGTCGTGCTCAAGCCCTTGCCCGGCCTGCCGGTGATCCGCGACCTGATCGTCGACATGACGCAGTTCTTCAAGCAGTACAACTCGATCAAGCCCTACCTGGTCAACGATGAGATCCCGCCCGAGAAAGAGCGGCTGCAAAGCCCCGAAGAGCGCGATGAGTTGAACGGCTTGTACGAGTGCATCCTGTGCGCGAGTTGCACCACCAGCTGCCCGAGCTTTTGGTGGAATCCTGACAAGTTCGTCGGCCCGGCGGGCTTGTTGCAGGCCTATCGCTTCATTGCCGACAGCCGCGACCAGGACACCGGCGCGCGTCTGGACAACCTCGAAGACCCGTACCGCTTGTTCCGCTGCCACACCATCATGAACTGCGTGGATGTGTGTCCCAAGGGTTTGAACCCAACCCGGGCCATCGGCAAGATCAAGGAACTGATGGTCCGTCGCGCCGTCTAGGCGTCTTGGGTCAACTGTTGCTGCCAGCGCCGAGATGAACAATTCTGTCGACGACCCGGTCGATGCCACCGAACTGAGCCGCCTGCGTTGGCGTTGTCGGCGTGGTTTGTTGGAGAACGACCTGTTCATTGACCGGTTTTTCCGGCGCTACCAAGGCACACTCAGCGTGCGCCATGCGACCGGGCTGCAGCAGCTGATGGACCTGGCAGACAACGATTTGATGGATTTGCTGCTTGCCCGCCGCGAGCCCGAGGACGAGCTTGCCCGTCCCGAGGTGATCGAGGTGCTGGGCATGTTGCGAGCAAGAGATTTGCCAATTGCATAAACCCGACCAGAAAGGGAAAGCCCAATGAACTCCTCCGACGTAAAAGCCACCCTGTCCTTCTCCGACGGCAGCCCCAGCATGGACCTGCCGCTGTACAAAGGCAGCATCGGTCCGGATGTGATCGACATCCGCAAGCTCTACGGACAGACTGGCAAGTTCACCTACGACCCCGGTTTTCTGTCCACCGCGTCGTGCAATTCCACCATCACCTACATCGACGGCGACAAGGGCGAGTTGCTGTACCGCGGCTACCCGATTGAGCAGCTGGCCGAGAACTGCGACTTCCTCGAGACCTGCCATTTGCTGCTCTACGGCGACCTGCCCGACGCAGCGCAGAAATTGGACTTCACAGCCCGCGTGTCGAGCCACACGATGGTCCATGAGCAGATGCAGTTCTTTCTGCGCGGCTTTCGGCGCGACGCCCATCCGATGGCGATCATGACCGGGCTGGTGGGTGCACTGTCGGCCTTCTACCACGACAGCACCGACATCAACAATCCGGTGCACCGGGAGATCGCGGCGATTCGTTTGATCGCCAAGATGCCCACCTTGGTGGCGATGGCTTACAAGTACACGCAGGGCCAGCCCTATATGTACCCGAAGAACAATCTGTCCTACGCGGCGAACTTCATGCACATGATGTTTGCCAATCCTTGCGAGGAGTATGTGCAGAACGACGTGCTGGTGCGGGCGATGGACCGCATCTTCATCCTGCACGCCGACCACGAGCAGAACGCCAGCACCTCCACCGTTCGGCTGTGCGGCAGCTCGGGCACCAACCCGTTTGCTGCGATCGCGGCCGGCGTGGCCTGCCTGTGGGGCCCTGCGCACGGCGGCGCCAACGAGGCGGCGCTGAACATGCTGGGCGACATCCAGAAGATGGGTGGCGTCGAGAAGATCGGTGAGTTCATCAAGCAGGTCAAAGACAAGAACTCGACCGTCAAGTTGATGGGCTTCGGTCACCGGGTCTACAAGAACTACGACCCGCGCGCCAAGCTGATGCGCGAAACCTGCCACGAGGTGCTGGGCGCGCTGGGCCTGCACGACGACCCCTTGTTCAAGCTGGCAATGGCGCTGGAGAAGATCGCTCTTGAAGACGATTATTTCGTCTCGCGCAAGCTCTACCCGAACGTCGATTTCTACTCCGGCATCGTGCAGCGCGCCATCGGCATCCCGGTGCAACTGTTTACCGCGATCTTCGCGTTGGCCCGCACGGTGGGCTGGATCGCCCAGCTCAACGAGATGATCGGCGACCCCGAGTACAAGATTGGCCGGCCGCGCCAGCTGTATGTGGGTGCGCAGCAGCGCAGCGTCAAGCCTGTTGGTCAGCGCTGAGCTCGCGCCGCCGGTCGGCGGCTGGACTTGAAGAAGGCCACCCGAGGGTGGCTTTTTTTTTGGACGCTTGGCGCCCAGGCTTCAATCTCTTACAGCAGCGCCTTGAGCAACCTGGCCATCTCGCTGGGGTTGCGGGTGATCGTGAAGCCGCATTCCTCCATGATCGCCAGCTTGGCGTTTGCGGTGTCGGCCCCGCCCGAGATCAGCGCGCCGGCATGGCCCATGCGCTTGCCCGCAGGCGCGGTGACCCCGGCAATGAAGCCGACGATGGGCTTTTTCATGTTGGCCTTGCACCAGCGCGCGGCTTCGGCCTCGTCCGGCCCGCCGATCTCGCCGATCATGATCACCGCATCGGTGTCGGGGTCATCGTTGAACAGCCTCATCACGTCGATGTGCTTCAGGCCATTGATCGGGTCGCCGCCGGTGCCCACTGCCGAGCTCTGGCCCAGCCCGATCTCGGTCAACTGCGCCACCGCTTCGTAGGTCAGCGTGCCCGATCGCGAGACCACGCCGATCCGGCCCTTGCGGTGGATGTGGCCCGGCATGATGCCGATCTTGATCTCATCAGGCGTGATCAGCCCGGGGCAATTCGGCCCCAGCAGCAGGGTTTGCTTGCCGCCCGCGGCCTCTTTGGCGCGCATCTTGTTGCGCAACTCGAGCATGTCGCGCACCGGGATGCCTTCGGTGATGCAAATCGCCAGGTCCAGATCGGCTTCGACCGCTTCCCAGATCGCTGCGGCAGCGCCAGGTGGCGGCACGTAGATCACGCTGACCGTCGCGCCGGTCTGGCCTGCCGCCTCGGTGACGCTGGCGTAGATGGGGATGCCTTCGAAGTCCTCGCCGGCCTTCTTCGGGTTCACGCCCGCGACGAAGGCGTTCTTGCCGTTGGCATAAGCCGCGCAGCCCCGGGTGTGGAACTGACCGGTCTTGCCGGTGATGCCCTGGGTGATGACCTTGGTGTCTTTGTTGATCAGGATGCTCATATCGTGCTCAATTGGTTTGGCCCGCAGGCGAGACGCGTTGTGTTCCCAAGTGGACGCCGCGGAACCGGCTTTGCCGGGCCGCTGGCGGCGCCCCCTTGGGGGCTGAGGCCGGACACAAACGGCCTGCCGTTTGTGCCTGCCAAGGGTAGGGCCTCTGGCCCTACGCGGCCTGCAAGGACGCCGCAGGCGCTGCGGAGGGGGTCATTTCACCGATTGGACAATCTTTTCGGCCGCTTCGGCCATGGTGTCGGCGGCGATGATGGGCAGACCGCTGTCGGCCAGCATCTTCTTGCCCAAGTCCTCGTTGGTGCCCTTCATCCGCACCACCAGCGGCACGCTCAGGTTGACCGCCTTGCACGCGGCGATCACGCCGTCGGCGATGGTGTCGCACTTCATGATGCCGCCGAAGATGTTGACCAGGATGCCTTTGACATGCGGGTTCTTCAGCATGATCTTGAAGGCCTCGGTCACCTTCTCGGGGGTGGCGCCGCCGCCCACGTCGAGAAAATTGGCCGGCTCGCCGCCGAACAGCTTGATCGTGTCCATCGTGGCCATCGCCAGCCCGGCGCCGTTGACCAGGCAGCCGATGTTGCCGTCCAGGCTGATGTAGGCCAGATCGAACTTGCTCGCCTCGATCTCGGCCGCGTCTTCTTCATCCAAGTCGCGGCAGGCCACGATCTCGGGGTGGCGAAACAGCGCGTTGGGGTCGAAGTTGAACTTCGCGTCTAGCGCCTTGATGCCGCCCGGTTTGCCCGCCACGCTCGCCTCCAGGATCAGCGGGTTGATCTCGGCCAGCGAGGCGTCGGTGTCCATGTAGCAGCGGTAGAGCTTTTGCAACACGTCAACAGCCTGCGCCTGGCTGGCTGCAGGCACGCCGATGCCCGAGGCAAGCTCCAGCGCTTGCGCTGCCGTCAGTCCCAGCG
>RGQD01000110.1 GCA_010030205.1 Betaproteobacteria bacterium
GGTCTGCAGACCGGCTCGCTGTTGGGCGGCGCCGTGCTGACCGAGACGATCTTTGCCTGGCCTGGCATCGGCAAGTGGATCGTCGAGGCGATTGCGCGGCGCGATTACCCCGTCGTGCAGGCCGGCATCCTGATCGCCGCGGCGATCTTCATAGTCGTCAACCTCTGCGTCGACCTGCTGTACGGCTTGGTCAACCCGCGGGTGCGCGACGCACGATGACCGCGCTGGCCTGCGCTGACGCCGAGCCGCCATCGCCGGCGCGCGAGCTGTGGCAAAGCCTGGCTGCCAGCCGTGGCGCGCTGGCCGGCTTTGGGGTGCTGGCGTTGGTGATTTGCTGCGGCTTGTTCGCGCCCTGGATCGCACCGCACGACCCGGTGCTGCAGTTTCGCGCCGACCTGCTCAGGCCGCCGATCTGGAGCGCTGGCGGCGACGCGCGCTACCTGCTCGGCACCGACGAACTCGGCCGTGACATCCTGTCGCGCCTGATCCACGGTGCGCGGATCTCGCTGTTCATCGCGTCGATGTCGGTGGCGATGGCGATGCTGCCGGGCATCGCGCTCGGCCTGTTGGCGGCGTTGCACCGCAACGCGCTGGGCGCGCTGATCATGCGGGCGATGGACGTCATGCTGGCGCTGCCGGGCATCTTGCTGGCGATCTGCGTGATCGCGATCCTCGGTCCCGGACTGCTCAACACGATGCTGGCCATCGCCATCGGCACGCTGCCAAGCTACACCAGGCTGGCACGTGCCGCAGCGCTGGCCGAACTCGGCAAGGACTATGTCACCGCCAGCCGGGTCGCCGGCGCCGGTACGCTGCGCTTGATGGTCATGACCGTGCTGCCCAACTGCATGCCGCCGCTGATCGTCAACGCGACGCTGGGTTTCTCGTCGGCGATCCTGGAGGTCGCGGGCCTGGGATTCCTGGGCCTGGGTGTGCAGGCGCCCACGCCCGAGTGGGGCACGATGCTGGCTTCGGCACGCGACTCGCTGCATGTCGCGCCCTGGGTCATGTTGATGCCAGGGCTGACGATCCTGGTCAGCGTGCTGGCGATCAACCTGCTCGGCGACGGCTTGCGCGATGCGCTTGACCCGCGGCTGAAGAAAGTCGGCTGATGAGCCTGCTCGATCTGCGCGGTTTGCAGGTGCGCTTCGGCGACGGGCCGCGAGCCTTGTTGGCGGTCGATGGCCTGGACTTGCAGGTCGACGCCGGCGAGGTGCTGGGCATCGTTGGTGAATCGGGCTCGGGCAAGTCGGTGGCGATGCTGGCCTTGCTCGGCCTGGTCGACCCCCCTGGGCGGGTCAGCGCTGAAGTGATGCGCTTCGACGGCCGCGACCTGCTCGCGCTCAAGCCCGCGGCGCGCCGGCGCATCGTCGGCCAGGACATCGCGATGGTGTTCCAGGACGCGCTGGCCAGCTTGAACCCCGCTTACACCATCGGTTATCAGCTGCAAGAGCCTTTGCGCGCCCACCTGGGATTGCGCGGCGCCGCGCTCGAGCGGCGCACGCTCGAGTTGCTTGACCAGGTCGAGATCGCCGACCCCAGGCAGCGGCTCAAGGCCTACCCGCACCAGCTCTCGGGCGGCATGAACCAGCGCGTGATGATCGCGATGGCACTGGCCTGCGATCCGCGCCTTCTGATCGCTGACGAGCCGACCACTGCGCTCGACGTCACGATCCAGTCGCAGATCATCAAGCTGTTGTTGCGGCTGCAGCGCGACCGCGGCATGGCGCTGATCCTGATCGCCCACGACCTCGCGGTGGTGGCCGAGATGGCTCAGCGCGTTGCGGTGATGTATGCCGGCCAACTGGTCGAGACGGCCGCGGTGCCGCGCATCTTCGACCACCCGGCTCACCCTTACACCGCGGCCTTGCTGGCGGCGATCCCCGAGCACAGTCGCGGCAACGCAAGGCTGTCAGCGCTGGCCGGGGTTGTGCCGGGCCGCTTGGATCGGCCCGCCGGCTGCTTGCTCGCGCCGCGTTGCGCGCTGGCACAGCCGCGCTGCGTGGCAGAACGGCCGGCGCTGGTCGACGCTGGCGGTGGCACCGCGGCACGCTGTTTTTTTCCGCAGACCTTCCCGCTGACCGCGATAGTCCCGGAGGCCGGCGGTGGCTGAGCCCTTGCTGCGGGCCGATGCACTGACGCGCCACTACCGCGTCAGCCGTGGGTTTCTGCGCGGTCACGCAACGGTGCACTCGCTCAGCGAGGTGTCTTTTTCGCTGCAAGCCGGGCAGACGCTGGCGGTGGTGGGCGAGTCAGGCTGTGGCAAGTCCACGTTGGCGCGCCAGCTGACGATGATCGAGCGGCCCAGCGCCGGCGCGCTGTGGTTGGACGGCGTCGACGTTGCGATGGCCGGGAGCGCGCAGCGGGCTGCGCTGCGGCGCCAGGTTCAGATGGTTTTCCAGAACCCCTATGCCTCGCTGAATCCGCGCCAGACCGTCGCCTCCACCTTGGAAGAGCCTTTGCGCATCAACACCGCGCTGGGCTCGACTGAGCGTCGCGAGCGCAGCGCCGAGTGGCTGGCTCGGGTCGGGCTGCGGCCCGAGCATGGTCGGCGCTACCCGCACATGTTCTCAGGGGGCCAGCGCCAGCGCATCGCGATTGCCCGCGCGATGATGCTGCAGCCACGCATCGTTGTCGCCGACGAGCCGGTCTCGGCGCTCGACGTTTCGATCCAGGCCCAGATCCTGAACCTGTTCATGGACCTGCAGGCCGAGTTCGGCATGGCTTGCGTCTTCATCTCGCACAACCTCGGCGTGGTCGAGCACATGGCCGACCGCGTGATGGTGATGTACCTCGGCCGAATCGTCGAGATCGGCGACAAGCAGCGCTTGTTCGCCCGGCCGCTGCATCCCTACACCCAGGCCTTGATGAGCGCGACCCCGGCGATCCGTGCCGCCGATCGGCATCCCGCCATCGCGATCCATGGCGAGCTGCCCAGCGCGCTGGACCCGCCGTCGGGCTGTGCCTTCCACAAGCGCTGCCCGCAGGCGAGCGCTCGCTGCGCGGCCGAGTTGCCGCTGCTGCGCGAGTTCGACGGCCAGCAGGTCGCCTGCCACCGGGTCGAAGATTGGGTGCCGCAGTCTTGTGCATGATGCGGCGCCCATGGACCCTCTGATGAACCTCTGATGCACATTTCCCAGGACCGGCAGCGATGACGCAAAGCCTGCAAGGCAACATCCTGACCCCCGATGGTTGGGTCCGGGGCACGATCGCTTTCGACCAGCAGATCCTGCGCATTGACGGCCAGGCCGGCGACCCGGCGTCCAACCTCGATGATTTCATCCTGCCAGGGTTCATCGACCTGCATGTCCACGGCGGCGGTGGCCGGGATTTCATGCAGGCTGGCGACGCGGCGCAGACCATCGCCAGGCTGCACGCCAGCCACGGCACCACCAGCATGCTGGCCACCACGATGACCGCACCGGACAGCGACATCGACCAAGCGCTGCGGGCCATCGCCGCGGCCTGCGTCCGGCGCCCGACCGGCGCGGCGAGGCTGCTCGGCGCGCACCTGGAAGGACCGTTCATCAACCCGGCCAAGCTTGGCGCGCAACCCGACCACGCGCGTGTCGCGACGCAACAGGCGCTGACGCGGTTGGCGGCGCTGGCGCCGATCCGGCTGGTCACGATCGCCCCCGAGGTCGAAGGTCATCTGGCCATCGTCAAGGCGCTCAGCGAGACGGGTGTCAGGGTGCAGATTGGTCACAGCCTGGGCAGCTACGAGGACGGTGTCGCCGCGCTTGACCATGGCGCGAGCGGCTTCACGCATTTGTTCAACGCGATGACCGGCCTGCACCACCGCGCGCCCGGCATGGTCGGTGCAGCACTTGCCCATGCCCGCCATGCCGAGCTGATCCCCGACCTGCTGCATGTCCATCCCGGCGCGATCAAGGTCGCGCTGCGGGCGATTCCGGGGCTGTTCTGCGTCACCGACTCGACCGCAGCAGCAGGCATGCCCGACGGGGAGTACAGGCTCGGACGCCAGACGGTTCACAAGTGCTTGGGTGGCGTCCGGCTCGCCGATGGCACGCTCGCGGGCAGCGCGTTGACGATGGACCAGGCGCTGCGCAACCTGGTCGGGCTGGGGCTGGATCTGGCCGAAGCGTCGATGCGCGTCTCAACGCATGCTGCCGACTACCTGGGCGAACTGCGGCGCGGCCGCCTCGCGATGGCTTGCCTGGCGGACCTGGTCGTGCTTGACCGGGATCTGCGGCTCAAGCGCGTGTTCGTCGAGGGCGAGGCTGTTGTGTGCAGCGGCGCTTGAGGCTGCGCCCGTGGTGGCTTGACGATCCTGCGGTCAAGGCCGATCCCCTGCGCTGCAAACAACTGAAATATTCGATGGTCCTGGCCATAGTATTATTTTCTGGTCGATCCCTGGTTCGACGCCTGCGGTGAAGCCAGACCATCTGCCTTCGACCTGTCCACACGAACCCCAAGAACATGCCACGTGTTCATGGCGCTGTTGCTGGTCGAAGTGCTGGCGTCGCGCTGGATGGGCCGCGCCGTCTACCGCGTGCACGACGCGGTCACCAGCGTGAACATCGGTTTCATCAGCGAGGCCGTGCGCTCGCTGGTCAAATTGGTGACGGTGATTTTCTACGCGCTGTTTGTCGAGCGCGTCGGCACTTTCCAGTTCGATACCAGGCAGCCTTGGGTCTGGGTGTTGGCCTTTTTCATGTACGACTTTCTGTATTACTGGGCGCACCGCGCCGGGCATGAGGTCAGGCTGCTCTGGGCGGCCCATGTGGTGCACCATTCGAGCGAAGACTTCAATCTGTCGACGGCGCTGCGTCAGTCTTCGACGAACCAGTTGTTCTATTGGGTTTTCTACGTACCGATGGCTGTTGTCGGCATTCCGGTGTCGGTGTTCGTCACGGTGGCCTTGTTGAGCGCGATCTACCAGTTCTGGGTGCACACGCAGCTGGTCCCCAAGCTGGGCTGGGTCGACCGCATCTTTGTCACGCCGTCGAACCACCGCTGCCACCATGGCCGCAACGATTACTGCATCGACGTCAATTACGGGGCCACGCTGATCATCTGGGACCGCATCTTCGGCACTTATGCCCAGGAGCGCGACAACGAGCCGGTGGTCTACGGTTTGCTGAAGCCGCTGCGCAGCTGGAACCCGGTCTGGGCCAACCTGACGAACTATGCCGGCATCTGGCAGGGCTTGCGCTATACGCCGGGCTGGAAGAACAAGCTGATGGAAGTCTTTGCCACGCCGGCGTGGACGCCTGATGGTGTGCCAAGAGCTGCGCCGATCGACATCAGCCGTGTGGAGCGCTTCGAGACACCGACGCCGAAGTGGCAGCAAATCTATGCGCTGACGGCCTGCGCGACCGGATTCGTGCTGTTCATGCACTGGCTCAGTGTGACCAACAGCTTGAGCGTGCCAATGCGCGCGTGCTATGGCGCACTGATCGCCCTCAACGCCTATTGCTTGAGCCGGATGTTTGCCGGCCGTCGCTATGGCGTGCAGGTCGAGGCGCTGCGCGCGCTGCTGATGTTCGGCGCGCTGGCCAGTGGGCAATGGTTCTGCGCGGTGCCGGCCGCAGCGCAGATCGCTGCCGCGGTCATGGGCTTTGCGAGCCTGGCCTTGCTGGCCAAGGCGCTGGGTGAGCCTGTCGAGCCGCTGCGGCAGATGGGTCCGGCATGAACTGGCAGGCGCTGTTCGACGCGCTGCTCGCCGGCGTGGCTTTGACGGTCGCCTGGCAGGCCGCGCGCGCGCCGGCCTTGCGCCTGGCTTGCACCTTGCTGGGTGCGGCCGCAGTGCTGGGCACGCTGCGCTTCTCGGGACTGCTGCCGCTGCCTTCGCTGCACCAACTGATGTCAATGCTGGGCGCTGCGGTGGCGTTGCCGCTGCTGGCCGTGGCGGTGATCTGGCCTGAGGGGGCGGTGGCGAAGCAGCGGCGCCTGGCCTGGATCTTCGCCGTGGTGTCGGCGACGCTGGGGATGATGATCGTCGTGCAGGCCGGGCTCAAGCCCTGGTCTACAGCCTGCGCTTTGGGGGCCGTCGTCAGCCTGCTGGGCATGGGCTTGCGCCGGCGCGACTGGACCGCCGCAGCGGGGGGCGCCTGTCTGCTGGCGGCCCTGTTGACCTTTGCGGCGCAGTTCAGGCTGGTGGGGTTCCAGCCGGGTGATTTTCTGCACATCGGGATGGCCGCCGGACTGTGGTTCCTCGGTCGCTGGGATCAGCGCCGCAGGCTTGTCGAGCTTCGGCTCCCGGCCGCTGCTTGAGCGGATCAGCTGCCGGGCTCGGCGAGCCTGTCGGCTCGGTTTTTCAAGGCTTGGCGGCGGACAATCCTGCGACACCTTGGCGGACCGCCTGCAGGCCCTGGTCGAGGATTTGCTGCTGCCAGGCCGGCGTGTCGACGTAGAACGCGTCGCGGACCAGGCGCTTGATCGCCGCGCGCTGGTCGGCCGGCGCCTCGGGGTGGTTCTCTGCCCATTGGTCGGCGCGCAAGGCGTCCAGCATCTCGGCCATCGGCAGCGTGCCGTACTCGAGCGCGATGCCGGTGTACTCGGCTTGCGGGCATTCCTGGTCGACGGCAGTCCACATCAAGCCCTTGAGCGGCGCTGAGGTCGATGAGCCGTCGTAGATCGAGGTCACCCGGTTGCGGTCCGGCCCGCCCCACCAGGCTTGCGCTCGCGCCAGTGCTGCCGCGTCATCACGGCAGGCGAAGATTCGCTCGCCCACGCCGCTGGGCCCCAGGCCGGTGTGAAAGTCTATCCAGCCCAGCCGTTCGCAGCGCTGACCGTGGTCGCGCAGCACCTGGCGCAGCGTCTGCTGGCTCCAGGTCGGGTTCTGACCGCCGTAGAACAAGCCCTCCGGGTGGTGGTATTGGCCACCGCTGACGGCGGTCTGCCAGGCGGCCATGCCGCGCCGTGCGATGAACTCGGCAACGGCTTGCTGCACCGCAGGCGAGGGCGGCCAACTGGCGGGCACCAGCAGATGCGAGATCTCGTCGTAATCGGCGTTGCGCGGCAGCGGCTGCGAAAAATCCTGAAAATTGCGGTTCAAGTCGACGTTTTCCTGCGTCGTTCGCCGCCACCACGAGAAGCCGTAGGGGTTCAGGCCGTGGACGTAGACCAAGGCCACGCCGGCGGCATGCGCGGCCTGGCGCAGCCCGGCGTCACCGATGGCGGCGACCTGGACGCCCGAACCGCAAAAGCCCTCGACACCGTGGCAGGCCGAACTCAGCAGCAGCACGGCGCGGGCATCGGCTGGGCCGTCGCGCACCACGTCCATCGCCAGCGCCTCGCCGTCCTGGCCCAGCATCGGGTGCGGATGGCTGTGAACATCGAGCCCGGCAGCCTCGGCGGCCGCGTGGAACTTGCCCCGCGCCTGGTCGTAGCGCTGGGCGAAGCAGTCGGACGCTGACACAGCAGACTCAGCGCGGTGTGGCGAGCCAGCGCTCGGCGATACGCACCCAGGCGGTCGCGCCCAACGGGATCAGGTCGTCGTTGAAGTCGTAGCTCGGGTTGTGCAGCATGCAAGGCCCGAGACCATGGCCGCCTTCGCGGTGCGCGCCGTCGCCGTTGCCGATCATGAAGTAGCAGCCTGGCTTTTCCAGCAAGTAATAGCTGAAGTCCTCGGCGCCCATGGTCGGCTCGAATTCGAGCACGTTGGCTTCGCCGACCACGTCGACCAGCACGCTGCGTGCAAAGTCGGTCTCGGCGGCATGGTTGATCGTCGGCGGGTAGTTGCGGCTGAATTCGAACTCGCAGCCGCATTCGAAGGCCTCGGCGGTGGCTTCTGCCATGGCTTTCATCCTGCGCTCGATCATGTCGAGCACCTCGGTGCTGAAGGTTCGCACCGTGCCCTGGATTTCGCAGCTCTCGGGGATCACGTTGGTCGCTTCACCGGTGTGGATCATCGTCACCGAGATCACGCCGGTGTCGATCGGCCGCAGGTTGCGCGAGATGATGGTCTGGAAGCCTTGCACCATCGCGCAGGCCGCCGGCACCGGGTCGACGCCCAGGTGTGGCATCGCACCATGCGCGCCCTTGCCCTTGACGGTGATCTTGAACTCGTTGCTCGACGCGTAGCAAGGTCCGGCCTTGAGCGCGAACTGTCCTACTGCCATGCCCGGCCAGTTGTGGGCGCCGAAAACGGCTTCCATCGGGAACAGCTTGAACAAGCCGTCCTTGATCATCTCGCGCGCGCCGCCGCCGCCTTCTTCCGCCGGCTGGAAGATCAGGTAGACCGTGCCGTCGAAGTTGCGGTGCCGCGACAGGTGCTTGGCTGCGGCCAGCAGCATCGCCGTGTGGCCGTCATGGCCGCAGGCGTGCATCTTGCCCGGGTGCTGGCTGGCATGGGCGAACTGGTTGCGCTCGGTCACCGGCAGCGCGTCGATGTCGGCGCGCAGGCCGACCGCGCGATCCGATGTGCCGTTCTTGATGATCGCCACCACGCCGGTGGTGCCCAGTCCCCGGTGCACCGGAATGCCCCAATCGGTCAGCGCTTTGGCGATCACATCGGCGGTGCGCATTTCCTGGAAGCACAGCTCAGGGTGGGCGTGGATGTCGCGACGCAGCGCGGTGATGGCGGCCGCATCGGCGAGGATGGATTCGATCAGTTGCATGGAAAAGCTCCAGATGAAGTGCCCAGGCAGGCGGGAAACGGTGCAACTCAGTTTACGCTGGCGGCCAAGACAGGGTTTGCGATACGGGCTTGGCCGCCTTTTGGCGACGGTCTGTGCAATAGTCACTGCATGAACATGCCTGTCCTTGCCCAGCATATTGTCCGCGGCGCCTGCCCGCACGATTGTCCCGACACCTGCGCGCTGAAGATCACGGTCGAAGCCGGCCGGGTCGTCAAGGTTGCCGGCGACCCGGATCACCCGCCGACCCACGGCGCGCTGTGCACCAAGGTCTCGCGCTACCAAGAGCGCAGCTACCACCCCGAGCGGGTGCTGACGCCGCTCAAGCGTGTCGGCCCCAAGGGCTTGGGCCGGTTCGAGCCAGTGAGCTGGGACGAGGCGCTGGGCGACATCGCCGCGCGGCTGACGGTGATCGCTGCGCGCGATCCGCAGGCCATCGTGCCCTACAGCTACGCCGGCACGATGGGCTTGCTGCAGGGCGAGAGCATCGCCGCACGTTTCTTCAACCGACTCGGCGCATCCTTGCTCGACCGCACGATCTGCTCGTCGGCGGGCGGCGAGGCGCTGGCGATGACCTACGGCGGCAAGCTCGGCATGCACCTGGAGGACTACGCGCAGGCCAAGCTGATCCTGATCTGGGGCAGCAATTCGATCGCCTCCAACCTGCATTTCTGGACCTTCGCACAGCAGGCCAAGCGTGCTGGCGCCAAGCTGGTCTGCATCGACCCGCGCCGCACCGAGACCGCCGAGAAGTGCCACCAGCACCTGGCCTTGCTGCCTGGCAGCGACGGCGCGCTGGCGCTGGGCCTGATGCACGAGCTGATCCGCAACGGCTGGTTAGACGAGGCCTATATCGCCGCCCATGTCGATGGCTTCGAGGCACTGCGCGAGCAGGCACTGGCCTGGGACCCCGACCGTGTGGCGGCGGTCTGCGGCCTGAGCGCCGACGAGGTGCGCGGTCTGGCCCGCGACTACGCCCTCACCCGGCCGGCGGCGATCCGTCTGAACTACGGCATGCAGCGCACGCATGGCGGCGGCAATGCGGTGCGGTTGATCGCCTTGCTGCCCTGCTTGACAGGGGCCTGGCGCCAGCGCGGCGGCGGCCTGCTGCTGTCGGCATCGGGGTGGTTCAAGGACTTCATCGACAGCGCCGCACTGCAGCGCCCTGATTTGGCGTTCGGGCGTCGCCAGCGCGTGATCAATATGAGCACGATAGGCGACGACTTGCTGCGCCCGGCTTCGGCCGAATTCGGGCCGAAGATCGAGGCGCTGATCGTCTACAACAGCAACCCGGTGGCGGTGGCACCCGAGTCGCCCAAGGTGGTGGCGGGTTTCCAGCGCGAGGACTTGTTCACCGTGGTGCTCGAGCATTTCCTGACCGACACCGCCGACCAGGCCGATTACGTGCTGCCCGCCACGACCCAGCTCGAGCACCTGGACCTGCACGCGAGCTACGGCCACACCTACCTGCTGATCAACCACCCAGCGGTCGCGCCGATCGGCCAGGCCAAACCCAACACCCAGATCTTTCGCGAGCTCGCCGCGCGCATGGGTTTCACTGAGCGGTGTTTTGCCGACAGCGACGAGCAGCTTGCGCGCCAGGCTGTGCCCAAGCTGGATTTCGAACGGCTCAGCCGCCAGGGCTGGGTCAAGCTGCCGCTGCCCGAGTTGCCTTTTGCCGAAGGCGGTTTCGCCACGGCCAACGGCCGGGCCCAGGTGGCCGTGGCCGGGCAGGGCTTGCCCGACTATCTGCCACCGTACGAGAGCGTGCAGTCGGCACCGGCGCTGGCCGCACGCTACCCTTTGGCGATGATCTCGCCGCCGGCACGGCATTTCCTGAACTCCAGCTTTGTCAATGTCAAGAGCCTGCGCAGCATCGAGGGCGAGCCCTTGGTCGAACTCCACCCCGACGACGCTGCGTCGCGCGGCATCGCCGATGGTGCGATGGTGCGGGTCTACAACGACCGCGGCAGTTACCGCTGCAAGGCGGCGGTCGGCGATCGGGCGCGCCAGGGTGTGGTCAATGGATTGGGCATTTGGTGGCGCAAGCTTGGTGCCGACGGCACCAACGTCAACGAGCTGACCAGTCAACGGCTGACCGACATCGGTCGCGGCCCGACCTTCTACGACTGCCTGGTCGAGGTGGCGGCCGATTGAGCCTAGCGCTGGCTGAGCGCTGGGTCGGCGCGGCGCGATTGGCAGCGCGACTGGCAGCGCGACTGGCAGCGGTGATCGCCGCGCTGTGCCTGGCCAGCGGCTGTGCCAGCGAGGGTGGGTCGCTGAGCTATTACAGCCAGTCGCTGGTCGGCCATCTGGACTTGATGCGGCGTGCCCGCCCGGTGAGCGACTGGCTGGCCGACCCGGCAACACCGGCGCCGCTGCGCGAACGCTTGCGGCTGGCGCTGCAACTGCGCGACTTCGCGGTGCGCGAGCTGGCTCTGCCAGACAACCCCAGCTACCGCCGCTATGCCGACCTGGGCCGATCGGCGGCGGTGTGGAATCTGGTGGCTGCGCCCGAACTCTCGCTCACGCTCAAGACCTGGTGTTACCCGCTGATGGGCTGCGTCGGCTACCGCGGCTATTTTCAGCGCGAAGCTGCCGAGGTCGATGCGATGGCGCAGCAAGCGGCCGGGCTCGAGGTCAGCGTCTACGGCGTGCCGGCTTACAGCACGCTGGGCTGGACCAACTGGCTGGGCGGTGACCCACTGCTCAACACTTTTGTCAACGGCGCCGAGTCCGCGTTGGCGCGGCTGATCTTCCACGAATTGGCGCACCAGGTGGTCTACGTGCCTGGCGACACCGACTTCAACGAGTCCTATGCCACGGCGGTTGAGCGGCTCGGGCTGGCGCGCTGGCAGGCCAACAGCGGACAGGCCATCGACGATGCGTCAGCGTCTCAGCGCCAGCGCGATTTTCGGGCGATCACCGGGCGCGCCCGCCGCGCGCTGCACACGCTCTACGACAGCTCGCAATCCGAAGCTCAGAAGCGCCAGCGCAAGGCCGAATTGCTGGCCGCGATGCGGGCTGAACACGCTGCGCTGAAAGCCTCGGCGACCGGACCTTGGGCCGGTTTCAAAGGCTACGACAGCTGGTTTGCGCAGGCCAACAACGCATCATTGGCGCTGCAAGCCGCGTACGACGGTTTGGTGCCGGGTTTCGAGCAGCTGTTCGAACAGCAGGGTCGTGATTTCAGTCGTTTTCACGCCGAGGTGCGACGCCTCGCTGACTTGCCCCGGGCCGCGCGACGCGCGACACTGCAGGCCAATCCTTGACCCGACTGGCCTGACCGATGTCCGAAATCCGAATTCGCCGCCAGCACAGCCTGGGGCTCGAGAGAGCCCGCCAAGTCGCCTGGGATTGGGCTGAACAGGCTGAGAGCAGCTTCGACATGGCCTGCACCGTGCTCGAAGGCGAGACCAGTGACACGGTGGAATTCAGCCGCAGCGGTGTCCGTGGCCGGCTGACCGTCGCGGCCGACCAATTCGACCTGCAGGCCAAGCTCGGCATCTTGCTAGGCGTTTTCTCGCACAGGATCGAAGCTGAGATCGAGGGCAACCTCGACCGCTTGCTCGGCGCCGCGCAATCGGCTTCGTCGGGCGGACGCTGACGCGCGCTTGGCGCGGCCTTACTGCAGCGATTCGATCAGATCGATGTAGTCCTGCATCGCCTGCTCGGCGGTCCGGCCCTTCAACAGGTTCCAGGCGTCCCATTTGGCGCGGCCCACCATGTCGGTGAAGCCGGGCCGGTCGCCATCGACATCACCGACGCTGGCTTGTTTGTAGAGGGCGTAGATCTGCAGCAAGGTCATGTTGTCAGGCCTTTCGGGTAGCTGCTTGCTCCGGGCCACGGCTTGGTCGAATTGCGGTTTGAGTTGGGTCATCGATGGTCTCCTGGGGCGCAGTATCGGCCTTGACGCGGGCCGACACAGCCAGCATCGTGGTCCTGGCACGACGATGGCGTGGAGTCGGACAGACCACAGGCGATGATTTGATGCCAGCCACTGCCGAGCGCAGCATGTCGCTGGTCGATACCGCCTGGCTGCGCAGGGACAACGAGATCAACCTGATGATGATCGTCGGCGTCTGGTTGCTCACGCCGGCCATCAGCCAGTCGGCCTTGCGCGAGCGAATCGCCGAGCGCCTGCTTGACACTGTGGCAGTTTCATCTGGTCGAGCGGTGCGAAGCGGGCTGCGCGATGATCGACCGGATCCACCACTGCATAGGCGACTGCGTCGCGCGAGTTCGTCAAGCTTTGCGGTGCCACGCTGCGCCAGGCGATGTTCTGGGTGCCTGCAGCGGGCGACGTCGGCGTCGGCGTGAGCCTCCTCAGCTATCGCGGGGGCGTTCAGTTTTCTTTGGTTAGCGATGCCGCACTGTGCCCGGATCCGCAAGCCATCGCCGACCGCTTCAAGCCCGTGTTTGAGCAGTTGCTGTGGTTGTCGCTGATGCTGCCCTGGGGCGATGGGCTGGCAGTCTGAGACCGCCGCTTACTCAGGCTTGTGCCCGGTGTCGCCAGGGTGGTCCGGTGGCGTCAGCGTATCGCCGTGCTCATCGTGCAAGCCGCCCGGGTCCTGGAACTGTCCTTCATCATCGTCGGGGTGGCCAGTACGCAGGTTGCCTCGCAGGTAGCGGTTTTGCGGATTCACCCTGGGCAGAAACCGCGCCAGCTCGTTGAGCGCCAGCTGGTAGACCTCGCGCTTGAACTCGATCACCAGCTCCAGCGGCACCCAGTACTCGTTCCATCGCCAAGCGTCGAACTCGGGGTGGTCGGTGGCGCGCAAGTCCAGATCGCTGTCGCGCCCCATCAGGCGCAACAGAAACCAGATCTGCTTCTGGCCGCGGTAATGGCCGCGCGCATCCTTGCGGATGAAATGCTCGGGCACCTCATAGCGCAGCCAGTCCCGGGTGCGCGCCAGGATTCGCACATGCTCCGGGTGCAGACCTACTTCTTCATGAAGCTCGCGCAACATGGCCTGCTCAGGCGACTCGCCAAATTTGATACCGCCCTGAGGGAACTGCCACGAGTGCGTCCGCAGCCTTTTGCCCCAGAACACCTGGTTCCGCGCGTTGAGCAGGATGATGCCGACGTTGGGCCTGAAGCCTTCCCTGTCGAGCATAATCAAACCCCAATTTCTGTATTAAGTTCATTATTGCACTTGCTTTGTGCGGTGTGCGAACCCTTGCCAAACCGCCTG
>RGQD01000012.1 GCA_010030205.1 Betaproteobacteria bacterium
ATCGGGCTTTGTGCGGCCGTGATCGCGCTGACATTCCGTCCGGTACGCGAGGCCGTATCCTTGCAGCCCCACCAGATGCAGCCCGCCTGAGGCCTCATCGCGCGGTGGTGCTGCCGATGTCGATGGACGCCAGGCCAACACCAGTCGATCTACCGTACATCGGTTTTTTGCAAGCTCAGCCGTGGTGACACATCGGCTCGTTGACAGACATTGACTTCAAGGACAGTTCATGATCATCGAAATCGCCCAACTGCAAGTACGACCAGGACGCGCTCAAGAATTCGAGCTTGCGTTTCACTTGGCTCAAAAAATCATTTCGTCGATGCCGGGCTATATTGGACATGAGTTGCAAAGATGTATCGAGCAAGATCACCACTACATGCTCTTGGTTCGCTGGGAAACCGTAGAGCATCATGAGATTGGTTTTCGCAAGTCCGCGGGTTATCAAGAGTGGCGCCAGTTGCTACACCACTTCTATGATCCTTTCCCGACGGTCCTGCACTATTCAAAAGTTGCTGGCTAAACGTTTTTTTAAGCGGTTCAAGCCCAAAAGAGTTGAGTCTGTCTTGGCCTGGCTGAGAATTTCAGGCCCAGTACGGATACCGCTGTTGGCTGCTCGAGAGCTTTGCGGACAGCGAGAACTTCATCGACACTTGCTACAAGGCAGCAAACTGGCTGGCCATCGGACAGCGTCAGGGCCGAGGCCGCCGGGACCGCCAACATCTGTGCGCCAAGGGCCTAGCGCACTGGCGTGCGGCACATGCTTGACCCGCCACTCAAGGCCACCGACATGCCAGACAGCACAGACACCCCCTTCTCTTCGATGCACAGCTTGCGCGAGGGCTATTCGGCCTTGGTGCTGGGCGCCAGCGGCGCCATCGGCCAGGCCTTTGTGACAAGACTGCAGTCCGATCCGCGCTGCGCCGGCGTGACTGCGCTGTCGCGCCAGAGCGAGCCTGCCTTTGACCTCATGGACCCGTTCAGCATAGAGCGTCTGGCGCTGGTCATGGCCGCGCAACACCCGTTCCAGCTGGTGCTCGACGCCACCGGCGCGCTGACCCTCCACGGGCGCAGCCCGGAAAAACGCTTGGGCGACCTGAACGCCCAAGCGTTGCTCGACGCCATGGCTGTCAACGCGATCGGACCTTTGCTGCTGCTCAAACAGTTGCTGCCCCGGCTCGCCAGCGGCGAGCGCGTGATTTGGGCCAAGCTGTCGGCGAGGGTCGGCAGCATCGAGGACAACCGCAAGGGCGGCTGGTACGGCTACCGCGCGTCCAAGGCTGCGCTCAACATGCTGCTGCAGACCGCCGCGATCGAGATCGCACGCCGGCGCCCGCTGGCTGTGATTGCGGCGCTGCAGCCCGGCACGGTGCGCTCCGCGTTGAGCCAACCCTTCGTCGGCGAGCAGGCGCTTGAGCCCTTCGATTCAGCCGGCCGGCTGCTGCGCGTGCTCGATGCACTGGAGCCGAGCGGACGGGCGCAGTTCGTCGACCACGTCGGGCAAGCCATCCCTTGGTGAATGACGGGGCAGGTCCCTAGAAATCGACAGAGCAGGCTTTGGCTGCGCTCCGCCGTTTCTTGTGGAATTTGACTTCCCAGAGGGTGCGTGGTGACGCCTGCGGCCAAGCGCGCAATGCGGGGCTACTGCGTGATGCCGACCTGCTGCATCATCCAGGCCATCTCGAACGCCTTGTCTTTCAAGGCGTCGTAGCGCCCAGACGCGCCCCCATGCCCGGCGGGATCCATCTTGCACTTGAGCAACAGCGCGTTGCGGTCGGTCTTGAGCGTTCGCAGTTTGGCGACGTACTTGGTGGGCTCCCAATACATCACCTGGCTGTCGTTGTAGCTCGTGGTCACCAGGATGGCCGGGTAGGCTTGCTTGCGCAGGTTGTCGTAGGGGCTGTACGCGCGCATGTAGTCGAAGGCCGGTTTCTCGTTGGGGTTGCCCCACTCGAGGTACTCGCCCACTGTCAAGGGCAGGCTGGCGTCCATCATCGTGTTCATCACATCCACGAACGGCACCGCCGCGTGAACAGCCTTGAAGAGCTCGGGGCGCAGGTTGGTGACGACACCCATCAGCAGACCCCCCGCGCTGCCACCCTCGATCACCAGACCGGCCGCTGACGTCCAGTTCGACCGGATCAGGTGGTCTGCCGTGTCGATGAAATCGGTGAAGGTATTCATTTTTTTCATCAGCTTGCCGTCGTCATGCCAAGCTTCGCCCATCTCATCGCCGCCACGGACATGAGCGATGGCGAAAGCAAAGCCGCGGTCCAGCAGGCTCAGGCGCCAACTGCCGAAACTGGCCTGTGAGCCGTAGCCGTAAGCGCCGTAGCCAGACAGCCAGAGTGGCGCCTGGCCGTCACGTGCGCGGTCCTTGCGGTAGGCGATGGACACCGGCACCTTCACGCCGTCTCTGGCCGTGATCCACAAACGTTCGGAGCTGTACTTCGACGCGTCGTAGCCGCCCAGAACCGCTTGCTGCTTGAGCAAGCTGGACTTGCCGCTGCTCATGTCGAAGTCGAACACCGACGACGGCGTGACCAAGCTCTGGAAAGCGTAGCGAAACGCCGAGCTGTTGTATTCCGGCGTGTTCATCGGGGACGCGGCGTACGTGGTTTCGTTGAACGGCAATTCGAGCCAGCGGCCCTGGCGGAAGTCGTGGATCCGGAAACGTGACAAGCCAGCCTGCTTTTCCGCGACGACCAGATAGTCCTGGAACATCTCGACGCCTTGAATCAGCACGCCGTGACGGTGCGCGACGAACGGGGTCCACCTCGAGGGCTGGTCCATCGGCGCGGTGACGATACGAAAGTCCTTGGCCTCGCGGTTGGTTCGGATGTAGAGCAGGCCGTCGCGGTGTTCGACCTCGTACTTGTGACCTTTCTCGCGTGGCAGGACCCGCTTGAAACTGCCATCGGGCTTGCTGGCGTCCAACATGCTTGATTCCCAGGTATCGGCGGAGGCGACTTCCAGCACCAGGTACTTGAGATCCTTGCTGCGCCCGAGATCGACCCGGAACAACTCGTCCTTCTCCTCGTGAATCAACTCTGGCTTGGCGCCGGACTTGAGCCGCCACAAGCTGTCCGACCGTTTGGAGATCGGATGCTCGGTCGTGAAGAAGACCGTCGCGTTGTCGGTCGCCCATTGCGCACGGGTCACACGCTCGGCCAATGGTCCTTCGACTTTGCCGCTGGCCAGTGACTTGCGGTAGAGCTTGTACTGTCGGTAGCCGGTCTCGTCGATGGCGTAGACAAGCCAGGCGCCGTCGTCGGACACTTGCATGAAGCCCAGGCTTATGAAAGCCCGGCCCTGGGCCATCTCGTTGAGGTCCAGCAACACCTGCTCTGGCGCCCGCTCGTCATAGCTCATGGCTGTCGAGGCTGGGCGGCGGCAGCGGATCGGGTACTGCTGCCCCTCGACCGTCCGGCTGTAATAGAACCATGCCCCGCGTCGCACCGGCACATCCATATCGGTCTGCTGGTATCGGCCCAGCATTTCCTGGTAGAGCGTGTCGGTGAAAGGCGCCAGGCCTTCGGTCATGGATCGGGTGTAGGCGTTCTCGGCCTGAAGGTAGTCCAGCACGGGCGGACTGTCCTTGTCACGCAACCAGTACCAAGGGTCCTGCACAGGCTCGCCGTGCCAGGCAAAGGCATGCTCGTGCTGGGGCGCCGTCGGAGCTTGGGGATCTTGGTGCATTGATTGGGCCAGACTGATGTTGCACAGGATGAACATGGCGATGTAGCCAGTCAGAACAGATTTCATCGGTTTTCATCGGACAAATTCGTTCGGTAGCATGCCACAATCGATGTGGGAGCGGACAGCCCAGCGCAGGTTCCCTGGGGAGTCGTCCCTGGCGCCACCGCGAAGCGCCCGCCGCGCCTGATCGCCGTCGCTCAACCAAGCCGATCCGTCACTCGGAGCGCCTTGGTAGTTCTTGTGCCCGGCTTGCCAGCCTCTTTGCCAGCCTTTTTGCCAGCCTGTTTGCAAGCCTCTTTGCCTGCTCCTCGCCGCGATCGCCGCTGTACGTCGTCCCCCTCCACCGCAGCCGCAGGTCGGATTTGAAGTGGGTCAGGATCGCCCCAAAATTGCCGATTGAACCCGCTGCTGTCATCGCGATACCATGTGCAGGCTTGGCGCAGCAACGCCTTGCCTGCGCCCGAGGCTGAGGTTCAGCCATCCATCAAACACAGGAGACCGAAATGCGATTGACCATTACCGAAGGCCATTTCACGACCAAGGAGCAAGCCCTGGCGGAGATCACCAAGCTCGGATGGCATGCGATCGAAAAGACCTTCTCAGCAGAGAATGATTTGCATTGGCATGACTTCGATGCCGTGGCCTATGTGCTCGAGGGAACTGCCAGCGCGGAGCTCGAAGACGGCACGGTAGAGCATGCGGCCGTGGGTTGTCGCGTCGCTGCGCCCGCGGGTCTCGTGCATCGCAATGTCGGCCCGGACTGGCACGGGATCGTCGCGTTCAGCGTGCACCCCTCTCTGTTCACCCAGCCGCTGAACAAACCATTGGCCAACCGGCTTTCGGTGCACCGCTGATAGTGGCCGGTGCGCAGCAAGCCGATGGCATCGCTGCACAAGACCAGGCGCCAGGCTCTAGATCAGGTCATCGCCTGGGTGCGTGTTGCTGCTGGTTTAGCTTGCGCGCGCCCAACTGACAGCGAAAATTCGCGGCTGGCATTCTGGATGCTACGCGGCGATATCGAGGGCTGGCGCTGGTTTACATAGGCCTAAATCAATGGGTGAGCGTACTTACGCAGTATCTTGATGTCAGGCTGACGGGTCGTCATCATGACGCCCTTGAGAAGCCCGCCGGACCTGCTTCGCCGGCCAGTGGGCCTGAAGTTGCCGGCGCCGAGCGGGCCGATGCCTATCAATCGGCCGCCACCTGAGTCGGAACTTTTTTCGAATTCGCAGCCAGAGTCAAGCTTCCCTGACAGCCTGTCTGAGCCATTGGGGCCGTCAGTAGCCGGGCGACACGCTTTTGTTGCCAGCAGCTTTGTAGCGGGCAATCGCTTTCTTGAGGTTGGTGTACTCGCTGCAAGGTAAGGCGCAGATCTTGTCGAGCGCGGCCAGGCGCTTTTCGGCCATCGCCAAGTCTCCCTTCATCAAGTACAACTCACCCGAGTACTCGAGCGTTCCACGGTGGCGAGGGTCGATACGCAATGCGTCGTCGTAAAACTTCTCCGATGCGTCGAGGTCTGGGGTCTTGGCCTTGCGCAGGCTGTAGCCCATCAGGTTGTTCCATTCGGCGCTGCCGGTGTCATTGACACGTTTGAGCTCTTCGATCGCACGGTCCCACTGTTTGGCTTCGATTTGGGCGCGTACTGCATCCAGCTTGTCTTGCGGTTCGGGCGTAGACGGAGCCGCGAAGGCGCTGGTCATGCAAAGGGCTAAAAGGCTGGTACGAAGGATGCGACTCAGGTCGTGGTTCATGGTGCTTGCTTTCTGCTGGTGCGGACTTCAGAAATTCTGACGCGAGGTGGCGTTCTTGCAGATGATGTCGAGCACTTCCTCGTCAATCTTCTTCTTGACAATGACACCGTTGAAGCTGTCGCTCGGGCGCCTGCCCTGGGCAGGCGATGACGGAATCACTGGGTTCACGGCTGCACAACCCAGTGCTAGGGTGAAGTCCGCCTGCCTATCGCTGCTCCACCACGCGGTCGCGCAGCAGCGCCCCGAGCTCCTTTTCTGCAAACCCGGCGTCGCGAAGCACAGCCTCAGTGTGCTCGCCAATGCGCGGCGACGCTGCCACCGGCCGGCGCATCGCATGCACTGGGATGCCGGCGAATGCCACGGCGCCGACACCCGGCTGCTCTAGCGTCTGGAACGTGCCGAGGTGGCGCGCCTGGGGATGGTCGATGCACTGCGAGTAGCTGCGCACCGGCGCATGCAGCAGGTCGTGCGCCTTGAACTTCACGACCCAGTGCGCCACCGGCATCCGGCGAATGACATCGGCCACCATCCCGTTGATCAGGTGCCTGTGATCGAGTCGGCTTGCCGCGTCAGCGAAGCGTGGATCCTGCGCCCAGGCGGGCTCGCCCAAGGCCAGGCAGATGCGGCCGAACTGCTCGTTGTTCAGTGTGACCAAGTTCACCGCTCCGTCGGCCGCCTCGTAGGTGCCGTTGGGGGCTGACGGCGGGACCACGGGCTTGCGCTCGTTGTCCGGTGCCATCGAGTATTCGACGAAGTTGCACACCAGCGTGGCCGCGCAGGTCTCCATCAGATTGACCTCGATGTGCTCGCCCTGGCCGTCCGTGGCGCGGCGGTAGAGCGCTGCGGCCACCGCCTGTGCCGCGTAGAGGCCAGAATTCATGTCGGCCAGGTACAGCCCGATCTTGCGCGGCGCCTCGCCGCCCCGGTTGGCGAACATCAGGCCGGCGTCGGCCTGCACCACCGAATCCGTGGCGGGCGCACCCGCATACGGCCCGTGGTCGCCGTATCCGGAGATCGATACAAAAACGAGTTCGGGCCGGGTCCTGCGCATCGCGACCGGGTCCAGGCCCAACCGCGCAGCCACGCCTGGGCGAAAATTTTCGACGATCACATCGGCCTGCGCTGCCAGCTTTGCGAGCACCGCGCGGCCTTCGGGTCGGCTGGCATCGACGCAGATGTCGCGCTTGCCGCCATTGAAGGCCACCGACAGCGAACTGGCGCCCTCGCGCAGCACACCCATGCCGCGCGCCCAGTCGCCTGCGGGCGGCTCTACCTTGATGACATCCGCACCCTGCTGCCACAGCACGTGCGCGCAGTACGGGCCGGAGATCCCCTGGCTCACGTCCAGCACGCGCAGGCCAGCGAAGGGAAGGGCGCGGACCGGCGCGCCGGCGGATGAGGGACTGGGTTGCATGGCGCTCTCGTCGACAAGTGGAATGGCGACGTGGGTAACGCAGCCGAGGCCCGAAGTGTACGGTTACCATTGCTGACGAAACAGAATCATGATCGGCGCTCTAAATTGCGCCGCAGACGATTTTCATTCGCGCTCGGATGCTCTTGCGCCCGAATACCCGCGGCAGTTGTGAATCACCCCGAAGAGTCGAGACCGCACATGAGCGACAAGATACTGGTCGAAAAAAACGGTCCAGTCACCACGTTGATCATCAACCGCCCGCAAGCGCGTAACGCGCTGGACCGTGAGGCGTCGCTGCTGCTGGCTGATGCCATCCGCGCCTTCGAGGCCGACCCGCTGGCCCGGGTGGCGGTGCTCACCGGCGCGCAGGGAAACTTCTGCGCCGGCGCCGACCTCAAGGAACTGGCGTCGGGCGTCGACTATGTGCCCTGGGCGGGCAGCGCGCAGGGCCCACTGCACCGTGCCGCAAGCAAACCGGTGATCGCAGCGGTGGCAGGTCATGCCTGCGCGGGCGGTCTGGGTGTGGCCTTGTGGTGTGACCTGCGGGTGGCCGAAAAGAGCGCGTCGTTCGCGGTGCTCTCGCGCCGCTGGGGCGTGCCAATGAGCGACGGGACCACGGTGAGGCTGCCGCGCATCATCGGCCAGGGCCGGGCGCTTGACATGCTGCTGACAGCGCGCAGCATCGGCGGCGAGGAAGCCGAGCGCATCGGCCTGGCCAATCTCGTGGTGGCTGATGGCACGGCACTCGCCGAGGCGCAGGCGCTGGCGCTGCGGATCGCGCAGTTCCCGGAGCTTGCGATGCGCACCGACCGGCAGTCGGCCTACGAGCAGGCCGACCTGCCGATCGGCGAGGCGATCGCGCGCGAACTGGAACTGGCCACCGAGGCGCGCCAGGCTCAGGCCGTGTCGGGCGCCGCGCGCTTTGCCTCCGGCGCCGGCCGTCACGGCAAGGTGGGCTGATGCGCGCGGGCACCTGCCGCGAGTTCGGCTGATGCGCGCGGTGGTCTGCCGAGAGTTCGGCGATCCGGCTTCGGTCCGGGTCGAGAATCTTCCCGAACCGGTCGCCGATGGTGAGCGCGTGCGCATCGCGGTCTGCGCCAGCGGGCTGAGCTTCGCCAATCTGCTGGCACTGCAAGGCCGACACCAGAACCGCGCCGAACTCCCTTTTACGCCGGGCACTGACGTGAGCGGTGTGGTCGTCGAGTGCGGCCCTGACGTCACGCGATTTCGCCCCGGTGACCGTGTGGCGGCGGCCCTGCGCCGGGACGGCTTCGCCGAGCAGGTGGTCGTCCCGCAGCGCACCGTATGGGTATTGCCCGACACGATAGACCACGACGCTGCGGTCCAGTTCCCGGTGATGTACGGCACGGCCTACGCGGCGCTCGCCTGGCGGGCGCGTGTGCAGCCGGGCGAAACCGTTCTGGTGCACGGCGCGGCGGGCGGCAGTGGCATGGCTGCGGTTCAGGTGGCCCGGTGCCTGGGTGCGCGCGTGGTGGCCATCGTCGGCTCAGCGGACAAAGCACAGGCCTGCTCGAAGCTTGGCGCCGATCTCGTGGTCAACCACCGCGAGACATCATTTCGCGACGCTGTGCTGGCGTTCACCGACGGGCGCGGCGCAGACGTGGTGTTCGACCCCGTGGGCGGCGACACGTTCATGGAGTCCACCCGTTGCATTGCGCCGGATGGGCGTCTGGTGGTGGTGGGCTTCGCCGGCGGAACCATCGCGCAGTTGGCGACCAACATCGCGCTGGTCAAGAATTTCGACGTGATCGGTCTCTACTGGGGCCAATACCTGAACTGGGGCCGGGTCCCTTCGCATCCGCACGACGAGACGCGAGTACGTGAAGCGATGAACACGATGTTCGGATGGCATGCGCAGGGACGGCTACAGCCGTGGCTTCATGCTCGCCACCGGCTGGATGACTTCGCCGCGGCGCTGGCAGCGCTGGCCGCGCGTGAGGCCGTCGGTCGCGTGGTGCTCAACCCCTTCACCGAGGCCAACATCCGGCGACATTGGAATCTTCTGTGACACGGTGGTGCGCGATCCACACGGACGCAACAAATTAGGGGGCGCGATGAAGACGCAAGACGCAGTGAACGCAGGAAACGCAGAAAACGCGGGAAACGCGATAAACAGGACAAACGCGACAAACGCGACCGGCGCGCCAAGCGGCATGAATTCAGCGGTTGGGACGGGGGCGAGAATTCAAAGACGGCGCGTCACGTTCGCGCTGGCCGGCACGGCACTGGCCGGCATCCTCGGTCCTGGCAGTGCCCGGGCCGAGTACCCCGAACAGGCGATCAAGCTGGTGATTCCGTATCCGCCGGGCACCGGCACCGACGTGCTGGCGCGATTCATCGGCCGGAAGCTGGAAGAGCGTCTGGGCAAACCGGTGGTACCCGAGCAGCGCGTGGGCAGCAGCGGCATGATCGCGGCGCAGGCTGTGATCGGTGCGCCAGCCGACGGCCATACGCTGTTCTTCGTGGCCAACGCGCCGGTGGCCACCAACGTGGCGCTGTTCCAGAAGCTTGCGTACGACCCGGTGAAGGATCTGGCCCCAGTGGCTCGTCTGGCGCTGGGCTCATTCGGTCTGCTGGTGCCCGCAGCGTCGAAGTACAGGACCGCGCAGGAACTGATGGCAGCCGCCGCAGCCAACCCGGGCAAACTGAGTTACGGCGCCGGCAGCGCGACCTACCAGATCGCCACCGAGTGGCTGCTGTCGCTGGCGTCGGCACGCGCCAACCACGTGCCGTACAAGGGCGCTGCACCGGTGCTCACGGACCTGGCCGGGGGGCATATCGACTTCGCGCTGGCCGAGTACGGCGGCGCGCAAGCCTTCATCCGCGCGGGCAAGCTGCGGCTGCTCGCCGTCACGGCCGACCGCAGGCTGGCCGCCGAGCCGAACGTGCCGACGATGATCGAGAGCGGATACCCGGATTACGCGCCGGTGGCCTGGTGGGCGGTTTTCGTCGCGGCGCGTGTGCCCCAGCCCGTCATCGACAGGCTCGAGCGCACGCTGCTCGACATCATGGCCACCGACGAAGCGCAGCAGTTCCTCGCGCGCAACAATCTGGTCGCGTTTCCGGCCGACGCGAAGACCTTGCGCCGTTATCAACTGGACGACATCGAGCGCGAAACCCGGGTGATCGAGGCGGCCAAGATACCAAGGCAGTAATCAATTGTCGGCGGCGAATCCGCAGGCCTTCACGACCGGTCCGCTGCGCTGGAGATGGTCACGCAGCCTGGCTTCAAACTTCTAGGAGGTGGTCGTCAACGGGCGCATCGAGTAGCCGGCCGTTCTATGGCGCTTGAAATTCCTATTTCCCGGGCGGTGAGGGTCTCAAGCCAGGCGCTCGCGTTTGAACACGATGCCGGCAGTCTCGCGATCCCAGGTGTCGGGCGTGACACCCTCGGACCGAAGCAGGTGCTTCTGCACCTTCTCGGTCGGCGTGCGTGGCAGGTCGGGGATGCTGCGGAAGTAGCGCGGCACCATGAAGTGGGCGAGTCGAGGTCTCAGGAACTCGACCAGCGCCGGCAGGTCTATGGTTTGACCCGCGACCGGACTGAGGATCGCCATCACCTCGTCCTCACCGAATTCGCTGGGCACTGCCACCACGGCGGCGTCTCGCACGCTGTCGAAGGCGACAATTTCTTTCTCGACCTCGAATGACGAGATGTTCTCGCCACGCCTGCGTATCGCGTCCTTGATCCGATCGACGAAAAAGAAGTTGCCATCAGCATCGCGTCGGAACGCATCGCCGGTATGGAACCAGCCGTTGCGCCAGGCCTTGGCGGTGGCTTCGGCGTTCTTGTGATAACCGTGGTTCAGTGCGTAGGGCATGTCGCTTCGAATCATCAGTTCGCCGACGACGTCTGGCGCCACCTCGCAGTCGTTGTCGTCGACGATCCTGACCTGCACGCCGTCTCGCGGCCGCCCGCAGGTGCCGCGTATCGCCGGGTTGGGTCCGATGAACAGCGGCGATGAGGTCTCGGTCATGTTGAAGCTGGTGAAGACCTCGACACCGAATCGTTCCGAGAACTCCCTGCTCTGGTCGCTCAGCGGGATCATCGACACCCGCTGGAGCGGATGCTGGCGATCCTGATCCGATGGCGGTTCCTTGAGCAAGAAAGGCGTCATCGCGCCCAGCAAGATCGTGTGGCTGACCTCGAAACGGCGAATCGTGTTCCAGAATTCTCCAGTGCGAAAAGATTCGATCAGCGCGAATGACCCTGCGCGCATCAGCGTCGCCCAGATCGGACCGGCGCCGCCGACATGGAACATCGGCAGCGTGACGAGCGTGCGGTCTTCGTGACGCATCGTCTGATTGGGAATGAAGGTCGAGTACATCTGCAGCGCCGAGATCAACACGCCCTTGGACGGTCCGGTGGTGCCCGAGGTGTAGATGATCGACAGCGTGTCCCAGGGTTCGATCTGGCGCGCTGGCGACTTCAGCCGGCTGCCTTCGCCGGCCAGCGCGTTGGCGGCGACCATCGACAAGCCCGAGACGGGCTGCGACGTCTCGGCGCCCAGCACGACGACCTCGCGCAAGGCTGAATGGGCGATGCCTTCGAGTCGTTCGACCAGAGGCGCTTGCGCGACCATGAGCCGCGCGCCCGAGTTGTCGATCACATGCTCGAGCAGGCCGCCGCGGTAGCCGGTGTTGATCGGCACATAGACCGCACCCAGGTAGTTCAGCGCCAGCATCACCCGCAGGCAAGCCTCGCCGTTGGGCAGCCAGACCAATACCGGGTCGCCTTGTGCGACCCCCAGCGCCTGCAAGCCCTGCGCGCAGTCGCGAACCTGGTCGCGCAGCTGCCGGTATGTCCATGCCGAGCCATCGGAGAAGACCGCGAACGCAGCGCCGGCGTGGTGCTGGGCATGCCGGTCGATCAACTCGCCGATCACGCATTGCTCGCGCGGTGGCATCCGTTTGTCCTGCATCTTCCCCCCCAATGGCTGGCCTGTTGATTCTGGAACCGCTATTTACCGTTGGCGGCCATCTGCTCGAAGCGTGGCCGGCCAAGCAAGTTGGGTTCGAAGCCGGTGAACCTCTTGTTCATCGCAATCACACTGACGTCGAACAGCAAAGGCACGAACACCGCTTCTTCGATTGCAATTCGCTGCACCTTGGACAGCGCGAGCTTGCGCTCTGCCTGTGTCGTGCCGCTGCGTGAGGCGGTCAGTGCGGCCTCCATCCCGGCGATCTCCAGGTGGCCGCCGTTGTACGGCGAGGTCTTGCCGAACAGCGTGCCTGGCACCATCGACGGATCGGGCCTGGGCGTGATCGCTGCCAGGAACACATCGACCTGGCGTTGGAAGAAAAACGCGTCTGACGCCGCAGCCACTGCGCCCGACCGCATCTTGGCCGTGAATCCCACCTTGCGCCACATTTCGAGCAACACCTCGACTCGCTGGGTGGCCGCCTGGTCGGCATAGGCAATGCCGGTGAAGCTGATCTCGGGCGTGCCGGCTTGCTTGAGCAGTGCGCGGGCCTTGTCGGGGTCGTAGGCCAGAATCCCGGTCAGCGACGGGTCGTGTGGCCAATAGCTCTTCGGATAGAGCGTGGTGGCCGGCTCGCCCAGTCCGGCCATCGTTGCCTTGTTGTAGGCCACCCGGTCGATCGCCAGATTGAACGCGCGCCGCACCCGTACATCGTTGAACGGTGGCCTGGAGTAGTCCAGGTAGATCATGTGCAGGTAGAGCGAAGGGGTGGCGAAGACCTTGATCTTGCCGCTGCGTTCGAGCGATAATTTTTGCACTGGCGGCACCGCCACGACCAGGTCGTTCTCGCCGGCCAGTACTGAGCGAACGCCCGAACTGGTGTCGGTGATCACGCGCATTTCAAGCCGATCGGTCTTTGGCAGGCCTTTGTTCCAGTGATTGGCAAAAGCCTCATAGCCGACAATAGAGCCGTCTTCCCATTTGATGAACTTCCAAGGTCCCGCGCCCACTGGCGCGCGGTCTATGCTGCCGCCGCCCGCCTTGATCGCGGTGGGCGATGCCATCATGCCGGCGCGGTCGGAGAAGATCTGCGGCAGCGAACGGTCTGGCGTCTTGAGCTTGATCGTCACGGTCAGCGCGCCGCTGGCCTCGACAGACTCCAGTGTCGACAGGTCGACCTTGATGTTGGACTTCGGATCCAGCCGTGCCCGGTCAAGGTTGAATTTGACCGCCTCGGCGTCGCAGGGCGTGCCGTCGTGGAAGATCACGCTCGGCCGCAGCACCAGCACCAGCGTGTTGTCGTCTTTGTAGGTCCACGACAGCGCCAGACCGGGTTGGGGCTCTAGCGTCCTGGGGTTCCACTGCACCAGGGTGTCGTACAGCGGGTAGAGAAACTGGTGATCGCCGCCGCTGCGCCCGGTGATCGGGTCGAGCGTCGACGGGTTCAGATTGATCGCCACTCGCAGCACGCCAGGCTGCTGCGCTTGAGCCTGGCCAGATGCGGCCAGGTCGAACACCAGGCTGCCCACGCCGGCCAGGCTTGCACCCATCAGTTGGCGACGTCGGTACGAAGGTCTTGCTGTGTCGGCCAGGCTGGCGGCCGCTTCATCGCCATGGGTCATCTAGGGGCTCCTTCGGCAGGTTGGTCTGTCATTGGATCAAAGCTGAAGTTTGCGCACAACAGGGGTGAACCCGATTGCCACGCCCAGACAGCTGGGGTGCTGAGATGCCGGTCCGGCGGCACGACCTCCGGCCAGCTGAGCCGTGGCGGCCATTGAAGACAGCTTGCGCCGCGGGCCACTGCCAATCGTCAAGCGTGACAAGCGCGCCGCCGTGGTGTTGTCAGCAGACGAATGCGTCCGTCTTGTCAATGGCCACCAATAGGCGAGCCGGGACAACTCACAGGGATTCGAGCTTGATTCCGACTGAGCTTGAGTTGTGCCACAAACGTCAGGACAGGCTGGCTGCAGCAGCGATGCCGATGGATCAATCGAGCTGCTGTCCAAGCTTACGACCTGAGCATGAATGAAAAATGGAACCGTGACGACCGCTGCCGGTCTTGGACTTTTCGGGCCGCGGAGATGCCGACTGCATTGCGCCCATCACTCGGCCCGTATGTTTGCAGCTTTGATAATTTCTCGATAGTTCTTTCGATTTTCCTCCATGGTCCTCGTGAGCCCTGCAGCATCCTGAAAAGCCGGCACCATGCCGTTGTCAAGGAGCTTCTTGCTCACGGCCGGATCTTCGACGGCCGCCTTGACGGCCTCCTCCCAGCGCTTGATGACGGCAGGCCGCATTCCTTTTGGCCCGCACAAGCCAAACCATGCGTAGGTCTCGAAACCGGGGACTGTCTCTGAGATCATCGGCGCTTCAGGAAAAAATTGCCGTCCCAGCGGATCACCTAGCGCAATCAAGCGCAACTGCCCTTGGCGGACATGGTTGATCACATCGCCGAGATTGGTGAGCGAAAATCCCGTCCGACCGGAGACGAGATCGGGTAGCGCCGCTTGAGAGCCGCGATAGGGCACGTGGATCATTTTGAGGCCAGCCTTCTGGCTCAATAGCTCGCTCGAAAGATGCTGAACAGAGCCGACGCCTGGGCTGGCGTAGCTGATTTTTCCAGGGTTTGCGCGCGCGTCATTGATCAGATCCTGGGTCGTGCGCCATGGACTGTTTTTGCTGACAACCAGGCCAAACGTCGAACGCAGAAGTTGGCTCAAGGCAATCAACTCTGTGGCCGGATTCACTGGGAGCTGCGTGCCGGGCAATTCGGTGATGATCGTCATGTTGCCAGTAGTACAGAACAGCACGTTGTGTCCATCGGCTGGGCTGTGGGCAATCGACTCCGCCGCAATCATGCCGTTGGCTCCGGTTCGATTCTCGACGACCACTTGCTGGCCAAGCACCTTTGTTGCCACATCGGCAAGAAGTCGCGCTGCGATATCACCCGAGCCGCCAGCGGCGAAGCCGTAACCCATCCGAATGGGACGGTCCGGGAACGCGGGCTGTTGCGCTTGGGCTGGTTGGACTGCGAAGCATCCGAGTGCAAGGCTCACGACAATCGTTGCCAACGACAGGGATCTCGTTTTCATGGTGTTTGCTTTCTTGCGATTTTTGGTTGGCGGTGTGGGCGAGACCTGGGATCCTTGCCAGCATCGTCATTTGCCGAGCAATTCTCATGGTCTCAGTCTGACTTCCTCTTTGTCATCTTGGACAGACAAGTCGAACAAGCACCAAGCCAAGCCGCGTGCCGCCATACATGCCAGTGGACCACAATTTCAAGGTCATGTTGCCACTTTGCTTGCCACATCGACACAGGATAAACCCAGGTATTTTTCGACCAGCGTCCCATGTTGTGCGACCGACGGGCCATCGGGACGCCAATTTCACCAGCAGGCCCGTCTCGTCTTCCGCCGTGAAAACGCAGCAGATGGTGGCAGCCGTTCAGCAACTTGATTGCTTGGCCCCGGCGCCAGCCCGGGGCATTTTCCCGCGTCTTCCGGCGAGACATTGACAGAACGAGTTGAGACGCCGCTACCCGTGCGCATCGTCTGGACATCGCCTCAAACATTCTTCGGGCCACGCGCGGCATTCGGATCCCCGTGATGCGGTGCTTGGTCTCGTCACCAGGCTGTAGCAGAAGCGATGCCCGAGCCTTGCGCGGCGCACCGCCGAAAGCACCCGTCTGGGTTCAAACACATGTTAGACTAAATTTGAACACACATTCAAATTTTGGTGCTGACACGCCGGCACAGCCAAGGGGTCGAGACATGCCTAAGAGTTGGCACGACGAGCGAGTGGTCGCGCCGGAAGACTGCGTGCTGCGCCCGATGCTCGAGAAATTCGCCGCGTCGCAGCCCGACAAGGTGTTTGCGCGTTTCGCTGACTGCAGTGAGTGGACATATGCCCAAACTTTGCAGATCGTTCGGCGCACAGCGGCCGGTTTGCAAGCGCTGGGTGTGCAGCAAGGTGAGACCGTGCACACCTGGCTACCAAATGGTCCGGACGCGATCCGCACTTGGCTCGCGCTGAATTATCTTGGTGCAGTTTATGTGCCGTTGAATGTCTCGTATCGCGGTCGAATTCTCGAACATGCGATCAGCCTGAGCGGTGCAAGGCTGATCATTGCGCATGCGGCGTTGACTGATCGGCTTGTTGGCATCGCTCGTTCTAAGCTGACGGACATCATCGTGATCGACGGGGAGGGTGTGCCAGTGCCGGGGCTTGCCAGGCATGCGGCAAATGTGCTCGACCCGGAGGCGTTCGAGCTGCGGCCGCTTGAGCGCGAGATCATGCCCTGGGACCTGCAATCTGTCATCTACACCTCCGGCACCACCGGGCCGTCCAAAGGGGTGATGTCTTCGTATCTACAACTGTATTCGGGTGGCAATGCGGCAAACTTGACCGATTCCAACGACCGCCAACTGATCAACCTGCCGCTGTTTCACATGGGCGGCACGGGCGGGGTCTACACGATGCTGTCCCGCGGTGCATCAGTGGTGATCGTCGACGCGTTCCAGATTGGTCAGTTCTGGGGCGTCGTGGATGCTCACGCAGTCACCTATGTTGTATTGCTGGGCGGCATGGCAACCTTGCTGGTCAAGAAGCCAACAGCAGAATCCGACAGTCAACATTCCTTGCGTAAAGTGCTGATGGTGCCGCTACTGGAAGATGCGCCCGCGTTCTCGAAGCGGTTCAAGGTCGATGTGTACACGACTTTCAACATGACCGAAACCTCGTGGCCTATTGTCTCCGGCCTCAATCCAACGCCGCTGGGAACCTGCGGCAAGGTGCGCGCGGGCATCGAAGCCCGTGTTGTTGACGAGAACGACTGCGAGCTAGCGCCAGGCGAAATCGGTGAGTTGATGATTCGCGCCGATCGACCATGGGCCATGAATAGCGGCTACTTTGGCAACCCAGAAGCGACCGCGCGGGCGTGGCGTAACGGATGGTTTCACACGGGCGACGCGTTCCGCCGAGATGGCGATGGGAATTTCTTCTTTGTCGATCGAATGAAGGACGCTATTCGCCGCCGCGGCGAGAACATCTCGTCCTTCGAAGTCGAAGCCGAAGTCGGTTCGCATCCATCGGTGCAGGAATGCGCGGTGGTGGCGGTACCGAGCGAACTGGGCGAGGATGAGGTGCTGGTCGCGCTGGTCACACAGCCGGGTGTCGAGATCGATCCCAAGCAGTTGATCGAGTACTTGATTCCCCGGATGGCCCATTTCATGGTGCCGCGCTACGTACGAATCGTTTTGCAGCTTCCAAAGACACCAACGCAGAAAGTGCAAAAGCATCTGATCCGTGGCGAGGGCGTGACTGCTGACACCTGGGATCGCGAGAAGGCCGGCATCGTGATTCGTCGGCAGAAAATCTGAATGAGCCGCGTGGCAGTGACCCGCCGTTGGTCTGACGACGAGCAGCGGGCCGAGGTGCGTGATGTCCGTCGGCGACAAATCTTGCGCGAGGCAGGAACCTTGTTTAGCGAGGTTGGGTTCCACAATGCGTCTATGGGGCAGATTGCCGCGCGCCTTGGACTGACCAAGACAGCCTTGTATTACTACTTCTCAGACAAAGGCGAGATACTGATGTGCTGCTTCGCATTGGGGCGCCAGGTCGCCGATGATGCGCTGGCGAAGGCACTCGCTCTGGACGCAAGCGGTCTTGATCGAATCGCTAAGTTTGTCCAGTTTTATGTGGTGGGCATCACATCAGAGTTGGGGGCCTGCGCGACAACCTTGGAGTTGCGCTCCGCGCCGCCCGCAGAGATGACCGCGCTGCTGAGTAGGATGCGCAAGATGGACCGCCAACTGCGTGAATTGGTGGCCGCTGGCGTGAATGACGGGAGTTGTGCGCATGTCGAATTGTCCTTGGCTGTCAACTGGATCATGGGCGCGATGACTTTGCTGCCAAGATGGTACCGTCCAGGAAGTCGACTCAGCGCCGATGCGATCGCACAGGAGTACTCGCAGTACGTGCGCCGCATGTTTACCCCAGAGTCAAAGCGGTGATTTTTTTTGAGACAAACAAGACATGGTCAGCATGCTGAAAATTGCAAGCCGGTCCGCGATTTTTTTCCATTGCGCACTTCTAATTTGACTCTGACATCAAAAGTTTTTTAATGAATCGGGTCGAACTTGAAAGTTCGCTTCGACTTCGTATTTTTCAGGCGTCATTCGAAAAATATCTGGTCTGGGCGATGTCGCCAAGTACAGTGGCAGCAGCTTCGTACCGGCTGTTCATAGCGGCCTCAAGATTGTCGAGTTCGCAGGCCTGGGTCCTGCGCCGTTCTGCGCTGGCTTGCTCGCCAATCTCGGTGCTGAGGTGATCCGCATCGATCGCACACTCAACGCAGGGCAGGCGCCAGAGCGGCTGACCCGGGGGCGTCGCTCTGTCGCGTTGGACTTGAAGCAGCCCGCTTCGATCGAGGTGGCCCTTGCACTGATCAGCAAGGCTGATGCATTGATTGAGGGATTTCGACCCGGCGTGATGGAGCGTTTGGGCATCGGGCCGGGGCCGGCACTCGCAGGCAATCCCAAGCTCGTCTACGCCCGGATGACCGGTTGGGGGCAGACCGGTCCCATGGCGCACAGTGCGGGCCACGATATCAACTACATTTCGCTCAGTGGTGCGCTGCACTCGGTTGGCACAGCCGAGCGGCCGGTTGCGCCGTTGAACCTGGTCGGTGATTTCGGTGGCGGTGCGTTGTACCTAGGACTCGGTCTTTTGGCGGCTGTTATGCACGCCCAACGAAGTGGGCAAGGGCAGGTGGTGGACTGCTCAATGGTCGAGGGATCGGCCTCGTTGATGGGGGCGTTCTACGAGTCGCACGCCGCCGGGATGCTGGGGCCGCGGGGCAGCAATGTTCTCGACGGCGGGTCGCCTTTTTACAACCCTTACCGATGTGCCGACGGCAAGTGGGTCAGTGTTGGCGCGATCGAACCGCAGTTTTATGCCTTGTTGATCGAAAAATTAGGTCTTTCTGACGAAGTGGAACTGAGTGCGCAGAACAACCGAAAATTATGGCCTGGGCTCAAGCTTCGCCTTGAGGAAGTCTTCGCGACGCGAAGTCGAGACGAATGGTGCGAATTGCTAGAAGGCAGTGATGCCTGCTTCGCGCCGGTGCTTGATTTGGATGAAGCTATGCGTCACCCCCACAATGTGGCGCGAGGCAGTTTCATCGAGGTCGACGGACATCTGCAACCGGGTTCAGCGCCACGCTTTTCTTTGACGCCAGGCCGACTCGGGCAGAAGCCGCGAGCGATCGGTGAAGACACTGACGCCGTGCTGGCCGAGTGGGGGGTCGCTCGCGACGCGATGGCTGCGCTCGGCCGCGGATCGCGTGTTGGTTGAAGACGAAATGGTGGCTTCTGCCAAGAAGATCACGAGTGGTGCAATGAACGACGCAACGCCATTTTGGCGTCGATGGACAAGTTTGATGGCATCGAGCCTTGGCGATCTAAAGACAGTTCAGCGGCTGGTCGTCGGCGAAACACTCAGCCGGCCGCTAGACAAGAGTGATGACGCTTCGTACGGGAAGACCAGTTCATGACTGATAAAAAGAGCCGTTTTTTTGCATCGATGAGTCGACAGCGGTGAAAGAAAAATTACTCATTGCCAATCGTGGTGAGATCGCGCTGCGGGTTGCGCTCGCTGCGCAGGAGTTGGGACTGCAGACGGTCTCCATCTACTCCTTGGACGACGAGAACTCGCCGCATCGCTTCGCGGCGGATGAGTCGATTGCGCTGAAGGTGGCTGGTGTGCCGGCATACCTTGACATCGACGCCATCTTGCGCGCAGCAACGCAAGCAGGCTGCACGCTGATCCATCCCGGGTATGGTTTTTTGAGTGAGAACGCTGCTTTTGCTGCTAGCTGTGCGCAGCACGGATTGACTTTTGTGGGTCCGCGGACCGAAGTGCTGGCGTTGTTTGGTGACAAGGTGCGGGCCCGAACTTTTGCCCTTGAGCAGGGTGTCCCGCTTGCCCCAGGCAGCAATGAGGCGACTTCTCTCGAGAGGATGCGTGACTTTTTCGTGTCACTGCCGCTCGGCAGCAAGGTGATCATCAAGGCGGTGGCAGGCGGTGGTGGTCGGGGTATGCGTGAGGTCGAGACTCTGACCCAATTGGATTCAGCGTTCGTGCGCTGCCGTTCAGAGGCGGCGATGGCCTTCGGCAACGACACCCTCTACGTAGAACAGTATGTTGACAATGCACGTCATATCGAGGTGCAGGTGGTGGGCGATGGCCGAGATGTCTGCCATCTGGGTGACCGTGACTGCAGCGTGCAGCAGCGCCACCAGAAGTTGGTGGAAATCGCGCCCGCGCCTGGGCTGGCACCACGGCTGCGTGAAAAACTGCGGGAAGTGTCTCTTCGCATGGCCCGTGCCTGCGGCTTGCAGGGTTTGTGTACCTTCGAATACTTGGTGGCGCCAGAACTGAGCGAGGGCTTCGTTTTCATCGAGGCCAATCCGAGACTGCAGGTAGAGCACACCGTGACGGAAGAGGTCTATGGCGTCGATCTTGTGCGCGCGCAGATTGATCTGGCGATGGGCGGTACGCTTCAATCGGTCGGGCTTGCACAAGCAGACATCGGCGCTCCCAAGGGTTATGCGATCCAATACCGCTTGAGCATGAACGCGGCAGGGCCTGCTTTGGCGAACGAGACGATCACACGTTTCGAGGTGCCGACGGGCCAAGGCATCCGAATTGAGACTTTTGTTCGCGAAGGCGCAACACCAAGTCGTAGCTTCGATCCACTGCTGGCCAAACTGGTCGTGCATTGCCATGCACCTGACTATGCGATGGCTGTGGACAAGGGCCAGCGCGCGCTGCGACAGTTCATATTGGGCGGGGTTCACACCAACTTGGGCATGCTCGAGGCCATTGCCGGCGACCCGTGCTTTCGTGCAGGCCGAGTCACGACGCGGTTTGTTGAATTGAATTTTGGGGCATTGGGCGCAATCGCTCAGCAGCGGACGATGGAACGGGCCGCCGCCTTGGCGGAAGTGTCGCGCGATGTCTCCTTGACGACGATTGCGTCGTTCGATTTGGGTGACGACCCTTCCTTGTTACGCGCACCTACGCTTGGCACAGTGCTGGAACTCAGCGCCGCTGAAGGTTCAAGCATACGCCGAGGTGACACGCTGTGCGTTCTTGAGGCCATGAAGATGGAACACGTGGTCGAGGCACCCTTTAGCGGATTTGTCACGAGCGTTCGGATCGCGAGTGGCGAGTTGGTCAACGCTGGCCAAATCATGTTCGTGATCGAAGCTGGCGATGTCGAGGAGGCGATCGAAGGCTTGACATTGCAGACGTCCGTGGGCCCGCGCCGGGACCTGCAGGAAGCGTTGGAACTGCATCGGCTACAGGCCGATGAAGGTCGACCGGATGCGGTCGCACGTCGCCACGCCATGGGCATGCGTACTGCGCGCGAGAATATTTCCGACCTGTGCGATCCACTTTCATTTCTGGAGTACGGCGGTTTCGCGGTGGGCGCGCGGCATGGTGTGACGCCGCTGGCCGAGTTGCGCAAATCGAGTCCTGCTGATGGCTTTATCTATGGCCTGGCCAGTATCAACGGTGACCTGTTTGACCGTGAGCGCAGTCGCTGTGTGGTCGCGTCTTACGACTACACGGTGCACGCCGGCACGCAAGGGTTCTTCGGCCACAAGAAGCACGACCGCATGTTTCAACTGGCGGAGGCGTCACGCCGGCCGGTCGTGATTTTTACCGAAGGCGGCGGTGGCCGACCGACGGAGCCGAACAACGTCAGCGGTGCAAATCTTGCGACCGCTACTTTCTTTTCCTTTGCCAGTTTGAGCGGACTCGTGCCACTGGTGGGCATCGTGGCTGGACGCTGTTTTGCTGGCAATGCGGCGCTTCTGGGCTGTTGTGATGTGGTGATCGCGACCCGGGATGCAACAGTGGGCATGGGTGGACCGGTGATGATCGAAGGTGCAGGTCTGGGTGTTTACAAGCCTGAAGAGGTTGGCCCGGCGACCATGCATGCCAAGCACGGTGTGGTCGATATTTTGGTGGAGGACGAGGCGCACGCGGTGCGTACCGCCAAGATGTACCTGGCCTATTTTCAAGGGCCAATAGGGCAGTGGAAGATTGCCGACCAGGAGACTTTGCGAGAACTTATCCCCGACCGCCGAACCCGTGCCTACGACATTCGAAAGCTGATCGCCACGGTGTTCGATGAAGGCTCGGTGTTGGAATTGCGGCCGGAATTTGCTGTGGGTGCGATCACAGCGCTGGTTCGCATCGAAGGGCGGCCCGTTGGTCTGATCGCCAACAACCCGGTGTACAACGCTGGTGCCGTCTGCGCACCCGAAGCGGACAAGTTCACCCGATTTATCAAGCTGTGTGACGCGCACGGACTGCCTATTGTCTCGCTGTGCGACACGCCCGGGATCATGGTCGGACCAGACGCGGAGAAGACCGCGATCGTGCGCCATAGCTCCCGCTTGATGATTGCTGCGGCCAACATCACCGTGCCGTACTTCACTGTTGTCTTGCGCAAGGCCTACGGACTGGGCGCCATGGCGATGGCCGGTGGCAGCTTCCACCATGGCTCGTATTTCACCGTCGCCTGGCCGACTGCCGAGTTCGGCGGCATGGGCTTGGAAGGTCAGGTCAGACTGGGAAGCCGGCGCGAACTCGAGGCCATCCAGGATCCACAACAGCGCGCCGCTCGCTTCCAAGAACTCGTGGACAAGCTCTATCAACATGGCAAGGCAACCAACTTCGCGCCCTTCCTCAACATTGACGACGTGATCGACCCCGCCGACACGCGTCGCTGGCTGCTGGCAGGACTGGATTCAGCCCGGCCACGGCGCGAGCGTTCGCCGCACAAGCACCAGCCAGGTGTCGACGCCTGGTGAGTATCGTGACCCCTGCCCACTTCATAGAGACGAGCTAAGCATGAATCAGGAAGAATTTCCCGAATACACACCACGCCAGCCGGGTGCGCCAATGGCTCTTGAGGGCGTGCGCGTGGTCGAGTTCGCGCACTTCATTGCCGGGCCCTTCGCGGCTACCCTCTTGGCCAACTTTGGCGCTGATGTGATCAAGGTGGAAGTACCTGGGCGCGGTGACGAATTTCGCTATTACCCGCCGGCCCGCCCAGAGATGCCTGATCAGGGTGCGCCCTACATCTGGGCCAATCGCAACAAGCGCAGCATCACGCTGGACCTCAAAAGCGAGGAGGGGCTGTCCGTTGCGCGCGACCTCGTCAAGAGCGCCGATGTGGTGATCGAAAATTTCTCGGGTGATGTGATGCAGCGCTTTGGGCTGGACTATGCGTCGTGCAAAGCCATCAAGCACGACATCATCTACTGCTCAGTCTCGGCATACGGCAAAGACGGAGTATTTGCCAAGCGACTCGGCTTCGATACCGTGGCGCAGGCCGAGAGTGGCTTCTTCTCGCTCAATGGGTATGCTGATCGGCCAGGCGTTCGCGCTGGGTCCCCTGTGGTGGACATCACCACCGCACTGATGGCCAGCAACGGTATCCTGGCAGCGCTCAACTATCGCGCCCGCACTGGGCAGGGCCAGCAACTGCAGATTGCGCTGTATGAAAGCGCCACACTGCTGGCTGGCTATGCGTCGATGCAAAACCTGCTGTGCGGCTTCGAGCCGCAACGCAACGGCAATGACAGTCCGGATACTGCGCCTACGGCGGCATTCATGTCGGCGGACCGGCCTTTTTACGTCAATTGCGGAAATTCCAAGATATACCAGCGGCTGTGCATCGACGTGCTGGAACGGCCTGATCTGGCGAATGACCCGACACTGGCCGACCGTGACGGCCGAATGGCAAGGCGGCAGGAGTTGTTCGACACTCTGCAGGAAATTTTCAAAACCAAGCCATGGGCGCACTGGCAGGCGCGCTTGGCAAAGGCCAGCGTTCCAAGTGCGGAGATCCGCACGCTGCCCGATGCGCTGCGTTCACCTGAGGCGCGCAGCCTGGAACTTGTCACTCGCATTGCGCACCCTGTGTTGGGCTGGATTCCGCATGTCCGGCTGCCGCTACGAATGGGCGAAACACCTGCTGCTGACCCGCGGCCTGCGCCATCGGTCGGTCAGGACACCGATGATGTTTTGGCCAGCACGCTAGGTTACGGCTCTGACCGAATCGCGCAGTTGCGCAAGGACGGTGCTTTGGGATGACGCAACCCGGCTCATTCAAAAAGATTTTCATCGCCAACCGCGGTGAGGTGGCGGTACGAATCGCGCGCGCCGCCGCGATGCTGGGGATCCGCTCGGTCGCAGCATTTTCTCGCGACGATTAAGTTGTTGCATCCGGCTTTGTTCGACGTCGGTTCAATGACGCCAAATGCTGACGCACCGTTAGTTGATAAGGCAGTGGTGGGACCAGAGGGTGCCGTTGTCGTTGTCGCGCCCATGGGTGGCCGATTGGTGAGGTGGGCGGTCGAAGCGGGCGAAGCTGTCCGGATCGGCCAGGTCATGGCAGTGATCGAATCGATGAAGATGGAGCATCAGGTCCTTGCGCTAGAGTCCGGTCGAGTGATTGAATTGCTCGTCGACAGCGGTGATGCTGTCGTGGCGGGACAGGCCTTGCTTTTTTTGCAGCCCGGAGAGTTTGGCGAGATGACCGGCGATGTCTTTGCCGTCTCTGATGGCCTTGCGAACAACCAAGAACCAGATGAACTGCGCGAGCGCAAGGCCGCCTTGCTGGATGCGCAACGTCCTGAGGCATTCGCGCGCCAGCGCTCACGTGCTGCACTCACGGCAGGTGAGCGTATCGCCCGGCTCTGCGATGTGGGGAGCTTTGTCGAACTCGGCGGGTTGGTGCAAACGGAGAATGCAGCGTTCGCTCCGGCCGACGGACTGGTGATGGGTTCGGCGCGAATCGACGGCCGGCCTGTGATGGTACTGTCGCAGGACTTCACAGTGTTCGGCGGCAGTTCGGGGCCGATTGGCAAGGCCAAGATGTTGCTCGCACTCGGGCGCTGCCGCACCAACGGCATACCCTTGGTGATGATGCTCGATGGTGGTGGGCACCGGATTCAGGATGGCCAAAACTCACGCTACTACGCTTGGGCCAACCCGGTGTTTCAGGAGTTCGCGCGACTGTCTGGTTGGGTGCCGGTGGTCGCGGCAGTGCTGGGAATGGGCTATGCGGCCAACACCAATTTTTGCGCGATGGCCGACCACGTGACCATGGTGCGAGGTCTGTCGGAGATGGGCCTGGCCGGTCCAGCCTTGGTCAAGGCTGGCACCGGCGAACAGATCACGGGCCAGCGGCTAGGGGGCGCCGATATCCAGGTGGACAGGTATGGGATGGCCGACCTGGGCGTTGGCTCGGAGGATGAAGCCTTCGCCGCGATCTGCCGCTTTCTGTCATTCCTGCCATCCAACGCTGGACTGCCTACGCCGCGCACGAACTTCGAGGCTGGCGATACCGAAGTGCTGAACCGGTTGGTGCCTTCAAGTTCGCGTCAGACCTATGACACGCGACGGGTGATTGAGCACATCGCTGATGCCGGCAGCCTGTTTGAGATCAAACCCACCTACGGCGCGAACTTGGTCACTTGCCTGGCTCGCATGGGTGGCCAGTCGGTAGGTTTCATTGCAAACCAGCCACTGGTCAAAGCCGGCATGATCGACAGTGCTGCTTCGGAGAAGGGTGCGCATTTCATCGCCTTGTGCGATGCCTACGGCTTGCCACTCATCTACCTGATCGATGTCCCCGGCGTCTCGATCGGCTCTGAGGCCGAGCGCACTGTGCTCGGGCGACGCAGTGCCAAGTTGCTGTTTGAACTGGGGCACGCCACCGTGCCGCGCATGTCGGTCGTCATCCGCAAGGGCTATGGTCTGGGCTACGTTGCCATGTGTGGCGGCAGAGGCTTCGAGCCGGATGCCTGCGTGGCATGGCCCACGGCGGAAATCTGTGCGATGTCGATTGAGGGCTCGGTGGATGTGGCCTACCGCAAAAAGTTCCAAGATGCCCCGCATCCGGCGGCTCGGCGCCAGGAAATCATCGATGAAATCCGTTCTCGGGTCAGTGCGCTCCAGGCTGCCGAAGGCTTCGGCATCGATGATGTCATTGAGCCCTCGCAGACGCGCGCCTACCTGCTCAATGTGCTGGCCCAAGCACCACCTCGCAGGCAATCCAGCATGCCCGCGAAGTGGCGATCCATCTCGCCCATCTGAAAATATCATGAACACGACGACGAGCAAGCTGACGACTTTTCAGCACGGTTTTTTCGAGCTATGTCGATCCAGTCCACCCGGACAAGCCACTCGAATCGATCGCATCGTGATTGCTGATGTGTTCGTGAGGTGATGAAGTCACTGCAGTGATGCAGCATTACAAGTTCGAAAAGGTGAGTGGTACTGCTGCCAGCCTGCCGGATGAACCCTGTTCTAACCTGGAGACAATGATGTACAAGCTGTTAAAGACCATCTCGCTTTTGATGGCTTCGGCCTTGGTCGCTGTTGCGACTTCAGCGCTCGCTGACGACTACCCCTCGAAACCGATCCGTATGTTCGTGCCAGGCCCTGCGGGCGGGCCGACGGACATGATGGCGCGCGACCTTGCCGCCAAGCTTTCGGAGTTTCTTCCGCAACCCATCGTCATCTTCAACCAGGCCGGGGCTGGTGGCATGATTGCCGCAGGCTCAGTCGCCAAGTCGGCCCCAGACGGCTACACCGTGCTTTTTGGAAATCAAGGTCCGCTGGCCGCGAACTTTGCGTTGTACGACAAGGTGCCATACAACGTCCAGACGGACTTCGCACCGGTATCGCGCTGGGCGATCATTCCGAACGTCCTGCTGGTCAACAACAAGGTGCCTGCCAACACAGTGCAGGAGTTGATCGCGTTGGTCAAGAAAGGTGGCCAGAACTGGAACTTCGCTTCAGGCGGCAACGGTACCAGTACGCACATTGCGGGCGCGGTATTCGCAAAGCGCGCCGGATTGCAGTTGACGCACGTGCCATACAAGGGCGCCCCGCCGTCGCTCATGGATCTCATTGGCGGTCAGATCCCGATCGCCATGTCAGGCACTGTGGATTCGCTGTCCCATATCAAGGCTGGCAGTATGAAGGCGCTGGCCGTGACTTCATTGCAGCGCGTCCCGGCCCTGCCTAACGTGCCGACGATCGCCGAGGCGGGAATACCTGCTTACTCCGTGGCGCCTTGGTTCGGTGTGGTTGCTGCTGCGGGCACACCTCCGGATGTGATCGAGAAGCTCAACGCTGCGATCGCCAAGGCGGGACGATCTCCTGAATTGGTCAAGAAAATCAATGACCTCGGTGGCTCAATCGCGACCGGAACAGCTGCTGAGTTTGCTGATTTCATGAAGAAAGATGTCGATCACTGGGCTACCCTGATCAAGGAATCCGGCGCCAAGGTCGATTGATGGGCCGCCATTGGCTGTTCAACTATTTTTCACGCCGAGCGTGGGCCGAGCGTGGACTGAGTTCGCGAAGGACTGCCGCCATCATCTGCTGCTGATTCGCAGCGTGGTGGGTCGTTGCAAGCAGGGCCGCTCGTTGTTTCGTGACACCTTCCTTGCTCTACGGGCCCATGCGCCATGCCGGCGGCACCCTGCCGGTGGTGGCCTCGCTCACACGCGGCGGTACGGCCGCTGTCGCCGGCGAGTTCTCGCCCGAGAGTTGCTGATCAAAGGGTTTGAGTCCGACGTCGTCAATGATGAGCCGCAGCACGCGCGCCAGCGCGGCAAGTTTGCGGTCGTAGGCGTCGGTCGCACGGGTCTCGCTCTGAGAGAGGGTCAGGATGAGGGCATGCAAGCCGGAGCGCCGCGTCATTGCCGCGAAAGTGTTTCGGGTGCCGGCGGCTGTTGCAAAAGCCCGCATACCGTATCCACCAGGTTGTCCAGGTCGAAGGCTGCGCCCCACAGGCGCGGCGACTTTCCTATTTCCTTGCCCTCCAGCGCGGCTTCGCGCGAGGACAGCGTCGCGCCCAGGTACAGCGCCATCAGGCGCAGTCGTTGCTCAACAATGGCAGGCGCCATCGGAGCTAAGGCGCGTCGGAAGTGATCCAGGCAGCGCATGTAGCCGGAGTTCCAGCGGTTCTGCAACGCCGCGATGAACAACTTGCGGTGGGTCAGTTGCAGCACCGTGATGAAACGCAGGTAGCCCTCGCGATCCTGCATTTCGCTGGCTGTCTTTGGAAACGAGCTCTCGACCAGGATCTTCACGATCTCGCGCAGGCTCGGCGCGCGGCCCGATGACTCCGCCGCGTCGAGCATCCCGTTGCGCCGCTGGTTGATCAACTTGGCGCCTTCGGCCACCAGTTCCTGGATCAGGGCCTCCTTGGTGCCGAAGTAGTAGTGAATCGAGGCGCCGTTGCGCGCGCCCGCCGCCGCCACGATGTCGCGTACCGACACGCCGTCCACGCCGAACTTCGAAAAAAGTTGCCGCGCAGCCACCATCAGGCGCTGGCGCGTGGTGTCGGACTTCGTCTCGGTGGCGGCTTGGACTTTTTGATTCATGTGTGAGCTGCGCTTTCGGCTGCGGCAAACCCGTCTTGACAGGCTGCGGTCAGATGGAATAGTATTTTAAGTCAAATGTTTTAGACACTTGGCTTGAATCCCCACTCAATGACTTTGCCCTCTGCCAGCGCGCACCATCCTCGCCTTCCATCCGCTGGTGACTGTGTGCTGCGCCTGTGTCTGGCGAGGCTGGCAATCAGCCATCCGGATCGTGTGTTCGCGGTATTCGCCTCGGGCGAGTGCTGGAGCTATGCGCAGTTGCATGAGCGCGTGCGTGCGGTCGCGGCCAATCTGCAGACGATCGGTGTACGCCCGGGGTGCTGCGTGCAATGCTGGCTGCCGAACGGCCCGCAGGCGCTGCTGCTGCTGTTCGCGGTGAACTACCTGGGCGCCGTGTTTGCGCCGATGAGCGTGGAATACAAGGGCATCCTGCTGGACAACGCCATGCGGGCGTCCGGCGCAAGCATCCTTGTTGCGCATGCCACATTGCTGGCGCGCCTGGACGCGCAGGCGTTGCAGGCCTTCGAGCGCGTCGTGGTGGTGGCAGCGCCGTCTCCGCCGGCAGGGCAGGGCCGCTTGATGGCTTGGGAGGAGTTGGCCGCGGACGGGCCGCCCTTGCAGGAGGCGCTCTTACCGCACCCGCAGCCCTGGGACGTCCACGCGTTGGTCGCAACCTCGGGCACGACGGGAGCTTCCAAGTTTGTGCCCATCACCTACGCGCAGACCTGGGCCACCAGCGGCGGCTTCATCGCGCTGACCGGGGACGACCGTGCGCTGCTGAACATTCCCATCTCGCACGTGGGCGGCATCGGCGTCGCGTTTCGCGCGCTTTACCGGGGCGGCTCGGTCGGTTTGGTCGAATCGTTCAGCGCGGCGTCGTTCTGGAGTACTGTGTGCGCGCTGGAGATCACCACGCTCACGCTGTTGGGCGCAATGACCGACTTTCTGCTCGCCGAACCCGCGCGCGAATCTGACCGGCAGCATCCCCTGCGTCACGCCATCATGGTGCCGATCACCCACAACGCGACGGCGTTCTCGCAGCGTTTCGGCGTGGACATCTACACCGTTTTCAACATGACAGAAGTTTCCTGTCCCATCGTCTCGGACAAAAACCCTAAGCAGCCCGGCTCCTGCGGGCGGGCGCGCGAAGGCTACGAACTGCGGCTGGCAGACGGCAACGATTGCGAAGTGGCGCGCGGCGACGTGGGTGAATTGCTGGTGCGCTCAGACATGCCCTGGGCCATCGCCAGTGAATACCGCGGCGATCCGCAAGCCACGGCCAACGCATGGCGCAACGGCTGGTTCCACACCGGCGACCGTTTTCGCCAGGACGACGAAGGTTGCTGCTACTTCGTGGACCGCCTCAAGGACGCGATACGCCGGCGCGGCGAGAACATTTCGGCGGTGGAGGTGGAGGCCGCGCTGGCCGCTTTCCCCGCCGTGCGCGAGGCGGCGGTGATTGGCGTGCCCAGCGAGCGCGGTGAAGACGAGGTGCTGGCCGTCCTCTCGCAGTTGCCGGGCAGCGATATCGACCGGATCGCGCTGGTCCAGTTTCTTGCCGAGCGACTGCCGCATTTCATGGTGCCGCGCTACCTGCGCATCGTCGACGAATTGCCAAAGACCGCATCACTCAAAGTCCTCAAGGCGCAGCTACGCGATGAAGGCATCACCGCCGACACCTGGGACCGCGAGCGCGAGGGTCTGCGCCTTCGCCGCACACGCTTCGATAGCCATACAAGCAGGCGCGCAGCATGAGTGCCGACCAAGACAACAGCGACGCCCAAGACAAGGGCAGCGCGCCGCAAGCCAGCCTCGCGCAACTGCGAGCGCGCAGGCACGCGCTCAGCGACGAAGCCCGTTCCGAAGCTGTGCGCCGCACGCACGCGCAGGGCCGCTGGACCGCGCGCGAAGCGATTGCGGCGCTGTGCGACGCAGGCAGCTTTATTGAGTTCGGCGGCTTCGTCGCCTCGCCGGATGCGCAGATGCAGGCACCCGCTGATGGCCTCATCACCGGCAGCGCGAGGCAGGGGGGCCATCCACTTGCGGTCTTCGCCTACGACTACAGCGTGCATGCTGGCAGCCAGAGCGCGATGAACCACCGCAAGCTGGCCCGTGTGATCGCGCAGGCCGCCAAACAGCGCATCCCGCTGGTCGGCTGGCTGGAAGGCGCGGGCGCGCGGCCGCACGACATGCTGGTCTATGCGCGCGGACCGAGCACGAGCCTGGCCGCATTCGCGCGGCTGTCGGGCTGGGTGCCGACGGTGGGCATCGTTCCGGCATTGGCTTTCGCCGGCCACGCCAACCTGGCAGGCATGTGCGACCTGCTGATCGCGGTGCGCGGCGCTGCCATGGGCCTGGCCGGTCCGCCGCTGGTGGAGACGGCAATCGGCGAGAAGCTGACCCCGCAGCAGATCGGCGCGCTGGCAATTCACGTGGCGGCGGGTGTGGTCGATCTGGTCGCCGATGACCCGGCGCAGGCGGTGCAGCTTGCACACCAATACCTCTCGTATTTCCGCGGCACGCAGGCCGCGGGCGACGCGCCCCCCGCCGAGGCGCTGCGTGATGCGGTTCCGGAAAACCCGCGCCAAGCCTACGACGTGCGCGAGGTGGCGCGCGGCCTGTGCGACATCGGCTCCACGCTGGAACTCAAAGCGGATTGGGGCGGCTCGGTGGTGACGATGCTGGGACGGATCGAGGGATGTCCCATCGGCATCGTCGCCAACCAGCCGATGACGCTGGCCGGTGCGATCGATGCCGATTCGGCGGCCAAATCGGTGCGATTCGTGCAGACCTGCGATGCCTACGACATTCCGCTGCTGATGCTGTGCGATACGCCCGGCCTGCACGTGGGCCCCGCCGCGGAAGCCACCGGCCTGGTGCGCCACAGCGCGCGTTTGCTGGTGGCACTGGCCAACGCCACCACGCCCGTCATGACCGTGGTGCTGCGCAAGGGCTATGGCCTGGGCCACTACATCATGGGATCGCAGGCGCTGGAGCCCATGGTGCTGGTGGCTTGGCCGACGGCAGAGTTCGGCGGCATGGGCTTGGAAGGAGCGGTGAGCATCATCCACCGGCGCAGGCTCGACGCTATCGCTGACGCGCAGGAGCGCGCGGCGCTGCATGCGCAGCTCACCTCGGAATTGCGCGAAGCCAACACCGCATACGACATGGCGCGCCGCTTCCTGATCGACGATGTCATCGACCCGGCCGATACGCGCATGTTGCTGGCGCAGGCGCTCGCCACCTGGAAGCCGCCCGTGCGTGCCACCCGCAAGCGCGTTATCGATTCGTTCTGAGATTCAAGATTCGCCCACACTTGCAGGAGACAGCCATGAAATACCTCTCACGATGGAGCCGCCGCGTCGGCCTGTTCGCGCTCGCGCTTTACTGCGCAGGCGCCGCTGCGCAGTGGGCGCCGACCAAGCCGATTCGGCTGCTGGTGCCTTACGCAACCGGGGGCTCCGGCGACATCGGCCTGCGCATCATTTCGGAAAAGTTGTCGGCCGCCATCGGCCAGCCGCTGGTCATCGACAACAAGGGCGGCGCGGGAGGCGTGATCGGCACGGAGTTGGGGGCGCGCACCCTCCCGGACGGCTACACCTGGATACTGGGTTCGGACGCGCCTTTCACCATCATTCCCCACCTGCGCAAGGTGCCCTATGACCCGCTGGCGGATTTCGAGCCGGTGGGCCTGATCGCCTCGCTGCCGCTGGTGGTGGTGATCAACCCCTCCCTGCCGGTCAAGAACATGGCGGAGTTGGTGGCGCTGGCCAAAACGCGCAAGCTGAGCCTGAGCTCCAACGGCAACGGCTCCTCAGCGCACCTCACGGCTGAGCTGATCAAGCGCGAGGCAGGTATCGATCTGCTGCACGTGCCCTACACCGGCATCGCGCAGGCGGTGACCGATGTCATCGGCGGCCAAGTGGACATGACGATCAGCTCGGTGGGCACGGTGCTGCAGCACATCAAGAGCGGACGGCTGCGCGCGATCGCGCTGACCATGCCGGTCAAGCTGGCCAGCCTGCCCGACGTTCCCTCCTTGATCGAAGCTGGCTACAACATCGACGTGAGCGTTTGGATTGGCCTGCTGGTGCCCGCCAAGACGCCCAAAGAGGTCACGCAGCGCGTCAGCGCCGAATTGACCAAGGTGCTGGAGACGCCCGAAATCCGCGAACGCTTTGCCAACCTGGGCTACGTGCCCGGCGGCGGCGCGCCATCCGTGCTGGGCCGCCGGATCGAAGGCGACTACGCCAAGTTCGGAAAAGTGATTCGTGACGCCAACATCAAGGAATGAGGCAGTGCCGGCCACGCCCTTCAGCCGCATCCTTGTTGCCAACCGCGGTGAGGTCGCGCTGCGCATCATGCGCACCGCGCGCGCGATGGGCTACGGCACCGTGGCCGTGCACTCCACGGTCGATGCGGGCGCGCGCCACGTGCGTGGAGCAGATATGGCGACCTGTATCGGTGCAGCCTCGCTCCAAGCCTCTTACCTGAACAGCGCCGCGATGATCGATGCGGCGTTGCGCTGCGGCGCGGACGCGGTGCATCCCGGCTGGGGCTTTCTCTCGGAGAACGGGGCATTTGCCCAGGCGTGTCTCGATGCGGGCCTGATCTTCATCGGGCCGCGCCCTGAAACGATCGCGCTGATGGGCGACAAGGCGCTGGCCAAGGCGCGTATGGCGCAGGCCGGCCTGCCCTGCATTCCCGGCTATGACGGGCTGGAGCAGGACGAGGCGCGGCTGCTGCCGGAGGCACGGCGCATCGGCTTCCCGGTGATGGTGAAGGCTCGTGCCGGCGGCGGAGGGCGCGGCATGCGCATTGCCGCCCATGAGGACGAGTTCGCGGCGATGCTGCGTCTGGCGCGATCCGAAGCACAGCATGCGTTTGGCGATGATTCTGTCTTGCTCGAACGTGCCCTTGCTTCGCCACGTCACGTGGAAATTCAGGTCGTCGCCGACCGCCACGGCAATGCGATCCACCTGGGCGAGCGCGACTGCTCGGTGCAGCGGCGCCACCAGAAGCTGATCGAGGAATCGCCTTCGCCGGCGGTGCCGGCTGCTCTGCGTGAACGCATGGGCAGCTTCGCGGTGCAAGCGGCCAGGGCGGTGGGCTACGAAGGCGTGGGCACGCTGGAGTTCCTGCTCGATGCGCAAGGCGGCTTCTGGTTCATGGAGATGAATACGCGGCTGCAGGTGGAGCACTGCGTGACCGAAGCGGTCACCGGGCTGGACCTGGTTGAGCTTCAATTGCGTATCGCGGCCGGGGAGCCGCTGCCTCTGGCTCAAGACGCGGTGCGCAGCAGCGGACATGCGGTACAGGCGCGGCTGTGCACCGAAGACCCCGAAGACGGCTTCGTGCCGCGCAGTGGCAAGGTGCTGCTGTGGCGCGCACCGCCTGCCTGCCGGGTGGAGACGGCGCTGGAAACGGGCGGCGAGATCGCGCCGGACTACGACTCGCTGGCCGCCAAGCTGGTGGCGCACGCAGCCACGCGCGAAGAGGCTTTGCGCAAGCTTGCTTTTGCGCTCGACGAGACCGTGCTGCTTGGCGTTGCGGCGAACACGGCGTTCCTTGCGAGCTGCATCCGGCATCCGGTGTTCGCACGCGGAGGCGCCACGACCTCGTTCATCGAGGACCACAAGGCTGATCTGTTGCGAGAGGAGGGCGGGCTGCGGCTACAGGCGGTGGCCGCGCTGCTGATGCTGGCGTTGCCATCCAGCAGCTTCACCGGCAAGCAGGGTATGCTGGCGCGGCTTTCGCACCGGCCCTGTGTGTTAGCCCTTGAAATGAATGGTGTAGAGAAGCGCGTGGTGATCGAAGTCATCGATGCCTCGGATGCGCGGGTGACGCTGGACGGCCGCGAAGCCGTGCTCACACTGCGTCAGTTGTGCGAAGACACAGTGCGCGTCATATGCGGCGGCATCGAAGAGACCGTGGTTTGGGCGCGCGATGCGCAATCCCTGTGGCTGCATCTGCGCGGTCGCACGCTGCACGCGGCCACCGCGCGGCGGGGCGCGGCCTTCCGCAGTACAGGCGCGCAGATTCATAATGGCCTCGTGGCTGCCGGCATGAACGGCCGTATCGCGCAGTTGCTGGTGCGCAGTGGCGATACCGTGCAGGCGGGCCAGCCACTGTTTTCTATTGAGGCCATGAAGATGGAACATGCCTACAGCGCCACCGTGGCGGGTCGGGTTTCGGCGCTGCACGCCGAGCCAGGCCAACTGGTGCGGGCGGGCGAACTCATCGCAGAGATTGAACAGGAAAAAATCTCATGAATTGCCGCGGAGCCCGAAGGCGAATCGGTACCTGACCGCAGCTGCCTGCAAGGGCTGCACTGGCATGACGCCCGAATTTCCCAGGGCATCTTTCACTGCGATGCGACCGACACCGATCCGTACCGGCAACGCTGCTTGAAGGGCCAACTGTGATCGAAGCCGCAAGCGCTGGTGTCTGGCAGGCCTGGCAGCGCTGGCGCTGTGCGGCGCAACGCGCGGCACTGCCCTGGCGCTTACTGCACAGGCCAATTGCGGCACCACGACCGCGCTGCCGCCAGTGAAGCCGGCGAGTTGAAGGTCTACGCCTTCTTCAGCAAAAAATCCCAGCGCCTTGCCGTAAAGCAGGTC